>NZ_JEXX01000019.1:0-74666 GCF_000582055.1 Acinetobacter sp. 766875 | reverse complement strand
TTTTGAACTTCAACAATTGCTGAACCGCCGTTGCCGAAAAATTCCTCACCCCAAACACCATCAATCTTGGTTTTTACTGCTACTTCAGCAAAAGCCATAATGGTTCCATCTGGCGCGGTTTCAGACCATAAACGTACATGTCTATAAGTCCAGCCATGACCAACAGGACCAAAGGCCTGAGTCATAGCCATTAATCGCCATTGAGGGTTAATATCTGATTTACCTTTTAAATAACCAAAGTCAATTTTCTTAAGAAAATTGGTAGGCGTTTGCTTAACTGCATTCCAGATATGTAAGTTGTCTTTTGAGTTTTCAGTTGTCATTTTTCTTATCCTTATCTTGAGCCAGTGAAGCCGCGCTTAGTTTTATAAGCTTTGCGGTCATAAGTAGGGATATTTGTTTCACGCAGTTTTATAGCGAGCTGCTTTCTGCGCTGAAAATCGATTTCTTGGGTGAGTTCATTCCAAACTTTTGGATAAGAAGTTTGGAACCTGAACACATTTAAAGGCGTCTTAACTCCGTCTTTAACTTTGTAAAGAACTGAGCCATTAGCATTAGATGCGTACACTTGCCAGCCAATGCGGACAGAGTAGAGACCCTTATCATCACGGCCTAAAAATGACTTGTAGCCGTCAGGATGTTTTTTGAAATTAGACATGTTCAGCCTCCTTACATTCGCATGTACCAACAAAGGCATACGTAAGCGGGCTAGGAGCATCAACAGGTGAAACGTCCTTAATATTTAAAGGAATAATTTCTTTGCGATATTTAACTAAAACCACATCACCTTCACGGCAATTGACAATTCCTTCTCTTGAAGAAAAACGTGCAGATTTAGAAGATTGGGTTACTCTGCAAAATGAAACCTCATCACCAGCTTTGATTTTTGAACGGTCAACAGGAATCATCTTCTTGCAAGTAGGGCAGTTATAATCTTTCATTAGGCTGCCTCCAACCATTTATTACGGTCGATATAGCCCGCTAATAAAATATTTATGTTTTTATGGTCGTCATGATTGGTGAAATCATTCCAAGGTTTGCCGCTTAAGTCAGTTACTGACTCAATAGCAAGGTTAGTAATTTCAGCCGCTGTAAAATCAGATCCAGCTACACCATAGCTATCAGCTACACCGTCAAAATCGAAGCTCACGTTTAATTTGAAGCCGTCAATGCGGATAACTGCTTCACCAGATTTTTCTCCAGTTTTCTTAACAGCCAGAAGTTCATATTCAGAAGCAACGACTTGCTCGCTTTCATATGAGTAATTAGAAGGGACGCTAGAATTAGCAGTTCGATATTCACAAGAACTCAAGGCTACAAGTACAGCAATTGCTGTAACTCCAGTTACCTTATGCTTGTTTGAAAAGGTTTTTACGTTCATAATTGATCTCGCAGTTTGCAAAAGCACATCGGACCTGGGGAGGGGCGGTGTGCTTTTTTGTTGTCTGTGAGATAGATATTAGGTAAACCTAATTATTAAGTCAATAGGTATTCCTAATAAAATTAGAAATACCTAATTTTTGTGCTTTAATAGACAAAAGAAAACCCATCACAGGGATGGGTTGTTTGGAGTTTGTTATGATGACAGGAACAATAAAAAATTCATCACCACCATTAGTTATTGAGTCGATTGAAGCAGAAGGAACGGTTTGGATGTTGTCTTTTAATGGGTCGAATCCAGATGAAAATGACGCTATTGAATTGACCAAAGAACAGTGTTTTTGGTTATTCGATAAAATTATGAATATTGACCCCAATCTCTTTTATAAAACCAAGGAGATTTGCTGATGTTCCAGGTGATAAACTCACTGGGACAAAATTCCTCATCAATTACTTCTATATTTGATATTTGATTAGGCAATAGGCTCAAGGTATGAACCCTTGAATCACTTTCATAATCCCATAAATGAAATCGATCATCTTTATTGTGCGCTCGTCTACTTGGGCCAAAGTCCATAGGGGCGCATTTTCTAACTAATTCTCGATTATCTTCTTTTGAAAAAAAAGATAGTTTTACTTTCTTTTTTGAATCAATTGCTTGTTTAAAAACATTTTCTAATGTCATTTTATTCTCCACCCGATCTGTTGTTAAGACTGTGTCGGGTTCACAGTTTATTAATCTTTTATGTTATTAATTTTCTGACCTAGCTTTCCTTCTTTTACCAACTGCACGACCTGCTCATTAGTAAGCACAGGAATAAAGACTTTGTCGCCAATATCTTTAGAAAGAATCTTTACTTCTTCAGCAGTCAACACCAAAGCTTCACCATGTTTTGCAGCATCATTGATGCGAGCAATAATCTGGTTGATTGGTCGTTTTGAATTGTCCATAAGTCTTCCTGTGATTAATGCGAATAAGGATGTTCTTGTCTATGCTGACTTGGCGGCACGATATCTGTAATAGCGGTAATACTTTCAACCTCGTCCATTTCAAAGAAAAATCGCTCACCACCATTCACAGAAAGCAAACTTAAAACCCCACCATTGATGCCGACAAATTCTTTAATTGTGCATCTTCCATCCTTCAAGCACACCTGAACAAACTCATTCGGCACAAGATCTGCATCAGGGTCGCATACAACATACCAGCCATTACGAATTGCTGGAAACATTGAGTCGCCAGTTCCTTTAATGCCATAGGCTCTTGGTCCTGCTGAGTGAGTTGGAACATACCCATCTCCAGCATTGCCTTCATAACCCATATCTGTGAAATAGCCATCCATGCCCATCTTGGAGTAAGCCTTAACAGGAACCCAACGCTTAGATGATGGGATAAACGGTTTTTCGATAATTGTTGAAAATAAAAGAGCTTCATCACTATCACTAATGTTGTATTTCTTTTTGAACTCTTCGATATCCAGTTGTTTAAATTTATCTCTCGTGCTTGATTGAATCTCTCCCGTGCCAGATGCAAGCCATGAAGGATTTACATTCAAAAATTTTGAGGCACGTAATAAATTTTCACCTTCCATTGTTTTGGATTTTCCAGACAGCCAATCACTCACAGAAGGAGGTTTAACTCCTACTGCACGAGCAAGCTCAACACCTTTAATCTTTTTAGGTGGCAAAACTTCCATGGCATACCTAAGTCGTTCAGCAAGAGTATTCATACAACTATCCTCAGAATGTTAGGAAATCCTAACATAAATAAAATTAGGTATTCCTATTGATTCAATATAAGGAATGCCTAATAATTAAAGAAAAATTAGGAGCACGTTATGAATGACGCACAACTTATAGACAAGCTAGGTGGTGTCACAGCGGTAGCAAGACTTCTGGGGATTGCTCCGTCATCAGTTAGTGGATGGAAAGCTATCCCCCTTGATAGAAAAATCAGGCTAGCAGTTATTGCTGAAGATCTTGGTTTAACAACGCGAAAAGAGCTTTTCCCTGATAACTATCAAGATATTTGGATTGAACTTCGTCCCCAGACGACAAAAAGCAAAAACCTTGGATCATTAACCGCTTAGGAACTAAACCATGAGCAAAGTATTAAATGAATTGCCTGCAAGCGCTAGCAATAACGAATCGCTCATATTGCAATCACTTAACGCTAGCAATCAAAGACAAGTAGCAGAGATGATAAATGTCGATGCAAGCATCCTTTCACGGATGAAAACAGAAAAGAAATCAAATGGATGGACTGAGATTGAGTTTATTAGCTTTTTGTTGACAGCCATTGGTTTGAAGGTTGTGCAAGAAAGTGATGTGTATTGTTCACCTGAAATTGCAGAAGCAACGCGAGTCTATTTAGCACATGCATTCACTTCACCTGAATACATGCGGATTTTATTCAAATAAAAAACCACTACCTGCGCAAACAGGAGTGGTTTATAGGCATTCAATTGAGGTGGATCAAATGAACACAAACAATTTATCAGAACAACCAATCGAACTCAACTCACCAGATTTTTTAATAGGTGACGTTGTAGTACTTACTAAAGAGTGTCGAAGTTTTAAATCAAACGATTTATTTGAGGTTAAAAATAAAACTTTGACTAGGTTGTGGACTATCAAATCAGAGAATCATTTGATTCTGGTTTCTTCAAAAGAAATCCGCACAGCAACAGTTGCAGAACTTAATGCCAAACGCCGACTAACAAGCGCAGAGCAAGCATTAGCGGAGGTGTCATGAACAGCTTTACACACCAAATCAAAGATTCTCGCCAGCAAAGTGAAATCCAATCTTTCTATGAGCCTGCATTGCGAGTACTTGGCCACCTATTTGAGGTGAAAAAGCAAAATTTACGCAACAAAGGGTATGACGAAAATAATGCGGCGGTAACCAAAGTTGAATTTTCAGAGGCTATGGCTCGTCAATTTCGCATAACGCAGTGGTTAGCACAACAGATTGTAACCAGCTTAACCAAAGCGTGTTTGGTTGATTCGTTTGGTGGCTATGTTAAGCCAAAGGATGGTGAAAAGTGAGATATGCAGCAAGAAGAAAACAGGATATTTCCGTTTCCACCACACCGCTAGAGGTGGTAATTCCACTGGAACAACCAGTAAAGATCTATTCGGCTAAAGAATTAGCAGCTATGCCACTTTCAGTTATGAATGCCGCAATTGAGGCTCAGGAAAGATTTTATCAACTTGAAGAATTAACTCATATGGGGGGGCAGGCTATAGCAGTTCGCCGTCTTATGGAGGATGGGCACAAGCTAATTCAGGTGAAAGAAAAGTCTCGCATTCGCTACAAAATCAACAACGAATTTATTCCTCCAAGAATTATTCGTCAGTTGGAAATGCGCGGATTAGTGAAGCTTGGAAGGGGTAAGTAATGATTATTATCACCCCTTCAAAGCCCCTTCGAACCCCCTTCAAAGGAGATAAATAACCATGCGTGACTATGGGAAAGTCTCACCACATTTCTGGACGGGAACTACGGGAAAAAAACTTCGTCAAACACCTGAAGGCTTAATTGTCGCTATGTATTTAATGACAAGCCCTCACGCGAACATGCTTGGCTTGTATTACATACCCCTTCTATATATTGCTCATGAAACTGGCTTGGGCTTTGAAGGGGCTTCTAAGGGGCTTCAAAGAGCCTGTGAAGCGGGGTTTTGTAGCTATGACGAAGCCACGGAGACAGTCTGGGTGCACGAGATGGCACGTTTTCAAGTAGCTGAGTCATTAAAGCCAGCCGATAACCGCTGTAAGAACGTGCAAAAAGAGTATGACTCATTGCCGTCAAGCCCTTATTTATCAAGCTTTTTCGATAAATATGCACAAGCATTTTGTATGACTCAAAAGCGTGGCGAAAACGCCAAAATAGATAGCCCCTTACAAGCCCCTTACAAGCCCCTTCGAAGCCAGGAACAGGAACAGGAACAGGAGCAGGAGCAGGAACAAGAAAATACTCACACACAAAACGCGGTTGAAAATTTTTCAGCGGCCGAGGAGTCTTGGAAACCAAATCGTGAACTATTGCTGAATGTTCTTAGGACTTCACAAGTGGGTGCACAAGCAGAGCAGGTTTTAAAAATGCCAAATTATGAATTTCATCTTGGCAACTTCAATGCTCACTGGGAAAACAAAATTGATCTCACGGAAAACCAACGAACTCGAAAGTTTGCAACTTGGTTAATTCAGGAATTCACAAAGTCGATAAGACCTAAAAAACAAAACTCACCAATGAAAACTGCACCAGCAAGAGACGTAAACAGTGCTTGGGGTGATTCAAAACAGTATGCACCAGCCACAGATGATATCGATGTAGGGGAGATGCTATGAATGCATTGAGCAAACAATTCAAAACTGAGCTGGTACAAACTAATCAGTTTTGCCCTAAACACAATGAGTTAATGGTTTTATTAATTGGTCGTCCAGTTTGCCAAACATGTGCAAATGAAGCGTATGTGAAATCACAAATTGAACACGCACACCAAGTCAACCTTATGGTACGCGAGAAACATTTTGCCGGAGCAAAACTTCCTGAGCGCCACAAGGAAAGCGGATTTAAAAATTATGTGGTGAGTATTGATCCGCAGAAAGAAGCTAAAGCTGCTTGCCATAAATTTGTTCAAGATTTTAATTCAGGGAAGAAGCGCAATCTGATTATGGTTGGGCGTACAGGAACAGGCAAAACCCATCTTGCATGTGCTATTGCTCGTAACGTTTTAGACAAGCGTAGTTATGTTCGTTACGTCACCTCAGAAGACATGGCAAATGAAATTGCGACTGCATGGACAAAGCCAGATGACAATGAAGCAAATGCAATTTTTCGCTTCACGGACTGTGATTTATTGATATTGGATGAATATGGTTTGCACGACCAACACGAGAGTCGATTGCAGCTCGTTCATAAAGTTTTATATGCACGTTATGACGAAAAAAAGCCGACAGTTTTAATTTCCAACATGACGCTTGAGTCTACAGAAAAGGCGCAAGGTTTGAAGGAAAACTTAGGGGACCGTTTATGGTCTCGGTTTCAACATGACGGTTTGACAGTAGTTGAATGTGACTGGGATGACTTGCGTTTTGGTGGGGCAGGATCATGACTAAATTCGAGATTTTAAGCTGTGGCTTACTCATTTCGTGTGTAACAGCAGTACTTTGCGGTGCGGTGGTTTTGTGGTGCTTGGCGCGTAAAGAGCTAGATGAAAAAGGATATCGCCATGAGTAAATGCCAACACTGTGCAGTTGAAGAGTTAATAAATTCTTACTGCGGTTTTGCAGAAGTTAAGACTCTTTGTGAAAAATTACGAGGTCGATATAACCGTAGTGGCTTATCTAATACTGATTACAACGAGTTACTTCAATTAGAGAAGGCACTTGACCAAGCGAAGAAGTTTAATGCGGAGGGCGCAAAAAATGGACAGTAGATGGATTGAAGCGCAACGCCGTGAAATGGAAAAGCTTATTTCACCAGAGCTAATCAAGTCGAGGAATTTAGCACGTCAAAGTTACTTCGATCATATGGAAAAAGAAATGGCTGACCACGTATCACGCTCAATTGAACCACTCAGCGGTAAAAAGCAAAGCACTCTGGTTGAACTAAGGGAGTCAATTGAAAAACTGGCTCAGAAGTATAAACAAGATGCTCATTCTTCCAGCCTTTTTGGTGATCAGGATAAAGCGCGAGTTTATAACTGCTTTGCTAATCAATTGGACCATTTGCTGAAAGGTGGTGCTTGATGTCATCAGTCAGCATTGCTGAATACCGTAAGTTATTTCCTATTAAGAAAAATAAAAAGCGGCGTTCAGCAAAGCAAATTGCCAGACAACCAAGTGTGGGTGAAATGGTTCTGGCAACGCATTTAAAAGCATGCAAGATCAGTTTTGAACAGGAATATAAATTCCATCCAACACGCAAATGGAGAGCAGATTTTCTGATTACTGGTACAAAAATTTTGATTGAGGTTGAAGGCGGGATCTGGAGCGGAGGTCGCCATACGAGGGGCAAAGGTTATCTAGGAGATATGGAGAAATACAACTCCGCAGCAATGATGGGTTTTACAGTTTTACGGTTCAGCACAGAGCAAGTTAAAGCAGGCGTGGCGATTAAACAAATTGAGCAATTGGTGGGATGAAAATGAATATGCCAGTACAACAACACATTTTACAAGCGGTCGATTGGTCTAAATATAGTACTGAAGATTGGTTTCGGCAATTTGGTGCATGGATTAATGGTGATTCTGAAAGAAAACAGAAGTTTTATAAATCTATGCCCACAAAAAAATTAACTAAAAAACAAAGAGTAGAATTGCTAGCCCGATATTTAAGTGATGAAAATTTCAAAGAGTCAACATATCCCAAAGGGATTTCTTGTCAGATAAATGACAATGAAGCACGCGCTTTTCAACGTATTATTTTAGATTTAAGAAAATACAATAGTGAAGTTTTTCAAGAATGGTTAGATGTGATTTGGTGCGTATATGTTGACAATAATAAATTAAGAAAAGCAGCTGCTTTATTTGAAACGTCTACAATTCAAATTCGCCAAGATTTAAAATGCGGTTTAGCATTTATAAGTGGTAGATACCCTAATTTAAAAACAGATTTGCTAAATATTTGATATTATTCATCCAAATAGGGGGTATATACATGGCAATTAAGAATTACGATAGAAAAACATTTGGCAAGTTATTAAATGAAGTTGTTTCACCTTCTAGACCAGTATTGTCTTTAGAGCATTTAAAAGGAAGAGAAAATCAATTAAGTAGAATCCAACAAGCACTTTATGCAACAGGAAGAAATGTTTTTATTTATGGTGAAAGAGGTGTAGGTAAGTCTTCATTAGCTGCTACCGCCGCTAATGAATGGTGTGGGGGGCATGATTGTTATATCGATATTTCATGTGCTCCAGATACTACAGTCTTGTCGATGATCTCAACTATCGCAACTCAAGCAATCAATAAAACTGTATTAAAAAGGAAAAAAGTAAAAAATACCTTCCAAATTGGCTTTAAATGGTTCACTTTCAAAAGAGAAAGTGAAATTGAATATATAAACTTTAAAAATGAAATTAAGTGTTTAAGTGATGGAATTGAAATATTAAAAGAGCTTTCAGAGTTTTTTGATGAACCTTTATTAGTAGTAGTTGATGAAGTTGACCGAATAAAAGAGTTAGAAGAGGTAGAAAAATTTGCTGACTTTTTAAAGCAATTAGGGGATAAGCGAGTTGATGTTAAATTTATCTTTACCGGTATTGCAGACACACTTGATGAAATACTAGGATCGCATCGATCTGCAATACGTCAATTAGAAACTATAGAGTTGCCTAAACTATCTTGGGATGCTCGATGGGAAATTGCTATAGAGGCAATGAAAGCATTTGATATAAGTATTGATCGTTCAATTTATATCAGGATTGCATTGATCAGTGATGGTTATCCTTTTTACGTTCATTTAATAATTGAAAAATTATTATGGCTACTCTACGACAAACCTACTCAAATAACTGAAGTTGAATGGGAGGATTATCACGCAGCAATTGATATAGCAATCGATGCTATACATACGGAATTGTCTAGACCATATGAAAAAGCAATAAATCAACGTTCTCGTGATTACGAAGAAGTTGTTTGGTCAACTATTGTCGCTGAGGATAATATTGGTGAATACATAAAAAGTATGTATGACCAATATTTAGGAATTATGAAGCAATTTAAAGATAGTGAAGTCTTAGATATAAAGAAATTCTCTTTAAGGGTAAGAAACCTACTTAAAGAGGAATATGGCCCTATTTTGAAGACTGGTTTAAAAAAGGGGCAGTTCATTTACAATGAAAAAATGTTACGAGGATATGTACGTCTTAGGGCAGAACAAAAAGGTGTCGAATTAGTATTAGAAGCTAAAGAAATCTCAGAGCTTAAGAATAAAACTCAAGCAACAGCTAAATCAAATAAAGCTTATTTTCCTCATCCTCCACGAACCCGTTATAAGTCTTTTTAAAAAGTGTTTTTTGATTTATTGACTTGTGTACACAGGTTATGGCATATTCATTATACAGTGTTCGAAGTGTAACTGTTTTTTTACCACATACGTGGTTATTTGATGAAAACTCATTCATACAAACAGTGGAAGAACCTGTTTAATACTTACCACACTGGTGGTTATTTTTAAAAAGCTCATCAATCGATGGGCTTTTTGCGTTTTATTGGTATACAATCTTTTTTTATGAGGGTATTACTGATGAATATAAAAGCCGTATCTATTGCTGGTGTTGAAATGTACGTTCAGGTGCTGAACCCAACTGAACCAGAAAAAAAGAAATGGATAATACGAACAAATTCTGGAAAAAAAATTGCTATGAACCAAGATGGTAAATCATTTCATAGTCCAGAACATGGACAAGATTTCAAGTTATTAGATTGAAGATAGATATTTAGTGTTATAGTCCAGTCTGATTAAAAACTGGTAAATAAAATGAATATCTGTGTTGGTGGTGAGCTTGACGGGCAAAAGATAGAAAAAGAGGGTAGATTGCTTAAAGCTTCTGATTTAGACCCAAGTTTCACAACAGAATACTACAAACAGGTTTTTAACCGCGACAACATCAATTATCAATTCTGGTTACCTGTAGGTTCAAACTTACATGACATGTCAGAGAAAGTACTAACTATTCTTAGATCACCTAAAAACTAGTTTTATCGTTTGCCGGACGTATTACGGCGCAAGAAGCCCCGCTAAATATCGATTATTGGCGGGGCTTTTTATTAAATTTTAATTGAATTTGCTAAGGATAAAGATGTATAAAAAGATTATAAAATCCAATAATTATATTATTAATTCAATAATTTATTTAAAATTAAATTAATCGAATTTAAACAATATTTACTTAGAAGATGCATTAGGTAACTCAAATAAACATGATTTTAGGAGAATAATTAAAAAAACGGAGTACAAATGCTATGAATGAGAATGCAGAGCTAATAAAGTACATTGATGTGGCTGAGACAGTTTACGAACGGGTATATGAAAATAATAAAATTTCAAATAATTTGATTGTTAATCTAAATCGCATTATGGCTGAGATAAAGAATCAAGCTGCAGAAAAAAGACTCAAATTGAAGTACAGCTCAATAGACTTTGAACATTGTTTAAGTTTGCCTTTAGCTGATCGCAAAATAAAAGTAGATTTAAGCCTTATACCTCATTTTGAAGATCGTGAAGAAAGTATTTTGTGGTTAACTAACTTTATTGGAAAAATTTGTGAGCCCAGAAAGATGCAAAGACAGAAAAAAAATCTTCATTAAGTACCTGTGAATTTTAGATGAACCGCCCTTAAAGCGGTTTTTTATTGCTAGTAGAATATTTAAGGTATCTTTTCTAATAGGCACATACTATTGAAGTGTTTTTAATTTATTTTTTAGATTGAAAAGATTGCTATTTAAGTAATTTAAATATAAAAATCTTTATTGATTGAGAGTAGTTGTTATACAGGATATTTATAAGGATTTTAAAATGACAATTATCACATTGCTCGATGTTAAGACGAAGAAGAAGGTGATAGTTCGGTCCGTAATAGACCCAATAGCAAGAATAGACAAAAAAGGGAATATACAAATTATTCAAATTCATAAATGGCTATATGATGAATCTGGAGATTTCGTTGATGAAGACTTATATGAGGCACTCAACAATGGAGAAGTTGGAATATACATAACTTTGCAGTATATGATCATTAATATTGAAAATTAATTATTTTTTATTTTTAGTCAGTTTGAGTTCTTAGTCTCTAGAGCCTAATGGTTACTACACATAAGACCTTATTAAGTATTACCTATTGATGGGCACATATTCTTTATAACTCTTGATAAGTAAAAAAATTATGTAGGCTAAAAATAAAACTATTTAAAAAGAAATCTTTATCTATTTAAATATGAATATTTAATATTTTTAATTCAATCCCTATTGCTAGTGCTTAAATATTATGCCAATATGAAGTTGGAGATATTTCCGAATAGATATTTCCTATTTCAGGTCTAAGCGTTTTTTTTCGCTAAGCCCATTTCTGAATAAAAATAGGAAGTGGGCTTTTTTATTTTTAAATATTTCAGTATTATCAGTGTGTTGCTTTAAGTAACACTAAACCTTATTGATCAGCGCAAATATCAAAAAAAGGGGAGCTTACCTACTAGGCAAGCTTTTTAAATTAATGATTTAAACACAATAATCCATTTTAAAGCTCAACAGAAAGATCAAATTTCCATAGCTTTTATTTGTACTAATTTATTGAATATAATCGTTTTTATAATTTTTAAAATTTTCTTAAACTAAAAATGGAAAATTTCTTGTTGCAACATTGTTATAATAGGGCTACCTTAAGAAAAATACTTTATAAAAATGAGGAGCTGCTGAAATGACACAGTATCTCATGTTTGCGGAAAATATTTATAACAAAATTAAAGATGAGGAATTGTTTTCACATGACTGTATTGAAAATATGAACTTACTTATGACATGTATACGCAGAGAAATTAAGGGAACAAAATTTAAATTAAAATATAATTTTATTGATTTTGTTGAATTGTTTAGTAAACAATTAGATGAATGTAAAGTAAAAATAGATGTGAGTTTGATTCCTCCTCATAATTCAGAAGGTGAGTATATTTTATGGTTAGCTGGATTTATCGAAAAAATTACAGAAGGTGGACCTAAACCACCTCCGCCTATAAAGAAATTTATTCCAGAGTATATGAGCTTCAAATCTGAATTAGATTTTTTACCCTTAAATGAGGAAAAAATTCAAAACGAAGGTAAAGAAATTACGGATTACTTTAATTCCAAGCTTTATAAGGCAACTTTTAAGAAGTAATACTATATTGCCTGTGAGTTTAGCCACCGCCTTAGGGCGGTTTTTTTATGGGTGAGAATAATGGATTCTACAGAATACTTTTGGCTTACTCGGAAAAAAGAACCTAAAACCAAGCCTAAATCCAGACCGCTACCTAAAGCTACTCAAAAGTACTTAGAGGCAGAGGAAGAATTTACTGAAGCTTTAGACAATCTGGAAATTAAGTACGAAAAGAAATTCCAGTTTAAGTCTACTAAGCACTGGCGGTTTGACTTTCATTTAATTGAGTATCGAATACTAGTTGAAATTGCGGGTGGTCCATGGTCTGGCGGTCGTAAGGGCAAACTTAAAAATAAAGCTTGTAGTCTTGATCGTTACGATATGGCTGAAGAGATGGGCTACACCGTAGTTCGCATAGAGACAGCTTCAAGATGTGGCATTGATGAGTCTGGACCTTTGCAGTTACGGACTCAATACGCTAGTGAATGGCTAAAAAATTTAAAGAGGCAAATATTTAATGGATCAGATCAGACCATTTCCTCCAACTGATTTTATTGATCAAGCTGAAGAAGAGGAAGCAATTCGTTTAATACCGGCTCCAGACCTAAAAAAATGGGTTGTGGCTAATTACTTAACGATTGGTGGGCCTCTTTATAATCCAGATCATGATCATATTGCTGAGTTACTTCATGATAATGAAGAGTTCTTGGCATTTGCTTGGGCCTCTTCTGCATATAAAAGCAAGCAGGCGATGGTACTGGGGCAGTGTGAAAAAGTAATGTTTAACGTCGGTGGCTGGCGTAAAGCTAGACAAGAGCAACAGATGCGTGACTGGTTCGGCTTTGTGCCAACATACTTAATAACTGTCGACGCTTCTTTCTGTGAGCGTGCAAACGATACAGAGTTCTGTTATTTGCTTGAACATGAGCTTTACCACATTGGAGTGATGAGAGACGAGGACGGAGAAATTGTTTATAGCGATAGTTCTGGTCTTCCTAAGCACTATCTTGCAGGTCATGACGTTGAAGAGTTTATTGGCGTAGTTAAACGTTATGGACCAAGCAAAAATGTTAAGCGACTTATTGAAGTCGCAAAGAATCCGCCGTTTGTTTCGAATGTTGATATTTCAAAATGCTGCGGCAACTGTGTAATCAATTGAGCCTAATGGCTCTTTTTTTTGCCCATTTTGTTATACGTAGTTATACGATGAGGAAGTTATGGCGACACTAAAAGAGCCTGTGAAAATCTTTATAGTTCAGTCTCTTGCTTGTCGTGATACACCTCAAGAAGTGGCTGAACTCGTAAAACAAGAGTTTGGCGTTGATATAGATCGTGTTCAAGTTGCAACTTATGACCCTACAAAAGTTGCTGGTAAAAACTTAAGCAAAAAGTATGTCGAACTATTTGAAAAAACCAGAGATGAGTTTGATAAAGGCTTAATTGATATTCCTATTGCTAACAAGTATTACCGACTGAAGCAATACCAAAGACAGCTTGAGAAGACTAGA
This sequence comes from Acinetobacter sp. 766875, assembly GCF_000582055.1. Classification (NCBI taxonomy): domain Bacteria; kingdom Pseudomonadati; phylum Pseudomonadota; class Gammaproteobacteria; order Moraxellales; family Moraxellaceae; genus Acinetobacter; species Acinetobacter sp. 766875. The sequence continues at coordinate 60,917 of NZ_JEXX01000019.1, read as the reverse complement.
AACGTCAAAACAGCCTTAAAAATTCTTGAACAAGCCGCTAAAGATATTGGTGGTCAATTTACTAATCGCCAAGAAATTACAGGCAAAGACGGCGGACCAGTCCAAACAGTTAATTCTGAAATTCCAGTTCCAATGGAAGATTACTTAAAAGCGCGGAGGGAAGTCTTAGATGAGTACTGATGCGGCTCGGGATAAAGCCATCCGAATCGAGGCGCAAGAAGATTTATATTTCTTCACAAGGTACATGTTTAAGGAGCGCCGTGGTTATAAATGGATGCAAAATTGGCACCACTTAGAAATCTGCGAAGCTTTAATGAAAGTTTATCGCGGAGAGATAAAGCGGTTAATTATTAACGTTCCACCACGATATTCTAAAACTGAAATTGCTGTAATTAATTTCATGGCTTGGTGTTTTGGTAAGAATCCAGACTGTGAGTTTATTCATATCAGTTACTCGGCAATGCTTGCCGCAAATAATGCCTTCCAAATACGAACCCTTGTGCAAGAAGAGGCGTATAGAAAAGTCTTTCCCGAGCTTACATTGCGTGATGATAGTAAGGCTAAAGACTTCTGGAGAACTTCCCAAGGTGGTGTCTGCTATGCGACTGGTACAGGCGGCACGATTACCGGTTTTGGTGCAGGAAAACTTCGTAAAGGCTTTGGCGGCTGCATTATTATTGATGACCCGCACAAAGCACATGAAGCTTCATCAAAAACTATTCGAGAAGGGGTAATTGATTGGTTTCAGAACACACTCGAATCGCGTACTAACTCGCCAGATACGCCGATCATTGTGATTATGCAGCGACTTCATGAAGATGATTTAGCTGGATGGTTGCTAGGTGATAGAAAAGACGGCGTTCCTGTAGCTGGTGGTAACGGTGAAGTGTGGGAGCATCTATGTCTTTCAGCTATTCAGGAAGACGGATCCGCACTGTGGCCAGCAAAACACAATATCCAAAAGTTGAAGCAAATGGAGCAAGCTGCTCCGTATGTTTTTGCCGGGCAATATCGTCAAATGCCATCACCGCCAGCAGGCGGTTTTTTTAAGCCTGACAATATTGAAATTGTGGATGCTTTACCTGCTGATGTAGTGAAGCAAGTAAGGGCTTGGGACTTTGGTGCTACTGAGAATGAAGGCGACTTTACTGCAGGTGTTAGAGAAGCTCTTGGTGCAGATGGTTTTACTTACATTGTCGATGTTACAAGAGGACAGCTTGGCCCTGACAATGTAAATAAACGCTTAAAGCAAACCACTGAGCTTGACGGAAAAAACGTAACTGTTCGAATTCCTCAGGACCCTGGTCAAGCAGGGAAATCTCAAGCTCTGGCATTTACAAAACTTCTCAGTGGCTACCATGTGGTTGCAAAACCAGTATCGGGTGACAAGATCACTCGGGCACAGCCTTTTGCCGCTCAAGTAAATGTTGGGAATGTTCGAATGCTTAAAGGTGATTGGAACAAAGCCTTTATTGAAGAACTTCGGAATTTCCCTAATGGAACAAATGACGATCAGGTAGATGGTGGATCTGACGCTTTTAATGAATTACATGAAGGATTTGAAACCTTCTTCGCTGATATGGGATTTGCTCGATGAGTGATGTAACTTTTCAACATGCTGAATATGTTAAAAACTTGCCATACTGGCAAAAACTTGATGATGTTTGTGAAGGTGAAGATGCAGTTAAGGCTAAAGGTGAAAAATATTTGCCGATGCCAAATGCACATGATAAGTCACCTGCAAATAAAAGCGCTTATGAGGCTTATCTTACTCGTGCAGTCTTTTATGAAGTAACAGGGACTACATCAAATAGTTTAGTTGGAGCAGCTTTTGCAACAGATCCAAGTTTTAAATTTCCTCCCGACCTTGCTCATTTAGAACGTAATGCGAATGGAGCCGGTTTAAGTACTTATCAATTGGCTCAAAATGGAATTCGCCACTTATTGAAGCATTATCGTTGCGCTTTATATGTTGATTATCCTGATGTGCCACCAGCTCGTAATCTAGCGGAATTTAAAGCGCAAAAAGCCTATCCAATGATTCATTTATTGAATGCCATAGATGTAGTGAATTGGGATTCAGTAATGGTCGATAACCAGAAAAAACTTTGTCTCGTAGTTATCCGTGAATTTAGGTCTGAGCGCGGTGCTGATGGATTTAGTAAAACCGAACAAGAGCAATATCGTGTACTTCGTTTAGAGCAAGAGGGAAATGGGGAATATATTTATTCCGTTCAGGTGTACACAAAGGGTGAAAAGGGTAACTGGGTTGGCGGAGAGAAGAAGTTTCCAACAGATTACAACGGGAATTTCTGGACCTATATACCTTTTACATTTGTAGGTGCAATTGATAATTCAGAAGAGATTAAAAAGCCACCATTACTTCCTTTGGCTAATCTCAATTTAGCCCATTACAGAGACAGTGCGGACTTTCAAGAGTCCGTTTTTTATATGGGGCAACCTCAATACTATGCGAAGGGTGTTAATTGGGAGTGGTATGACCAAGCCAAGAAACGTGGCATCTACATTGGAGCGAAAGTACTTTTGCCTTTACCTGAAAATGGTGGTCTAGGTATTGTTCAAGCTGATCCTAATACGCTTGCCCGGGAAGCCATGAAAGACAAGTGGGAAAAAATGAAGGAGATGGGGGCACGTTTAATCGAGAAGGGTTCTGGAAGCAAAAAGACTGCTACAGAGGCAAATAGTGATGACGCCGTTCAGCATTCAGTTCTTTCGCTCTGTGTCGTTAATATGAATGAAGGCTTGTCAGCAGCATTACGATGGGCTGCTAAGTTTGTAACGCCTAATGTGGATGTTCTAACTAAAGATGATTTGATGTTCGAAATCAGTCAAGAATTTAACAAACAGGGTTATTTAGCTGAGTTAGCTCGACAGTTATTTGAAGCAGCTCTACAAGGCCGATCTTCATTTAAATCATGGTGGGAATACAACCAAACAGGTATGTTCCCTAAACAAAAATATGAAGAAGAGCTTCAGAATGTTGAAGCAGAGCAAGATGGGACTTTAAATCAAAAGGTAGAGTGAGATGGCAACAGATATCAAAAAACTATTTGAAGCACTCACTCAGCACCAGGCCTATCTTTATCGTGCTTCATCAAAAACGGTAAATGAGTTATTGGCTTTATTCAATGATGATACGAGCAAGATGCTATCTAAGCTTCGGGATTTATTGGATGAGCTTAATGAGTCGGAGAAAGTTGCTTTAGCTGGTGGTAAATATACAACTTCAAATTTAAGGGAAATTAGGGATTTGATTGCCCAATGGTTTGCCAGTGTTAATTTAGCATTACCTGAAGCTTTTGCCGTTTCTGCTACGGCGCTGGCTGTTTATGAGGCCAATTACGTAGCTAAGCTCTATGGAGCAAAAATTAATAAGCCTGATGGGGAAAAACTATTCTTATCCGCTAAAAAAGTTCCGTTGGCAGGTGGCGCTCTTGTCGATGATCTGCTTTCAAGAATTGCTGAAAGTGCCCGTCAAAAGGTTGAGTATGCAATTCGAGATGGTATTAATTCAGGCAAAACTAACCAAGAAATTGTTCAGCGTATTCGAGGGAGCAAACGGCTTAACTATGAAGATGGGATCTTAAATGGTACCAAAACTGATATTGAGCGAACGGTAAGAACTGTGCGAAGTCATGTAGCTAATCAAGCCTATCTAAATAGCTTCAACCAAATTGGCTTTGAATATGTCCGATTTGTTAGCGTTTTAGATGGACGAACTTCTAAGCTTTGCGCTTCATTAGATGGTTCAGTGTGGGAAATAAATGATCCGGCAAAGCGAGTGCCGCCGTTACATCCTAACTGTCGCAGTATCTTGGTTCCGGTCGAGAAGGACGGTCAACTTGTTGGCGAACGGCCATTTGTAATGGACGAACGTAGAGTTAAAGACATCCCCAAAGAAGAGCGAAGCCAGTTAATAGGACAGTTAGATGCCAATACCACTTTTAAAGAATTCTTTAAAAAGACAGATGATTTCTTTCAAAAAGAGTGGCTAGGGCCGAAGCGTTACAAGCTCTATAAGGAAGGAAAATTTGATTTTGAAAAGTTCTTTGATCCTGAAGGCCGTTTCTATAGCTTAGATGATTTGAGAAAGTTGGATGAAAAAGCTTTTAAAAAGTTGGGTCTGTAATTTTTCTTATGTTATATTTTTTAAAACATCAGAATTTATACAATATGAAAACAATAGCTTTTGTATGTCTAACCCTAATTTCCATCACTTGTTTAGCTGAACCAAGTCAAAAATATCTTAAAGAATATGATCGATTGTCTGAAGCTTTGGAGTCAGCAATGGCAAATGCATATTCTTTTGATCCTACAACTGGTCAAGTAAAACAGGCTACTCAAGATTTAGAAGCTAAAAATAATTTATGTAGAGCTGCCCAGGCGAAACTAAACCTCACCACGTTTTTAAAAGACAATTTAGAGGAATCTAAAGAGCTTTATAAATCTATTGATGGTGCAGAGACTCTAGATAAAAATTATCTTAGTGGACAACAGCAGGAACAACAAAATCTCGTTTCAAATTTGAAAAAAGACCTTGTTGGAACTGGATTTAACTGTGAGTAATTATTGCCGATTACAGGTAATTCTAAACTCACTTAAGACACAATTTTCACCTATATAAGCGCCCAAACAGCGCTTTTGTCATTTATGGAGTTTGGCTTATGAGTGAATCAAAAGTTAGGCATTTAGTACTTAAAAGAGTTTCAGATAAATCTTCTCATCTTGCTCTTTGTGACGAGGAAACAGGTATTCCATTAGCTGGATTAACCGCTGTAAAAATGAATTGTAGTGTTTTTGAGGGTCCAGCGACTATCACGGCAACATTTGATGTAGGTGGTCCTCAAGGCATCCGCTTAGTTGGTGATGAACCTAGACAAAAGGTTTGGGGTGCAAAGGAAACGTAGCGAAAGGTACTACAAATGCCTGAAAAGCAAATCAATATGTCAGATGCTCAATATATTCTGAGCACAAAATGAATTCTGGTGCCATTTCTTCAAATTAAGGTTTCAAGCCATGGCAATTTATGGTTTTACTTTTGAAAGATTAAAAGCAATTGCACTCATCAAATAGAACTTAATTTTTAACCATAGCACCTTCGGGTGCTTTTTTTGCGAGAAGAAAATGCCAAGCCCTATTATCCAATATTTCCAATATGAACATTTACCTGAACATTTGCAGCAAGTTAGTAAGCCAATTGGTGATTTAGCTCGGCAAATGGATGAGCAACTTCCTGACGGGCCTGAAAAATCCACAGGATTAAGAAAGCTACTTGAAGCAAAAGATGCATTTGTACGCCAAGCTTTAAGTAAATAATCATTTATAGAAATGAAGCGTCCTAAAGGGCGCTTTTTTATTGCCTGCCGAAAGCGGATGCTAACGGCGAATCCGGGCGGATGCCCATTTTGTATATATAGGTTGGATGACCAATGAAACTTAAAACAGTAACAATCGACGGTAAAGTTTATGCGGAAGTAGACGGTGATAAGCCGATCTATATTCATGATGACGGCAAAGAAATGCCACATGATGCACCACACTCGGTAGCAACAATTGCACGCTTAAACAATGAAGCTAAAACACATCGTGAAGCCAAAGAAGCAGCCGAAAAAGCATTAAAAGCTTTTGATGGAATCGAAGACCCAGCGGCAGCTAAAAAGGCATTACAAACAATCCAAAATCTCGACGATAAAAAGCTGGTGGATGCCGGTGAAGTTGAGAAAGTTAAAGCTGAAGCTATCAAAGCAGTTGAGGAAAAATATGCCCCGATTGTTGCGCAACGTGATGCTCTAGAAGCCTCTTTACATAAAGAACTAATCGGCGGTGGTTTTGCTCGTTCTAAGTACATTCAAGACAACATTGCAGTACCTGTGGATATGGTGCAAGCGACCTTTGGCCATCACTTCAAAATCGAAGAGGGCAAGGTGGTTGCATACGATCAGAACGGTGAAAAGATTTATTCACGTGTACGTCCCGGTGAACTTGCAAATGTTGATGAAGCTTTAGAGTCATTGGTTGGTGGATACCAGCATAAAGACTTAATTCTTAAAGGTGGTAAAGGAACTGGTGGCGGTTTTCAAGGTGGGGGCAAAGGTGGAGCACCTACTGGAATGAAACGCAGTGAAATGTCTGTTTCTCAGAAAGCAGATTACATCAAAGAACATGGCAATGATGCCTTCCTAAAACTACCGAACTAATCATTAAATATTTGGAGATAAGTAGTTATGACTACGACAGTTAATTCCGACATGATCATCTACAACCAACTGGCTCAAACAGCGTATTTAGAACGTTTACAAGACAATTTGAATGTCTTTAATGAAGCTTCCAATGGTGCGATTATTTATCGTAATGAAATCATTCAAGGTGACTTCAATAAAAATGCATTCTACAAAGTTGGTGGTAGCATTAAACATCGTGATGTGAACTCCAATGCAAAAGTAACTCCGGAAAAAATCGGTGCAGGTGAGTCTGTAGGTGTAAAAATTCCATATAAATATGGCCCTTATGCATCTACTGAAGAGGCATTTAAGCGCCGTGCTCGTACACCAGAAGAATTTGCTATGGTTGTTGGTTACGATCTTGCTGATGCATTGGTTGCTGGTCGTTTAGAGTACAGCCTAGCTTCTTTAAAAGCTGCTATTTCTAGTAATCCCGATATGGTTGCGAAAGGAAGTATCGTTGTTGATGGCCGCAAAGCATTAACTCGTGGTATGCGAAAGTTTGGTGATAAGTTTGGCCGAATTGGCTTATGGGTGATGAACTCAGATACATATTTCGATATTGTCGATGATGCTATCACTAAGCAAATTTACGGTGAATCTGAAATCGTTATCTATGGTGGTTTACCAGGAACCTTAGGAAAGCCGGTATTGGTGACGGATGCTGTAGGTGATAACGATGCTTTTGGCTTGCAGTATGGTGCTGTAACAGTAACTGAATCACAAGTACCGGGCTTCCGAGCTTATGACATCAATGATGAAGAAAACTTAGCAATCGGTATGCGTGCTGAAGGTGCATTTAACCTAGATATTCTTGGTTATAGTTGGGATACATCGAAAGGTGAAAATCCTGATCTTACATTACTTGGTTCAAGTGCTAACTGGATTAAATATGCAACCAGCAACAAAATGACAGCAGGTACCTTACTTGATTTATCAGGTACAGCGACAACTGGTTAAAACCTAAAAATTAAAACCGTAAGAGGGCTAATAAGCCCTCTTTTTTATTATTAAGAGAAAAGCGCCATGAAGATTATCTATACACGCATTGCAGCACTGGCTGCATTAGAGACGGGCATTATTGCTAACCCTGACTATTATGAAACCCCAAATCTGAAAGCAAAAGAAGTAATTATTTACGGTGATTACCCGAAAATCCAAAATGATTACGAAGCTCTGGATATTCCAGTTGAAGTTCGTAAGTTGGAAGAGCCACAAAAAACGACTATGGCCACGGTAAATGTCGAGGTAGGAGTCATCCCTGAACTTCAAGCTGTGATTAATGATGCAAAAGCTGAATGTGAAAAGGTTATTGAAGAAAACGGGCAACTTAAACAGAAAATCGAAATCTTGGAACAAGCTAGTGGTGATAGTTCGGAGTTAATTTCTGAAAACTCACGTTTAAAAGATGCTGTACTCCAAGCTGACAATGCTGCTAAAGCGGCTGAAGGAAAGGTAGTAAGCATTCAAGCAGAGTTTGAGGCTTTTAAAAATGATGTTGCTGCTATGCAAGCGCGTATAGCTGAATTGGATGCTGGAAAGGCAGCAGAAAATCCAGCAACGGATACGGCGACAAATGATTTTGAAAATTGGTCAAATGATCAATTAAAAGAGTTTTTGGCCAGTAAAGATATTGGCTACAAACCATCTGCAACCAAAGCAGAACTCCTTAAATTAATCCCGAAGGAATAATGAAATGAGCTTTATTACTGTAGATGACGCAAATTCAATTTTGGGCAGCGATTTTGCACCAGACAGTGATAAAGCTCGTCTGGTTCAACTTGCAAATGTTTGGATGAAAAACAAAATAGGTTTTGTGCCAGATCCAATTGATCCACTTCTTAAAGATGCTGCATGTGAAATTATCAAAGGAATTCTGGCCAAAGTAATTTATAACGGCAAAGAGCAGTTGCTTAAACGAAAGAAAGTTAAAGCTGATTCAGTCGAATCTGAAAAAGAGTATCAAGAAGGTACTGAAGCGATTTCTAGCTTTGAACAGATAGCAATTGATTATATTGATTCGCTTGATTTGAAAGATCCAAATGCAAGTTTTAATGGCTTTGGCATACCACTTTACAGGGCATGATATGGGCTTACGTGACGAAATTCAGGCAGACATTGCTGAAGCATTTAATGATGATTTGGCGGACGCCGTTCATACCTTTACATGTGAGCGGGTTGTAAGCACAAAGTGGAATCCTAAAACGAATACTTCTGAAAATGTAATTGAGCATTATAAAGGGAGAGGCGTTTTGTTTGGTTCGTATAACCAATATGAGATTTTAACACTTGGAGTATTGGCAACAGATAAAAAAGCTATTGTGCTGCAGAATGAAGTTACCAAAGAGCCAATGATTGATGATGAATGGAGTACGGCGCAAGGTACCTTTCGAATCATGCATATTAAACAGGACCCAATTGGTGCAAGTTGGAAATGTCAGCTTCGAAAAGTATAGGGACTTAAATGATTAATCTTGATTATGTTCCTGAGTGGTACATTTCACCGTTTCAACATGTCAAATATGCACTTGCTAGAAATCAAATACATATGGATTTGTTATTTGAAGATATGGGCAAAGCTGATCAATTTTTAGATATGGGGGCAGATGCTCAGGTTAGTTCTTATTCAGACGGCGCTTATGCAATTGTCCAAATTGGTGATACAGCGGATAAGGACCAAATACAAGTTTATGGATTGCTTTTACATGAGGCTGTTCATATCTGGCAAATAGTAAAACGGCGAATGGGTGAGCGCGAGCCGAGTGTAGAGTTTGAAGCGTATTCGATTCAAGCGATCGCTCAAGACCTTTTTGAAATGTTCGAAGCAAGTGAGGTTAAAAAACATGGGGTGGAAGGGAGCAAGGCCGAGCAGCTTTAGTTTTGAAGTTGAGAAACAGGCAGATGAGCATGTAAAAAAAATCACCATGGATACAGTGCAATCACTCGTTGTTTCAAGTCCTGTCGATACAGGTGCTTATCGAGCTTCACATATTGTTTCTATTGGATCTGGTGATTACGGTGTGCGAGAGCCTTCTACTAATGCATTGCAAGATGCTGCGATTCAAGCTGTGAAATTTAAACTTGGTAGTTTGATCTATATTCAAAACAACCAGCCCTATGCTGAGCGCTTAGAGAATGGTTGGTCTGATCAAGCTCCGTTGGGTATCTACAGCACAACGTTTACTTACATTACTCAAAAGTATGGTGGCTAAATGGCAATGACTTTAGAGGAAGCTAGGCAAGCAATAGTCGACCGTATGATGAGCTTCACAGGAATTTCTCAAGACAGAATTAAATATCCAAATGCTCCAGGCTTTACGGTACCAACTAAAGGTTTATGGTGTAGTTTGACAATTAAATGGGGGCCAAGTTTCATTGCTGGATTAGCTGATAAGCCTTGCACTCGCCGCACAGGAAATATCCTGATCCAATGCTTTGCAAGACCGAATACTGGAGACGAGGAAATAACTGTATTAAGTGTTGAATTGCTTTCCCATTTTGAATATTTCAGATTCGAGCATTTAGAATGTTTTCAGGGTCAAACAATAGATGCAGGTAAAGATGGAGATTTTGTGCAGCAGAATGTGACCATTGGATTTACAGTCAATTGATATGAAAGATAGTTACTTAAATTAAATCACACCGCCCAAAAGGCGGTTTTTTTACGCCAAAAATTTAACGGCCACCTTCGGGTGGCTTTTTTTATGCCTAGTTAGGAGTAATAAGCCATGTCGAGTGGTGCGCGTCAGATAACGCAAATTGCAAGAGAAACAACGGTAGGTGTAACACCGACACCGTTTGCTCGGACTACATTTGAATTTACAGATAACGGCTTGGATGCAACAGTTTCTAAAGAAGAGTCAAAGTCTATCACTAGCGGGCGCATTGCTCGCTCATCAATGATTACAGGCGCAGAATATGCCGGTGAATTAAAGTGTGAGGCAAAATATAGCCAACTTGTGCAAGATTTAATGGCAGCGGCAGCCTTTAATAGCTGGTCATCCAATGTCCTTACTTTTGGTGGGGCACTTCGCCAAACATTCTCAGTACTTCGCGGCTTTGAAGACGTAAATGATTACCACGTTTTCCGAGGTTGTCATGTAAATACCTTTAGTATTGAAATTCCTGAAGCAGGCTTAATTTCGATGGCATTTGGCCTAATGGCTTTAGGTCGAACTAACTTCTCAACACCACCCGCTGGGGCAGTAACTCCAGCAGATAACAGTCCTAAGCTATCTAATGTTTCTGTTGGTGAAATCTTACTTGATGGGGTATCTCAAGCAGGTATCTCTTGCTTGACGCAATTCTCATTCAAATGGGATAACACTATGAAGTTGCAAAAATGCTTAGGTGAAGGAATCAATGCTAGAGCTATTTTAGAAACACTAGCAGCCGGCACAGGTTCATTTACTGCTGCATGGTCACGAAATACTTCAGACATGTACGAAAAACAGTTCACCAACACTTCAATTTCATTGAAGGTCCCAATTACAGACACTTTGGGTAATTCTTACGAAATTTTTATTCCTAAAGCTGAAATTACAGCACCATTACCGAGTGGTGGAAACAGCGACATTTTAAATGCTTCATTTGAATATAAGGTAGTTGAAGAATCGCCAATCATTACCCGTATTCCAGCACCAAACCCAAATCCTTAATTTAATTTTACTGATGGCAGCCTTTATGGCTGCTTTTTTTTGGAGTAGAAAATGGCTTTAAAAGTAACCATTCAAACAAGCAAAACTGTCAGTAAATGGCGAGAATATACAGACACGGAAGGAAATGTACTGGCTGAGTTTAAAATTCGCGGAAATGGATACAAACCATATCAAGTTGCCTTAGAGCGTGCGAGTAATCAGATTAACTCTAAAGGTTTTGATGTCAGTAAGGCAGGAAAAGATGACAAGCTTTACCACGAATTACTTCTCGAAGCTGCTGCATGTCATCTAATAGAAGACTGGAAAGGCGTAGTTTTTGAAGAAAAGATTGACGGCGGTGAAGTGGTTGAAACTGAACCTGAGTATTCACCTGAAAATGCAGTAAAGCTTTTAAATATGGGGGATATCGGCATTTCTATTTGGCTATATGTAAAGCAAGAAGCTGAAGATATCCAGAAAGAAGCAGATGCATTCAGGAATGAAGTGGTGGGAAAGTCACAGCCCTCTACAACTGGTGCAAGTTCAACTCAGAAGAAGAAGCGAGCGACTACAACGCGAAGCAAGCAGCGATCGCAAAAGCCTTAAATCTTCAAGCTGCCAAGGTCATTGAGAAACCCGAGTATTCTTATACATCAAATGCGATTCTTTCTGCTTATAACGTTATTTCACGGTCTAGACGATATGAGCAAGGTATTCCGCTGTCTTTGGATATTTCGGCTATCTCAGCATACTGTGAGCAGTATGAATTGCCAGTCGATAGAGACATCTTTAATGATTGTATTTTTGCTATAGATAACTTGTTTTTAGATGAGTCACAAAAGAAGTTTAAGGTGAAGAAATAAAACGTTTAAGGTTTTATTTCTTAAAACAAAATCGAGTGCGGGGTATTTTAAGAAATGCACAATATACCGCACTTTTAGCATAGTTTTTCTAAAATTCTTAAAAGTTACCTTTTTTAAGTTGTTGAATTATAATAATTTAAAATTAAAGGTTAAGGGTTTAAGAATGTAATTTCTAATTGACATAGATGTCATTAAGAAATATTATATTTTCAATAGTAAATGTTATTAGCCTTAGTTTGAATTGAAAGTATTGCTAATAATGATATTACTTTTATTTTAGAATTATTTATCTAATCCGTATTTGGAGATTTTCATGATCGATTGCGCTGTGGTTCATCCCGCAACAATCCATGCGGACAAAAATCATCATTTAGGTGTTGATATTCAGCATCTTATTGCCCTAACTAAGCAAAAATCGTATAAAATGCCTTCAGGATTAACTCGTGAAGAAAGAAGAGCATGGGCGAAGAAAGTTCAACAAACGACGGATTAGAAAAATCCACTTCTAACACTGACTCAATAAAGCCTTTTTACACTGCAATACTTAGTGATGAGTTTTTGTATTATTACGATAATGTTTTCACTGATGAAAAATTAGACTTGATTGATGATTTTTTAGAACATTATGAACAGAATGGCTTAACAGGTTGGAAGGGTAAAATTTCACCTTCTTGGAAAGTTCCTGAGTGTTACCAAGATCATAAAGAAAGAGCTAAATATGCTCAGGAGATGGATCTTTGGCATGCTCATATTGGTTTACCATCTTGGCAAACCAGAAAAGGTGCAAATTATTCTACATCTGATCAGGTTTTACATTTTCAAAGAACTAGTAAAACTGAAATCTTTGTTTTATCAATTAGTAAGCACAATCCAATGGATTTGCCTGATATTGAATGATAGAAACCACCTTCGGGTGGTTTTGCTTTATGTGACATTTAGTAACCAGTTTGTTAAAGTTAGTACACTTTATAACAAACGGTGAAATTCATGAAAAAATTATTGGCAACTGGATTATTGAGTTTGGGATTAGTTGGGTGTGCTACTACCCCTCAGCAACCATCAGAACCTGTAAAGTTTGAAAAGGTTTATCAAATAGATGGATTAAAGCAAGGCCAAATTTATGATGGCGCACGTCAATGGTTTGCAACAGCTTTTCGCTCAGCAAATGCAGTAATTCAGTACGAAGATAAGACTACGGGTTCAATTATTGGCAAAGGTAATATGCCATACCGTTGTTCTGGGTTTGCTGATTGTATGACTGTTACTGCTGGTGATCGAGTAGATTTCACAGTGCGCGTAGATACAAAAGATGGGAAAATGAAAGTAAGTTACGATAATCTTACTCACTATAAACCAGCACAGGTAATTAGCGGAGTTCGCTATAGTGAAACCAATCGTACTATTACCGAAAATTATCCATCAGCTAAAATAATTATGGATGAATTAAATAAATCATCTGATCAAATGGCTGAAAAGATCAAAACTCAACAAAAAGTTAATGCTGATTGGTAAAGCAACTTTATTCACAAACCCACTCATTGAGTGGGTTTTTTATTGCCTAGAGGAAAGTAAGATGGCACAAGAATCTCGTTTAGTAATTGTCATAGATTCAAAAAATGCTGAACGTAATGCGCGTAATCTAGGCAATGAATTAGATAGCATTGAGCGCAAGGGAGACTTTGCCACGAAGTCTATGGATGGTTTGTCTGTCGCTACGCGTCAGCTTGCTGGATATATGGCTGGATTAGTTACTGTAAGTGCTGCAATTTCTAAGATGGACACTTACACAGGGCTTCAGAACCGCCTTAAGTTAGTGACTAACAACCAAGTTGAGCTAAATAAGGCTACTGAGGACACTTTCCGAATTGCTCAAAAGACATATTCAGCTTGGGATTCTGTATTGCAGGTGTATCAACGTTTTAGTGATAATGCAAAAACACTTAATCTCACAATGGATGACACTGCTCGTTTAACTGAAACAGTGTCTAAAGCTGTTGCTATCAGTGGTGCAAGTGCACAAGCCGCAGATGCTGCTTTGGTTCAATTTGGGCAGGCCTTGGCAAGTGGAACGTTGCGTGGAGAAGAACTTAATTCTGTAATGGAGCAAACCCCAGCATTAGCTAAAGCAATTGCTCAGGGTATGGGTATTACTGTAGGCGAATTACGGTCAGTAGCTGCAGAAGGAAAAATTACTTCTCAAGAGATTGTAAAAGCACTTAGAAATGTAGAAAAAGATGTAGATGCACTTTTTGCAAAAACCGATATCACTATTGGACAGTCTTTGACGCTGCTCAACAACGAGATTACTAAATTTGTTGGGGAGTCAGGAAAGGGCTCAGGTGCAGCACAAGTTTTAGCGGGCAACATTCAGACTTTAGCCGGAAACCTAGATGTTTTAACTTCTGCAATGATGGTTGGTGGTGCTTATTGGCTTGGAACCTACATTCCTGCAATTTATGCCTCAGGTGTTGCTGTAGCTGCAAAAATTAAGGAATTAGCTGCTCAAACAGTTACGCAATATGCTGCAATTCAAGCCGAGCGCGCAGCTGCAGCTCAACAAGTAATTAGCACTCAAACAGTTGTTGCAAATACTCAAGCAACTTTAGCTGCTATTGCGGCTGAGAAAGCTCTAGAAGTACAGCGCCTTAAATCTCAAATTACTGAAAAAGGCAGAACAGCGACATTAACTCGTATGGCTGAGTTAAAGAAAATTGAGGCTCAAGTTACTAGAGAGTTGGCAGTAGCGGAAGGTGCACTGGCAACAGCACAAGCTAGATCGGCAGCGGCAGGGGCGGCAAGTGTAGGGATAGGATCACGGCTTTTAGGTTTACTTGGTGGTCCAGTTGGTATTGGGATTACAGTAGCAAGTTTAGCAGCTGGATATTTATTAATGCGAGACAACACAGCTGAAGCTAATAAAAAGCTTGAAGAACAAGCAAAAGTTGCTGAGAGAACAGATGAGGCTTTAAAAAAATTAGCTGGCAATGATAAGACAAAAGCTGTTAATGATCTAACAGCTGCATTTAATGCCCAGAATGAAGCATTAGAGAAATCGTCACGTTCTGTTGCATCTGCATTAATTGATATCGAAAACTATGCTCGTGGCAATTGGGAAGTTGAAAAAATTTCTCAAGAGGCACGTAAAGGTACTATCAGCTATACAGAAGCCATAGAACGCTTAAATAAAATTAAGTTGCCTACAGATCTATATGAAAATCTTAAAAAGCAAGCTGCCCAATATGATCAAAATTCAGTTAAAGCAGCTCAATCTGCTGACAAGTTAAAAATCTTCGGTGTTGAAGTAACTTTAACCGGTAATAAAGCCCAGAATGCAGCAGCTCAGCATCAACAGCAAGCGGATGCTTTGGGGAATACTGCTAGTGAGGCTGAAAAGGCAACAAAGGCTTTACAAGATTATCAAGCCAAGCAAAAAGATAGCGTTATTGACTCAATCTATAAATCAGGATGGCTTGATAAAGGTTACACCGTTGCTCAAGCTAATGCCATTTTAGAACTGCAAAAAGCTAAAGGAATGAGTGCGATTTTGTCTAAAGATGAAATTGATAGCGCACTTAGAAATCTCAAGATCATCGAAGAACAACAGGAGCGAGAAGATAAATTAACTGAAGCTAAAAGAAAGCAAACCAAAGAGTCTGCCAAACAAGCTGTTCTACTTGCAGGGAATAATGAGCGAGTGAGAAATATGCTTCGTGTATATCAGGCTTTCCGTAATGCTGGATTGGGAGATAAGCAAGCACGAGTAATAACAGCTCAAGTTGGGCGCGAGAATGATTTTAGAAATGAGGCAATGTTTGGTAGCCATAAGGATGAAAATAATGGTTATACAAATACTGGATTTATTTCTTGGCAAAAGACTCGCTCAACTAAACTCATGCAGTCCTTACAGGGACAAGGTGTTTTAGATAAAAATGGAAAAATCCAGCAAACCCAAGATGCTTTAGATGCGCAAGCTAAGTTTTTATTGCAAGAGGTTATGACTAATAAAAGTTATAGCAAATCTAAAGCCGCTCTTCTTAATGATGATTTAGACTATCGAAGTTTAGAAAAAATCGTGGGGAAAAATTTTATCGGGTGGGATTATGAAGGGAAAAAGCTTGGCAAAGATAAAGCTTCACAGCATTTAGCCAAACAAGACTCTTACTATAATCAGCTTAGTAAAATTTTAGGAGATAACCCCGAAGCAGCCTCAAAAGCAATCGGCGATCTTTCGAAGTTCGAAGATGAAGCATATAAGGCACGCGCTAAAACTCTTGAGGAAGTTAAACAGCTACAGGCAACATATGACTCAGAAACAGTTGCTAGAAGCAAAAGACGAGAGGAGGAAATCAACAAAGCAACCATTTTAGGTCAATCAAATTTAATCCCAAAAATTAATGAGCGTTTTGATGCTGAAGATAAATTAGCTCAAAAACAATTTGATTTTGAAGTAAATGGTTATAAGTGGACTGAAGAACAAAAGCTTGATTACACATATGAAACCAATTCATTACGTCTGGTTGCTGAGGGGAAATTAACAGAAGAACAGCGCAAAATTGCGATTGATTCGTTTAAGTTACAGCAGCAACAAGAATTAGGTTTACTAAAACTTGCTCAAGAGCAACGTCTTTTTCAGGCTAAACAAGCTCTACTGACAGAAACCCAAGCCATGCAGGAACGTTACAGACTCGAACGGGAGGAAATTCTTAAGAATACCAAGCTTTCTATAGAAGAGCGGCAAAAGCTAATCGCATTATCTAAAGCCAATCAGGATAAAGAGACACGCGATAAAGTGAATAATGCTGTTCAAAACTGGGATGGTATTCAGGCGAGTATCACTGGTAATAGTGGACAATTCGCTTTAGAACAGGAGCGCTTTAGCCGTTATGATGCTTCTCAAAAAGTATTTGATAGCCAGCTTGCTGATATTGAAACTCAGGAACAAGATCCAAATGCAAATATGGTAGCTCTAAATGCACAACGTGAACAAATCATGAAGGAACACTTTGAGCGTTTGAAATTGATTGAATCTACTTATCAAAATGATTCAATGAATCTCCAGTTGGGTTATGGAGCTAGTGTCACAGGGGCATTGGCTGGCATGTTTAAAAATATGCTTGGTGAGTCATCAAGTGCATACCGCATTCTTTATGAAAGTCAGCGGGCATTCGCATTGGCGCAGGCTGGAATGAACATGTGGAAAGCTGCTTCAGATGCTTACGCAAATGAGCCAGGTACTTGGTACCAAAAAGCGGCAGCAGCAGCGATCGCGACAATTAAATCAGGTACATTTGTATCTCTCATCCAAGCTGCAACCCCGCAAGGATTTGCGGATGGCGGTTATACCGGTAATGGTCTTAAACACACTCCAGCAGGGATTGTGCATAAAGGCGAAGTCGTATGGTCGCAAGAAGATATCAAACGCTGGGGTGGTGTTAGCGTTGTTGAAAGCATGCGTCAAAGTAAACCAAGTGGTTATGCAAATGGAGGTTATGTTTCTAATAATACTAGTGAAGCTATAGCAACACGACGGGAGGCACGACAATTTGATGCGATTAATTCAAATCAAACACAAAGCAGTTCGAGTCAAGTTCCAATCAATGTTTATGTAACAGTTAATCCGGATGGATCAAGCAAAACTGATACCCAAAATGACTCTAAGCAGCTTGGGCAATTGATCGGCAATGCGGTAAGAACGATTATCCGGCAAGAGCAGCGACAAGGCGGTTTATTGGCTAAATAGTGCCATAAATGGAAAATTATTAATTAATTGATTTTTCTATTTAAAGTGAGTTAAAAGTTAGTTCCCATTAACCAATAAGGAGGAGATATGGGAACTGATGTTAACCCAGTGGCATGGGAAAACGCTGAAATTACTGCTTACGCATTAATTAGGAACCCTAATAGTAAAAACTTACTGGATTATTATCTAGAGTTTGGTTCGTATTTAGATAAAAAACATGGTGAATTCTCTGTTAGTAGCGGAGAAAAACCGGTATTTAGGTTAGGAGATAGGTCATTTATTCTAAATGATTTAAATCAACCGTATTTAGAATCTCTAACTAGAATTCTTTACGAACTTTTCTACAAACACCAATTCTAAGTGTTTATAGAAACAAAACCCCGCTCTTGGCGGGGTTTTGTTTTATAAGGAGGAAATATGAAAGCAATTCAATTTAAGAAAACAGGCCAATACACTGGTAATCATGATGAAGTAACACGTTTACTGGGCGGCACAGTAACCTATGTTGGTCAACGTGGAAGAGAGGCAAATAAGACTTATGAACGAGATGGGGAAACTTTCCCTATCCAATTCGATAATTGGCTTGTAGATATTGATGGTGTAATTTTTGTTTTGAGCGAAAAGCAATATGAAGCTCTTAAATCGGTGGCTCATAAGCATATAGGGTTAGGTGAGGCGATTGCGCGGCATGTCAATGAGTACTTAAGTCAACAACAGCGACAAGGCGGTTTATTATCAAAGTAACCCACTCGAATGAGTGGGTTTTTTAATGGGAGTACAAAAGTGAAAAAGTACATTATGACTTTTCTGCTTGCTTTACTGATTGCTGTAGTTTTCTACATAAGTGCAAATTTAATTGATTTTAATCTAATTGAATATGCAACGGGTTTCGTCTTTGGATTGTCATTCACCCTCATTTTTCAAAAGGAATCTAAGAGTACTAAAATTGCTGACTTAATGGACAAGCAATTAAAAGAATGGAGAGTTCGTGAAAGTAGGCGGGCAGGTTTATTCGCTCCAGATCAAGATACGAAGGATCTAGAAAGTTGCAAAAAACGTTTTAAAGATAGTCCGGTAAGTATGAAAGTTGAGTGGTCAAAAAATCATGAGCAACCTTAAATTCACTTTCGAATGCGACTTAGACGGAAATAGTAATACTCAGCGCTTTAATACGTTATCAAGCAAATTTGGTGACGGTTATGAACAAAACATTGCTGTAGGTATCAATAACCGATCTGGTGAATGGACTTATCAAAGAACGGCTTATAAAGCCGAAATTATGCAAATCAAAGCATTCTTTGATGACCATAAAGGAGCTGACTCGTTTCTTTGGGATTCGCCTTTAGACGGTGAGGTTCGAGTTAAAACAGGTGAATATCAACCACGCTGTTTGGGCGGTGATGTTTGGCAAATCTCAACAACATTCACCCAAGTTTTTTACCCCTGATGACTCTTAACTTTTGACCATCAATGCCCTACTATCAAATGGCTGAATTTTCAGCGATTAATGCATGAGGTTAAAATGAGAGACGGAATTTACTTTGTGAAATTCAAAAGCACTATCCAAGATTTTGGTGAGGGTACGGTGGTGGTAAAAGATGGAGTGGTCAATGGTGGAGATTATGGATTTACATACCGTGGCAGGGTTGAAAACAATCTTCTCAAATTAAATGCAAAACAACATGATAGGAATGTTGTATCTGTATTTGGTGATATCAGTGATTACGAATTAATTTTAGAGGTTAAACCTACTGATACTGGCTATGATTTAGTTGGTAATACTGAAGCAATACCAGGTGTGGTTATTCAAGTAAAAGCTAAATTTATTGGTGATCAATTAGCTTAAATTATCCATTCTCAACAAAAGGACGCATTTGCGTCCTTTTTTATCATCCAAAGGAAATCAAAATGAAGCATTTTTCAACCGATATATTCATTAAGCTATGTGTAAAATATACAGGTAAAAGCAAGCAAGATCTTGCTAAAAAGTGGGGGCTTTACTACTTCTTGACCCGATCAAAAACAAAAGCCTATTGGTATACAATTTTCTCCTAATGTCGTGACCTCATGCAAGAAACTACGGCATGCACACAAGACGGAGTTGTGCCCGTCACCTAATTCTTAATAATTTTCATGCCCCACTCGCTGGGGCTTTTTTTATGCGAGTAAGAAAATGACAATTCAAACAGTAAATCTAGGTACGGCACCGACTGGCGCAGGTGGTGATACATTCCGCTCTACTGGCGCAAAAATAAATGAAAACTTTACGAATAACAACCATGCAGCTAGTCGTTATGTTGGGACTGCTGCTGGGAATGTGATGGAGGTTGGCGCTTTTGGAGTTGGAAAGTCAATCCGATTAGGTAGTCAAAAATTATCAACATTGAGAGGAAGTGGTAATGCCTTCTATTGGCAAAATAATGGTAATAATATTTCAAGTGCTGGAGACTACCCTGACAACAATTCTCAGGCAATTATTAGTTTAGATATTAACGACTCAACTGATGCTTGTGCGCAATTAAGCATAACGCATAACTCCGATTTTTATGTCAGGTCTGTAAACTGGAATGTAAATACGTTTCAGCCGTGGCGTAAAATCTTGTCATCAAAAAATACAACTGTGGATGCAAATGGTTTCATTAAGTCAGCATCACCAGTTGTTAAATTGTTTGCAGATAAAATTGAACCTAACGATGAAGCTGCTGAGCAACCCCTCTCTTTTGAGAAATTAGGCATTGGTCATTACCTTGTTAAAGGATCATCCGGTTTTGCTAAAGAAGGCTGGTGGATTGAAATTCCGACCGATACTCATGGCAATAAAATTTGTGCGGTTGAATATCAAACACTTAATAACGGTGATCTTGAA
Organism: Acinetobacter sp. 766875; assembly: GCF_000582055.1. Classification (NCBI taxonomy): domain Bacteria; kingdom Pseudomonadati; phylum Pseudomonadota; class Gammaproteobacteria; order Moraxellales; family Moraxellaceae; genus Acinetobacter; species Acinetobacter sp. 766875. The sequence goes on along the minus strand of NZ_JEXX01000019.1, from coordinate 40,569 downwards.
ATTAAGACATTCAAGAAAAAGCTAAATGATGAAGGCGATATTGTTGCGAATCTCGATGCACCAATCGATATTCCGAACAATGCAAATGGTGAGCCGCGATGGATCGACATTCGATTAAACAGCATTAAAAAGACAATCGTTAGAAAAATTCCAAGAACAGAAAAACAACCGCGTATGGTCCAGCAAGTAAAATATGCTCCGCAGCTGACTTATATCACTAAATACGAAGATTTATTTGATGATGAAGGAAAAGCTGTAATTGTGGATGGCAAGAACTATAAAAAGCCAGTAACCCACATTCAAACTGATCAAAACGGCACACCCATCCTATCAAATCAACCAGTCATTAATGAAAATGGTGAGCCAGTTTTTGAATGGGTTCAAGCAGTTGATAGTGAAGGAAATCCTGTTTTTGATGAGGTGCCAGTCTTAGACAAAGATGGAAATCCAATCTATGACGAGGTGACTTATGACCCTGAATAGTGATTTCCAGAAGCTGTATGTAGATGGATTAATCCATTTGTATGAACTAGATGCCAGCTCACTTGGAGCTGGCATTTTACGTTTTCATGGTCATATTTCTTATGAAGACTGGGAAAAAATTTACTCATCAATTGGTTCCGAAGGTTTAATTGGTGCCGACTCTGGCAGTATTGGAAAGATTTTTGATACCGGTGATCAAAAAGTTTGGAACCGCAATATTATCTGGCAGGGTCAAGTTTTTGAGCCTATGGCTTTGGAAGTATCTGGGCTTGAAATGCGTTCAGATGGTAAAGCTTCAGCGCCAACTTTAAGCATGGCCAACAATATCAACGGCATTCAAAATGCTGTGTCTGCTTACTGTTTGCAGTTTAAAGACTTTGCTGGTGCAAAACTTAAAGTTATTATCACTCTTGCTAAATACTTAGATGCTGAAAACTTCACAGCAGGTAATCCAACTGCATCGAATGAATCAAAAGAGCAAATCTGGTACATCGAGCAAAAGACATCTGAAAATGCACAACAAGTAACTTTTGAACTTTCTAACCCGATTGATTTTGAAGGTTTGAAAATCCCAGTTCGACAAATTACTTCACTTTGTCATTGGTGCATGGTCGGGAAGTATCGGGGCGAAGAATGTGGTTACACAGGTGTAGCAATGTTCACTGATAAAGATGAGCCAACTGATAATCCAGCACTTGATCGATGCGGTGGACTTCTGCGGTCTTGCCGTATGCGCTTCGGTGAAAATAAACCGCTGCCATTTGGTGGTTTCCCGGCTTCAAGTTTATTGTGAGGTTTTATGAAACTTACAGCGAAACTAAAAAAAGCAATCATGGCGCATGCTGATGAATGCTATCCACACGAGTGCTGTGGGGTGATTATTGATAAGCAATATATTCCTTGTCGCAATATTTCTAAAAACTCTGATCAATTCGAAATCCATCCAGAAGATTTAGCTATAGCAGAAGACCAGGGCGAGATATTAGCGTATGTGCATTCACACCCTGACGGAACTACAAGAGCCTCAGAACTAGACTTAATTCAGATTGAGTTACATCAAAAGCCGTGGGTAATTTGTTCATATCCGGATCTGGATTTTCAAGTTTATGAACCTTGTGGTTATCGTGCTCCATTGGTCGGAAGAAACTATATTCACCATTATCAGGATTGTTATGCATTGGTTTGTGATTTTTATGACCGCGAACTTGGTATTAAATTGCCAGACTTTGAACGAAAAGATGGCTGGTGGGAAGATAAAGATCATCCATCACTTTACCTTGAAAATTACAAAAAAGCAGGTTTCTTTGAAGTTGATAAACCAGAATATGGCGATATGTTGGTTTGTCGGGTTGGACGTACCGAGCATCCTAATCATGCAGTTATATGGCTGGGTGATAATGGACAGCTTAAATCGGAGCAAACTGAGCAATGCATAGGTTCAAGCTTAATTCTGCATCATCCATATAACCGAAAGTCAGTACGCGAAATTTATGGCCAACAGTGGAAAGATCGCACGGTAAAAATTTTGAGGCATCGAGATGTTAAAAACAATTAAGTTGTACGGCATCTTGGGCCAAAAGTTTGGTCGTGAATTTAAGCTCGATGTCGCAAATACACGTGAAGCCATGCGTGCATTATCTGTTCAGATCGCTGGCTTTGAACACTTTATGTTGCATGCACATGAGCAGGGCCTACGCTTTGCCGTGTTTTTAAAATCAAAGAACTCAAGTAATAAGCGAGGCAAAAAACGCCCTGCGATTTATGACCATGAAACTAAGCGCCTAATCACTGGTGACAATATCGGTGAAGAACAGCTTGATATGAATACTGAAGCTGAGATTATTCATATTGTTCCACGTGTAGTTGGTGCAGGCGGTAATGGAATATTACAGACTGTATTGGGTGCTGTGATGGTCGTGGTGGGGGTTTTAGTAACTGTAGGCACATTGGGCGGTGGAGCACCACTCGGTGCTGCATTGATTGGCTCAGGTATTGGAATGATGCTTGGTGGAGTGGCCATGATGCTTATGCCAAAGGTTGATACTACTCAAGATCAAAACCAAGATGGAAACAGAGCGAATAAAGGCTTTGGCGGTGCAGTTACCACAGTTGCACAAGGTAATCCTGTTCCAATTCTTTATGGTCAACGGGAAATCGGTGGCTTCATTATCAGTGCTGGTCAATATCCTGAAGATCAGATGTAAATTTTAATTATTTAACAGGCGCTTTCTAGCGCCTTTTTTATTGCGTGAGATTTCTTATGAATGCAGTAGTAGGCGCAAAAAAAGGCAGTAAAAAACAACGGCAACCTGTCATTTCACCAGATTCTGCTCAATCGAAAACTTTTATCAAGGTTCTATATGGTTTAGCTGAAGGCGAGATTGAAGGTTTAGCTAATGGGCTTCAGTCAATTTATTTAGAAGAAACTCCACTTCAGAATGCAGATGGAAGCCTTAACTTTGAAAATGTAAAAGTTGATTTTAGAAATGGTACTAATGATCAGGAATACATTGAAGGTTTTCCTGCAGTAGAAAATGAAACTGCTATCGATGTGGAGCTGAAGTCTGAAACACCGTGGGTCCGCGCTTTTAGTAATCTTGATCTTGACGCAGTTCGTCTGCGCTTAAAATGGGGACCTTTACGTACTCAGAACGCTACAAATGGTGACGTATCTGGCGTAACAATCGAATACGCAATTGATTTACAGATTGATGGTGGTGTCTGGACTGAAGTACTAAAAACCAAAATTTCAGATAAAACATCTGCAAATTATGAACGTGCTCATCGGATTGATTTGCCTCGTGCAGACTCTGGCTGGCTTGTTCGTGTTCGTAGACTTACACCCAATACAACTTCTGAATATATCAGCGACAAGATGTATATTGCAGCTGTTACAGAAGTGATCGATGCGAAATTACGTTACCCAAACACAGCATTATTGGGCCTTCAGTATGATGCTGAGACTTTTGGAAACGTAGCAAAAGTTGCTATGGATACAAAGGGTAGGCTCCTAAAAGTTCCTACTAATTACAATCCAGCAACACGGCAATATGTTGGGATGTGGGACGGTACTTTCAAAGAGGCTTATTCTAACAACCCTGCATGGATCTATTACGACATCTGTACAGTTGATCGCTATGCGCTAGGTGACCGCTTAACTCCACTTATGGTTGATAAGTGGTCATTGTACCGATTAGCACAATACTGTGACGAAATGGTACCAGACGGTCTAGGCGGCCAAGAACCACGCTTTACTTGTAATGTTTATCTTCAGAGTGCAGAAGGTGCCTTTGAGATTTTAACTAAGTTAGCTGGTGTATTTCGTGCCATCACATTTTGGGATGGCAATAGCATTATTTGTGATGCGGATATTCCCCAAGATACTTACTTTACATATACCCGTGCCAATGTCATTGATGGCAATTTTGAATACTCAGGAACCCGTGCGCGTGATCGCCATAATGTTGTAAAAATTGCGTGGGATAACCCAGCTAATCACTACAAAACCGAATATGAGTTTGTTCGTGATGAGAAAGCAATTGCTGAAGCGGGCCAAGTTCGTATTCTTGAGCTTGACGCATGGGGATGCACTTCGCGTGGGCAAGCGCAGCGAGCAGGCTGGTGGGCATTAAAGTCTGAGCAACTTGAAACACGTACAGTGTCTTTCAAAGTTGGGCTAGATGGCCATATTCCGTTGCCGGGGAAAGTTATTGAAGTTGCTGACCCTTTATTTGCAGGTCGTGCAAATGGTGGTCGTGTATCTAAAATATCAGCAGATCGTAAAAGCATTACCCTAGATCGTGACGACGTTGTGGCAGTTGCTGGTGACCGACTGATTATTAATGGCGAGGATGGCAAAGCTCAAACGCGAATAGTTCAATCGATCTCTGGTCGAGTGGTAACTGTTACTCATGAATTTGATGCTATTGCCACACAAAACGTCTGGGTGATTGATGCTCAAGACTTGGCAACAATGAAGTTTCGAGTGATTTCTATTACCCAAGATGAGCATCATCAATTTTCAGTGACTGCACTTCAATATAACCCAGCCAAGTTTGATGCCATTGATAAGGGTGCTTATTTTGATGAGGTTCCGATTTCGATTGTGAACCCAACAATTCAGGATCCTGTAACTGATGTCGTTGTTACTAGTGAAAGCCGAGTTGATCAGGGCATCAATGTGGCGACCATGATAGTATCTTGGGCGCAGGCTAAGGGCGCGGTTAAATATCAAGTTGAGTGGCGTAAAGATGACGGGAGTTGGATTAAGCTTCCAATAACCGGCAACAACTCAGTCGAAGTACCAGGTATTTATGCGGGTCAATATCAAGCACGAGTAACAGCGATTTCAGCTTTTGAGATAGCTTCTTTACCAGTTTATTCAACTTTGACTGAACTCTCTGGAAAGCAAGGTTTACCGCCAAAATTGGCATTTATCCAAGCGACAGGAATCTTATTCGGTATAAAACTTGATTGGGGCTTCCCTGCAACTGGTGCTCTAGATACAGCTTATACAGAGATTCAGGTTTCACCGGATGGTACTAGCAACATTGCTCAATTGGGCTTATTCGCTTATCCAACAACGACTCATACTCTGCAAGGTTTACAGCCAAATCTGACTCAATTCTATCGTGGCCGTTTGATCGATAGGATTGGAAACATTGGATCATGGTCGGATTGGACTCATGCGACAACTTCTGCCGATGCAACAGATGTTCTTGAGCTTTTAAATGATCAAATCAGTGAGTCTCAGCTCAACCAGGATATTAAAACCAAGATTGATCATATTGAGACTATTGATGCTGAAATAGGTCCACTTAAGCAAGATATTCAGAATACGAAAGATCGGATTACACAAGAAGTCATTGATCGTCAAAACGCTATTCAGCAAGCTTCAGATGGCCTTTCACAGCAAATTATTGATGGTGATGAAAGTGTTCTTGAAGTTGTAGAAACGGTCAAGAAATCAAGTGATGATGGTCTTGCGGCGGTTCAGGAAGATATTCGTGTTGTTGCAGATGATCTTTCATTAGTTGCTGAAAAAACAGATGGTGTGTATGCACAACTGAATCCTGCATTGATTGGCTCTGAATCAGATCTAATTGGTAACGATCAAGGTTTTGCTGGCACATGGTCTGTTCAATCGGCAATGATCGAAGGAGACTTGGCACTTAGTAAGCGCATTGATACAACCGTTGTTGAAGTAAATGATTTACGTGCGTACGCTCAGCAAGAGGTTCAAGCGCGTATAGAGGGTGACAAAGTAACAGTTCAAAAGATTGATACTTATATTGCTAGCAATGATAGTGCTTTAGCCACGGTACGCCAATCTGCACAAGTCGCGGTAGATCAGTCTTCGGCAAATGCTGAAGCGATTGATTCAATTAATCTTGAGCTTGATGATAAGGCATCAACTGGTGCACTTGAGCAAGTTAAGTCTGATATTAAGAATGTAGATGACAAAGTTAATGCCCAAACTACAAGGATTGATGGAGTTTACGCGCAAATCAATCCTCCATTTATCGGGTCAGAATCTGACTTAATCGGAAATGAAGGAGGTTATGCAGGCGTATGGTCAGAGCAATCTGCTCGTATCGAAGGTGATTTGGCCCAAGCTAAACTTACTGAACAGCTTTCTGCTCAGATGAATGAGAACAATGCCGTATTCAAGCGCCAGCTCGAGGCAAATTCAAGTGCTATTTCTTCAACGATTAAAGTAACGGAAACGTTAAATACAAAAGTCGGTGAGAATAGTGCGTCTATTCAAAATGTCAGTGAAAGTGTTGATGGCATCTATGCTCAGCAGTTTACTAAGTTCGATGTAAATGGCCATGTTTCTGGTCATGGATCAATGAATGATGGTACGACTTCTACTTTCATTTTTAACTATGATTGCATCCAATTTGGCACACCTGTGGGTATTGACGGTATAGAGCCAAAGCCATTAATGACACTGCAAAACAAGCCAGTGACTTTGCCAAATGGCACTGTTATTCCGCGTGGTTTGTATGTCGATAATGGTAGTTTTGGATATATCAATGCCAATCGGATCTGGGCAGAAAACTTAAGCGTTATCACAGCAAACTTGGGTACTTTTATCTCACTTGCAGATGAAAACAAACCTAACGGTGCACGAACTGTTATTAGCGGCAAAAAGATTGAAGTCTATGACGACTTGAATCAAATCCGGGTAAAACTCGGTATTTTCTAAGGAGAAAAGTTAGTGGATGCTCAGTTCTTGGCTTCTATTGATGGAGCCCAATTAATACCATTTAAGCAATCATTGCCAATTTCTCATATGGTTGGGGAGGTAATAAATCCAACAGATATTAATTCTTATCAAGATAGAGCTTCATGGCAATTTACCATTCCTGATGGCCTGATAAAGCCTATTCTGATTGGTGAAATTAAAGGATGCCGATGTGCTTTTGAGCAAATTTCTACTTCACCTAATACTTGGAAATTTCAAGCTATGGGCTTGTGGATTCGACATAAACGGTATTCAGATTTAGATCAAAAGCAGTGGAAAGAACCCATGATTCCAGCAGGTTTTAAAATTCGATATGGTGGATATCGTGGTTAGTTATTTTGAACTTAAAAACGATAACTTCAATGTTGTTATTGATGATACATACAACTCAGCTAAGTTCTTGGGAAAGTATGATGTAACTTTAAATACTTTTATTGATCGTAATAATAGTTCTTATTATGTTGAAGGATATGATTATACATGGTCGGGTACCGTAACTGCCGCAACAGGTAATACTTTAAGAGAGCTAGGTTTTGATTATGATGAACCAAGTGATGCCGACTATGAAAAATTCTTAGCTAGTTTAAATAGTCAAATTCTTTCTTTTGCTCGGACGCTTTCAGGGCGTCCAATACGATCAAATTCAATATTAACTAAAATTAATGGTATATGGAATTTTAACTTTAATCTCTTTGGTTATCAGCAAGGAGATGTAGGAACAGTAGTAAGTTATACCATTGCAAAAATGATGCCGAGTAAATTCGGACTTCAGGTTTTTAATGCTGAAGGTACCTTAGTATTTGATGCTCTTAAAGGATATTTGCAATTGGCAGGTATTATGACAGGTGGCGTCAATACTTATACCAACCCTGCGGCAACCTATACCATTACATTGTCTGAAGAATTATCTAGCGAACATCTATTTATATCAGATACGATGTCATACCCCTGGCGTAATGGCATGAGAATTACATCAAGTGGTGTGCAGTATGGTGAAGCAAACTTTTATCCAGTTATGTCATTCCCGAACTTAACAACTATTGAAGTAAAATTGATGCAAAACGGAAATATTCCGGGAACTACAGGTTCAAGAAGCTTTAACTATTTTTATGAGGCAGTGATTTATTGCCCATATCCCAAAAATTTCTATACAGGTAAACAGTAACTCAAGATTAAATCTAATTTATTTTTGTACTTTAAAGCACCCAACCGGGTGCTTTTTTTATGGTCGGTCCAATGATGGATTGGACAACGAAAAACTACCGCTTCCTAGCGGTTTTTTTATTTTCTGGAGATATTAATGGAACCAGTTTCCACTAGTGGTTTAACAGCAATTTTAAAATTTTATGGTGCAGCAATTATGGTGACTTTAGCGGTTGCTTTAGTTGCAGCAGTTGTATTGATGACACGAATGCCACGCTCACCACAAGAGTGGGCAGTTGGTTTGATCTGTACGGTTGTATCAAGTTTGGCTGGCGGCTCATTCATTATTGTGAAGTGGGGACTTCATGAATGGGTTACTGATGTATGGGGGATGATTGCTCTAGGTGGGTTCTTCTTTGTTTGTGGTTTACCCGGTTGGGCTTTAGTCCGTTGGATTTTTAATTTCATAGATAAACAGGAAGGTAAAACGATCGTTGAAGTGATCAAAGAGTTTAAGAAAGCCAGAAAAGACATTGAAAACAGCTAATGCCGCCTTCGGGCGGTTTTTTACATCTGAAGGAAACCGAAATGAACATTGAACAATATCTGGACGAGTTAATTAAGCGTGAGGGCGGGTACGTAAACAACCCAGCAGATCGAGGTGGTGCAACTAAATACGGTATTACTGAAGCAGTTGCTCGAGCAAACGGATTTAAAGGAAACATGAAAGATTTGCCGCTTGAAGTGGCCAAAGCAATTTATCGCAAAAACTATTGGACAGCCCCACGTTTTGATCAGGTGAATATCATTTCTTCTGCTGTAGCTGAAGAGCTTCTAGACACTGGTGTGAATTGCGGTACCGGATTTGCAAAACCTCTTTTACAACGTGCTTTGAATCTCCTAAATAACAATGGTAAAGCAGGGTGGCCAGATTTATCAGTAGATGGGATATATGGTCCGGCAACTCTTAATGCACTCAAAACTTATTTGGTCAAACGCGGGAAAGAAGGAGAAAAAGTTTTAGTTCGAGTTCTGAACATTATGCAGGGTCAGCGCTATATTGAGATTTGTGAGCGTAATAAAAGCCAAGAGCAATTCTTTTATGGCTGGATCGCAAATCGGATTGTTATATGAAAGTCTTTCATTGCAGACGTTCAAATATTGCTTTCACAATTACATTGCTCTGCATTCTATTTTCAGGATGCACAGCGCATACGATTAATAATAATGTGAATGTAGGTATTTGTGTGAAAGTCATCTAAGGTGGATTTTTATTGAGAAAATATTTGCTCATTTTTAATAAGATCAATTAATTTTGAGCAAATTTATTCTCATTTTAAAAAACTGCTCATCCATGTATTTGAGATAGTAAAATAATTAAGATGAGACTTTTAAATCTGTTTTTTTAGTTTTATCAACTCTTTACCTAATTTATGAATAGTCTCATTAATTTCTTTTGTATAGTCGCGCCGGTCCACATTTTCTTTTCGCCCCATAATATAATTACAATAACTATCTAATTTGTCACATATTTGACGCATTTCTATCTCAGATTTTACTTCGTGGTTGCCACCATATCTTAGGTGTACCAATTCTTGGCGGAAACTAAGTAGGTCATCCATGTTATTTTCTAGAGTCTGTCTTATATTTTCATTAATTTTATCAAGCTCGCTGAAATCTAATTCAGCCTCGTAATATAATTTATCACTCAAAAACAATAAATCATTAAAAATTATAATGTTTTTTTGGTTTCTTTTTACTATATTTTGAAATAATTCCAAATCATCAAAATTCTTAGTGCCAAAAATATCCTTTGCACAATACTGCTGAAATAGACTGAAGTCTTCATAATCTCGGCTTGCATGCCAACTATTTTGTAAATCTCGAACTTTATCTAGAATCATTTCAATAAGTTCTTGAGATTTTTTGTATGTTTCTTGATTACGCCAGGAGAGAAAACCAATAATCGCGATGATAGGAGTTAAAATTGTAGCAGTAGTGGTAATGATTTTATTTATTCCATCTATACTAAAATTGCATTGTAATGACTTTCCTTGACATACCATCATATATTGAAAAAAACCGCAAACTATAAGAACACAAATATATACAAGCAAATAATATCCAACATATTTTTCAATTTCTTTCATATTTTTCTTCATAAAAGTAAACTCAATATCTCTAATATATTGTATTTTAATCTTTTATAGTTATTAGTCCATCAAAGCTAAACGGATTTCTACTCAATTTATCTCGCGACATTGACCAGTTACGTCCAGATATATAACAAGGGCCAACACCTAGTTTTTTCTTTCCAAATTTGTTGTGCACGTTATCCAGTGCTTTCATCAATTGTTCTTTCTTCTCTATGACTTCAAAATCGGTTAATAGGTCATAGGTATGACCAGCTTTAGGTTCTAAACCTGTTAATATGACACCGCATTTTTTATATTTGATACCTTCTTTATAAATATCAGACACCATCCTTACTGCTGCTTTTACGAAGTCCAGCGCGCTATCCGTAGGTTCTGAAAATGCGCCAGTAATAGACTTATTATAAAAAGGCGCACTTTCATCAAATGGACTTGATTGAACAAATACTAGTAGACAACCACAAAGTGACTCTTCATCACGCAACCGTTTACATGCTTCTTGTGCATGCATTGCTATAGCTTCTTTCAAATCATCTAGCTCAGTTACTTTTGTACCAAATGAACAAGATTTTATTATTTGTTTTTTTGAAGGTGGTGTATCTTCAATTTCAATGCATGAGATACCCTGCAATTCATTAATCGTTCTCGACATAACGATAGAAAATTGCCGCTGCATTTCGCGTGCTTCAGTACATGCTAAATCTAAAACAGTCTTAACTCCCATACCATGTAGTTTTTTTGCGTGCTTACGCCCAACTCCCCAAACCTCGGAAACGTCTATTTGAGCAAAGTAATATTCTTTATTACACGGATCCATATTAACGAGGTCACAAACGCTGTTAAATCCGGGATTTTTCTTTGCAATATGATTTGCAATCTTTGCCTCCGTCTTGCTGCGACCAATACCTACGCACACGGGCAAACCAATCCATTTCCAAATCTTCGCTCGCATATCGTGACCGACTTTTTCTAAATCAAAGTTTTTCTCATAAGCGGTGAAATCAACAAAACATTCGTCTATAGAGTAAGGTTCAACTTCTTCATCAGTAACGTAAGATGCAAGAATCGTATGAAAGCGCCGTGACATTTCTGCATACATTGCATAATTACTAGAAAGTACGATTACGTTATGCTGTTGAACAATGTCTTTGATCTGAAATAGTGGCACACCCATTTTTATGTTTAGAGCTTTTGACTCATTGCTACGTGCCACGGCGCACCCATCGTTATTGCTAAGCACAATAACAGGCTTATCATTCAAAGATGGGTCAAAGACTCTCTCACATGAAACGTACATGTTATTTACATCGATGAGAAAAAATACTTTGTTCTGATGTTTCATGACTTAATGCCGTGTCATTTTAATGATATGAGTGACAACACCCCAAATTATTAATTCTTGGCCATCCGCTAAATAAATATTTTTATAATCCGGATTCTCTGCTTTAAGCCATTGGCCTTTTTCATCGATCATTAAACGTTTAACTGTGAATTCATTGTCAATTAGTGCAATAACAATATCGCCGTGCTTTGCATCAAGACTACGATCCACAATCAATTCGTCATCAATATCTATACCTGCATTAAGCATTGATAGTGATGCAACTTTGACAATAAACGTTGAAGTTGCATTTTTGATTAAGTGCTCATTCATATCGAGCGCTTTATCGACATAATCTTGTGCTGGAGAGGGGAAACCAGCGGAAATCTTTTCAAGTGCGTAAGGGACAAGCATGTGAGTTGATGGTACAACTAGCTTGATAGACATAACCTCAGATAAAACAAAACCTTTTTGAAGGAGTGGCTTTATCTGAATAATGGATGGTGCAATTTCGCTCATATGTTTCCCCTAGCTTGATTTTGTAACATATTCAAGATGATATTCTAGAGATGAGCTTAAATTCAAATTTAAAAAGCTGTGGATAAACAAGTAGAAGTCAAAAATTGACGCAGTATCTGGCGCATTTGGTCGGAAATTCTGCAATTCTAAAAGGGTAAACCCTAATTATTGGTTAGAGACTTTAATTTATCCAACCACTTTGCATATGCTTCTGTTTGCTGAGGTAAATATTCATAATAATCATAAGTACCTTGTTCACCAGACATTACATGACCAATCATGAGTTGTGCAACATCACGCGATGTAAATGCACTGAAATTAGTACGAGCAGTTCTTCGTAGATCATGAAGCGACCAATGTTTCATGTGATAATCATGATGTCTTCTAAGGCGTTCCATTACATAACCAGGCAATGAATTTGAAGAACCATGGCTCATAGGGGTTGCTTCACTGTCATTAGTTAAGAAGTACTCACATGTGCTGTATTCAAAAGCCTCGACAATTAATGCCTCCATTTCAGGCAAAATAGGGCGAATAATTTCACGGCCAGTTTTCTTGCCAGTCTTATTGTTTACTACAGGAACAATCCAAACCTTTCTATTTAAATCGAAATCTGTCTTTTTGGCTTTTCTGAGTTCGCCATTTCTACAACCAAACATTAAACATAGTTTTAAGAAAATTTTGTTTTTAGGCAAAATATTTGATTCTTCAATAGCCATCAAAACCATTTTAATTTCTTCATCAGAAAGAAATCTGGTTCCTCTATTTCTCTCTATGCCTAAATCTTCCTTGGCATAGATGTCAGATAAAACATTTACTTCAAGTAACTGTCTCTTTTTAGCCCACTTAAGAACCTGTTTTGCATTCGTTAAAACCCGATCTGCAATAGAAGGTACTTCATCAGCTAGTTCCTCAAGTAAAGCTAACCATTGTTGCAAGGTGATTCTGTCAACTGGTAAATCGCCAACCTCAGGAATTACATGTTGTTCAAAGGTATTCTTAATTTGTTGGGCAGAAGTTTTCTTTTTCAGGCAATAACTTTCATACCAATCATTAAAAACCTCTTCAAATGTGCTTGCATCAATATATTTTTGCTGCTGTACACGAACCTCAACTTTAGGATTCATTCCCTTGTCTAATAGTGAACGCATTTCACTAGCTTTTATACGTGCATCTTTGAGAGAAATATGAGGGTAGGTGCCAAGGTCTAAACGTTCAGCTTTACCAGCAAAACGGTACCGAAGCTGAAAAACAATTTTACCTTTAGGTGAGACTCTGACACTCATTGAGTCCCGATCTGCTATTTCTTCAACTTTATCACGTGCCTTGCCGTTATTAGCTTTCAGCCACACTTCAGTTAAAGCCATAGTCCACCTGTGTACATAATTTTTGTCAATTAAGATATAAGTACGAATATGTACACGTATGTGTACATAATTGATGAGGCTTATTCTGTCCTAAAATGTCTTAGTGTGTCTATATTTTAAATGGGAGAAATATTGAGAAATAAGGCTTTTATTGTAGTTTTTGTCTTAGTGTGTCTTGGAGTGGCTAAATGGCATTAATTCTTTTGAACGATTAATGCCATAGTTGTTCCATATAAGCCATGACCCTGAGAGGCTTTTCAGGGTCAGTTACACAAAAAGTGAAGTCTTATTTTTGTTCAAGCCATGCAGGCAATGCTGCGATCACTTGTCCAAACTTCTCGTTAAGTGGCGCGCCACCTTGTGCTAAGTCAGGTTTACCACCACCTTTACCACCTAGTTCAGTTGCTAGATGTTTGATGATGTCACCTGCTTTTAGATTTGCAGTGTATTGTGACGCGACTGATGCAAGCAGGCTGACTTTGTCACCCTCTACACCTGCTAACACAATCACTGCGTTCTCTAATTTTGATTTTACACTGTCATGTAAGTTGCGAAGCGCTTTGGCATCAACCCCTTGAACAGTAGTAATAAGCGTTTGACGACCAGCAATGGTTTGAACTTGGTCAATCAAATCAGCCGCTTGGAAGTTTGCCAATTTCTGGTTGAGCTGTTCAATCTGCTTTTGTAATGCAGAAACCAATTCTACATTGGCTTGTACACGCTCAACTGTTTGGTCTTTCTGTGCTTTTAGTAAGCTATTAATGTGCTGAATATCATGATCAGCTTTTTGTACCACTTCTAATGCTTTAGTGCCAGTCACTGCTTCAATACGACGTACACCAGCAGCTACACCACCTTCAGAAGTGATTTTGAATAAACCAATATCACCTGTACGTTTTACGTGAATACCGCCACAAAGTTCGATTGAGAAGTTTTTCTCATCAATAACTGAACCCATAGAAAGTACACGAACTTCATCGCCGTATTTTTCACCGAACAGCATCATTGCGCCTTTTGCTTTTGCTGCTTCAATGTCGAGAAGCTCAGTCGTCACTGGAGTATTGGCAATGATTTCAGCATTTACGAGAAGTTCAACTTGTTGTAATTGTTCAAATGAAACAGGTTGGTCATTTGCAAAGTCAAAACGTAAGATGTCGCTTGCAACTAAAGAACCTTTTTGCTGTACATGTGAACCTAAAATTTGACGAAGGGCAGCATGTAACAAGTGGGTTGCTGAGTGGTTACGCGCAGTAGCTTCACGAATGTCTGCTTTAACAATCGCTTCTACATTTTGATTTGCTTTGAGGTTACCAACAGTCACAATACCTTGATGAACAAAGGCACCACCAGACTTTTTAGTGTCTTGAACTTCAAAAATACCTGTTTCATTTTTGAAGATACCAGTATCACCAATCTGACCACCGCTTTCAGCATAGAAAGGAGTTTGGTTTAAAACGATAAGTGCTTCGTCGCCTTCAGAAACTTCGTCAACTTGTACGCCATCTTTATAGATCGCTACAATCTGACCTTGACCAGTTGTGTTGATATAACCGTCAAACTGAGTTTCGCCTTCGACTTTTACAATGCTGTTATAGTCAACTGCAAACTTACCAGCATCACGTGCACGTTGACGCTGTGCAGCCATTTCAACTTCAAAACCGGCTTCATCAATAATAAAGCCACGTTCACGTGCAATATCAGCCGTTAAGTCTGTCGGGAAGCCATAAGTGTCGTAAAGTTTAAATACAGTCGCACCCGGAATAGTTTTATCTTTTAACTGAGCAAGTTCACCTTCGAGAAGTTTTAAGCCTTGCTCAAGTGTTTTAGCAAACTGTTCTTCTTCACGAATTAAAGTTGCTTCAATCACATCACGACGAGCTTCTAACTCAGGGTAAGCCTGACCCATCACTTCAATTAATGGTTGCAACATTTTGTAGAAGAACGTACCTGTTGCACCAAGCTTGTTACCATGACGAACAGCACGGCGAATAATACGACGTAATACATAACCACGTCCTTCATTGCTTGGATTTACACCATCAGCAATTAAGAAGCAGCAAGAACGCGCATGGTCTGCAACGACACGTAAAGAAGGCTGACCTTCATCTTCAATACCAATAATGTTTGCAGCAGCTTTTAATAAGTGTTGGAACAGGTCAATGTCATAGTTTGAATTAACATGTTGCAATACTGCAGAAATACGCTCTAAGCCCATACCTGTATCTACAGATGGCGCTGGAAGAGGGTGAAGTACGCCATCAGCAGTACGGTTAAACTGCATGAAAACGTTATTCCAGATTTCAATGAAACGGTCGCCATCTTCTTCAGGAGAACCAGGTAAGCCACCCCAAATGTGGTCACCGTGGTCAAAGAAAATTTCAGAACATGGACCACAAGGACCTGTATCACCCATTGCCCAGAAGTTATCTGATGCGTATTTTTCACCTTTGTTATCACCAATACGGATAATACGTTCTGGTGCTAAACCAATTTCTTTATTCCAGATGTCATAAGCTTCGTCATCGGTATGATAAACCGTTACATATAAGCGATCTTTCGGTAAAGCTAGCCATTGTTCGCTGGTTAAAAACTCCCAAGCAAACTTAAGTGCATCACGTTTGAAATAGTCACCAAATGAGAAGTTACCTAACATTTCAAAGAATGTATGGTGACGAGCTGTATAGCCGACGTTATCTAAATCGTTGTGTTTACCGCCTGCACGTACACATTTTTGTGATGTTGTTGCACGTACATAATCACGTTTTTCAAGACCTAAAAAACAGTCTTTAAACTGGTTCATCCCAGCATTTGTAAATAATAAAGTTGGGTCGTTGGCAGGAACAAGAGAACTCGATGCAACACGTGTATGCCCTTGCGTTTCAAAGTAGCGCAAAAATGCTTCACGAATTTCAGCAGATGTCATTAAACGAGTACTCACAACCAAGTCACTCCATATTTTCGAATTTGGCTAAAAGCATCACCACAAGTTTGTTTGTTCACAAATCTTGCATGTGATACGGGGCTTATTTTTAAAAAACGCTAAATTGTAACGGAAAAACCCCACCGAACCAACGATTTTAGAGGGAATATCTTACAAAACTGTGATTTGGCTAAAAATCTATATTCAATTGGCCTTCACGTGTTTTACTATATGCCTTCTTTCGTTTCTGGTTTTGTAGATAAGGATAGGTCATGCAACGTATCGCCATTAATGGGTTTGGCCGGATTGGACGTAATGTTTTACGTGCATGGTTTGAAAGCCCGAAACAATTTCATTTTGAAATCGTGGCGATTAACGATATAGCAGATGTACAGACACTGGTGCATTTATTTAAATATGATTCAACCCATGGTCGTTTTAATGGCAAAGTTGACATAGCGATTGAAAATGAAAAGATTTATTTAAATATTCAATCTAACCAAAGAAATTTGAAAGTTGAAGTTTTGCAGCAAAAACAGCCAGAACTTTTACCGTGGGCAAGCTTGCAAATTGATGTTGTACTCGAATGTACAGGTTTGTTCCGTTCTCATGCTGATGCAACCCGCCACTTAGAAGCAGGGGCAAAAAGAGTCATTATTGGGGCTGCACCTTTTGACCATGTCGATGCTGCAATTGTCTATGGCGTTAACCATGCCGATGTAAAAGCGTCTGATCAAATCATATCAAGTGTGTCATGTACGACACAGGCTTTAGTGCCGTTAGTAAAAATCATTGATGATGCATTTGGGATTGAAACTGCGCTCATGACAGAAATTCATGCCGTAACAGCAGATCAGTCTGTGCTTGACCATGCGCACCGTGATTTACGTCGTGCCAGAGCTTCTGGTCAAAATATTATTCCAACTACTTCTAGTGCACTTGGTGCATTAAAACGTGTAATGCCTAAAATGGAAGACCGTATTGATGGCTATTCAATTCGAGTTCCCACCATTAATGTGGCTGCTATTGATTTAACTTTTATCGCACAATCTCCGATTACTGTTCATCATATTAATGAATTGTTGATTAAGGCTTCTCAAACAGATTATGCGGAAATTATGGCAGTGACTGATGAGCCACTCGTTTCAAGTGATTTTAATCATTCGCCTTATTCACTTATTGTTGATTTAACTCAAACTATGGTTGTTGGGCATCAAGCTAAAGTATTTGCTTGGTACGATAATGAATGGGGCTATGCAAATCGATTATTAGATTTGTGTGATTCTTTCTAAATTTGAAATAACTTAGGAAAGCTGTTCAGCAGTTAAGGTTGGTTAACTGGAAACAAGGCGATAGTTCAGATATTGGCCCATTCTTTGGTTGAAGAACTTTTGATTATGATATAAGCAAAGCGCAGTAAGGTATTGAATGTTATTATTAATTGTTTAAATCTTCTTTTTGACTTTTGAGTTTATTCAGAAAGATTTATGCAAATTGTCAGGTGCATGGCACAAAGTATCATGCTACACTAAGAGAAATCGGGTGTGTTCCCGATTTTTTTATGTGGGGTCGTTCCACGTTGATCAGATTTTAGGCTTGAAATATGACCATTTCAGAGACATGGTTGCTGCCTGACGGGGTAGCAGATGTATTGCCGGAACAGGCGCAAGTCATTGAAAAACTTCGCCGTGAAGCTATAGATTTCCTCTCAGTAAGAGGTTATCAACTGGTATATACACCATTTATCGAATACATCGAATCGTTGTCTTCATTATCAGAATCAAATCAAGACCTGGATTTAGTAACTTTTAAGGTGATTGATCAGCTTTCAGGCCGTTTACTCGGTATCCGTGCTGATATGACGCCTCAAGTTGCACGTATTGATGCACATGTAAGACCTGTTGAAGGGGTTGCACGTTACTGTTATGCAGGGACTGTATTACATACAAAACCACAAAATTTCAATGCGACTCGCGCACCTTTACAATTAGGTGCAGAGCTATATGGCCACGATAGTATTGAAGCTGATGTTGAAATGGTCGATGTAATGCTTGGGCTCATTGAAAATGCTTATACATTGCAAGGCGCACATTTAGACTTAGGACATGTAGGGCTATTTCGCAGCTTAGTAAAATATGCCGGACTTTCTAAAAATGAAGAGCATGAGTTATCTGATCTTTATCAAAGAAAAGCATTACCTGAGTTAGCTGAATTTACTCAAAATTTAAATATGGGTTCAGACTTCTATGCACTTGGTCGCTATGCAAGTGATTTAGAAGCATTACAAACTCATTTAAGTACAGATATTTTAAAAGATGTTGAATTTGATGCTGCATTAAATGCGCTCAAAACTACACTTGAACAAATTAAAAACCGTTGGCCAGCACTGAATGTTGGGATTGATGTTGTCGAACTTCGCAGTTACCACTATCACACTGGTTTGATGTATGCAGTTTATGCACCGAACCGTGCTGCACCTTTAGCGCAAGGTGGCCGTTACGATGGTATTGGTGAACATTTCGGTCGTGCACGTCCTGCTACTGGTTTCAGTTGTGATTTATATGCCTTAGGTGCAAATCAGTTTGCCGAAATTGAAACTGTAGTGGCGCCTAAAGGTACTGATGCAGATTTACTTAAGGCAATTGCAAATGCACGTTCAGAAGGCTTACGTGTAGTCCAATTGTTAGGTAATGATAATTTAGGTTCTATTCCTTATGCGACGCATCAGCTTGTATCGCAAAACGGTCAATGGAATATTGAAAAGATTTAAACGCCAGCGGTAAGTTTTTACTGATGGTTTCCAATTTTAACAGCATGATGTAATGAGGCTATTATGGGCAAAAATGTTGTGGTACTTGGTACCCAATGGGGCGACGAAGGTAAAGGTAAAATCGTCGACCTGCTCACAGATCAAGCGGCTGCGGTAGTACGTTATCAAGGCGGACATAACGCAGGTCATACTCTTGTCGTAGGTGGTAAAAAGACTGTATTGCACCTCATTCCATCAGGTATTTTACGTGAAAACGTATTGTGCTTAATTGGTAATGGTGTGGTGCTTTCACCAGCAGCATTAATTGAAGAAATGGGAATTTTGGAAGCTGAGGGTGTTCCAGTTAAGGAACGTCTACGTATTTCTCCAAACTGTCCTCTTATTTTACCTAACCACATTGCTCTTGATCAGGCTCGTGAGAAGAAACGTGGTAACGCTAAAATCGGTACTACAGGTCGTGGTATTGGCCCTGCTTACGAAGATAAAGTTGCGCGCCGTGCAGTGCGTGTTGCTGACCTTGTTCGTGGTGGTGCAGCGTTAGAAGAAAAACTCCAAGAAATGCTTGAGTTACATAACTTCCAATTAACTCAGTTCTACGGTGTAGAAGCAGTTAAATTTGAAGACGTATTGGCTCTTTGCAACGAATGGCGTGAAGTGCTTGCTCCGTTAGTGATTGACGTGACTAAAGTGTTACATGACTACCGCAAAGAAGGTAAGCCTGTAATGTTTGAAGGCGCTCAAGGCTCACTTTTAGACATCGACCACGGTACTTACCCGTATGTGACTAGCTCAAATACAACTGCTGGTGGCGTAAGCTCTGGTTCTGGTATGGGGCCTTTACATCTTGATTATGTATTAGGTATCACTAAAGCTTATACAACACGTGTAGGTGCAGGTCCATTCCCAACAGAATTAGTTTACGATGCAGCAACTGATTCTGGTGACCCAATTGGTAAACACTTGGGTACAGTAGGCCATGAATTTGGTGCTTCTACTGGTCGTCAACGTCGTTGTGGTTGGTTTGATGCTGAAATCTTACGCCGTTCTGTGGATGTTAACTCACTTTCAGGTATTTGCTTGACTAAACTTGATGTTTTAGACGGTTTAGAAGAAGTGAAAATCTGTGTAGGTTATGAAAACACTGATTCAGGTTGCGTAGGTTCTTCTGATGCGGTTTCTTTTGAATGTTTGAAACCAATTTATGAAACTATGCCAGGTTGGAGCGAGTCAACTGTTGGCTTAACGAGCATTGACCAATTACCTGCAAATGCTTTGGCTTATGTGAAACGTATTGAACAATTAATCGAATGTCCGATTGATATCGTTTCAACTGGTCCAGACCGTGCAGAAACAATTGTTTTACGTCACCCATTCTCTGCTTAATTTGCAAAGATGATAAAAGCCTCCTGAAAAAGGGGGCTTTTTTTATATCCGACTAAAGTGCAGTTTCTGTTTTGTCTAATTCAGATTAAAACAGAAATATAAGTGATGTCATGGATGATGAACTAAAATGAAATTGCAACCCACTATTTCAAAAACCATTTTTTATTCTTTTTTGTTTGCGATCGGTGGTTCGCCAACGTTAGCTATGTTAGTCATTTATGGCCAAAATTATAACCCTGACTTCTTCATGACAGCATTTATGAGTCTTTCTGTTTTGATTGCTTGTGTCTTAATTCCGGTCGTTTTTATACAAAACAGTTATCTCTTATGGAAAAGGACAAGTCCCTCTCTTGAAGAGAAAGTTAAGCCTTTAAGCCATGTCTATCTTGTCCTAAATATAATATGTTTACTGTTCTGGATTTATTTGATGACTTTATCTGCTTGATCGTTACATAAATACTATGATCGTGAAGAAATGAGAGATTCAAAGCTTATGTGCTATTTCTTATAATAAGTGCAAAAGAATAAACAGTTTTTTTAAGATTTAGGTGACCCATGTTGATGAATAAGAAACTTTTTTTAAGCTTGTGTGCTGCAGGTGTTGTAACAATCTCTGGTTGCGCAACAATGGCTGACATGGCTGGTGCAGATACAGCAACATTAAATGCGCAGTCTGCACAAGGTTTTACTAAAATGGTGCAGGAAGCACGTGCTAAAGGGACTTTAGATACAAGTTCAAGTACCTATAGCCGTATTAATGCTGTTTTCAACCGTTTAAAACCTTATGCTGACCAAGTAAATCAAACAGGGCAGCCATTTAGCTGGCAGTTGGCTGTACTGAAATCAGATACTGTTAACGCCTACGTTGCACCAGGTGGTAAGGTCGTGTTCTACACAGGTATTGTGAATAAGCTCAACCTAACGGATGCTGAAATTGCAGCTGTTATGGGCCACGAAATGACGCACGCTTTAGAAGAGCATGCTAAAAGTAAAATTGGCGCACAAGCTTTAACTGATTTGGCATTAAATATTGGCTTAAGCTATGCAGGTGGCGGTAACGTTAACCAATTAGGAGCGGCTGCTGCACAACTAGGTTCGCAAGTAGGGGTGGGCTTACCATATTCGCGTAGTTTAGAGAGCCGTGCTGACCAAGGGGGCTTAATGTTAATGGCACGTGCAGGTTATAACCCAAATGCTGCTATTACCCTCTGGGAAAAAATGAACAAACTTGAAGGTGCTGGTGGTTCATCTTTCTTGTCTACTCACCCATCTAACGCTCAGCGTATTAATGATATGCGTAAAAACTTACCTGCAGCATTAGCTATTTATAATGGCCGTAGATAAGTTTTAAAACTTTAATGTAAGTATAAAAACGGATGCTTAAGCATCCGTTTTTTTGTTTTTAAGGGGCAGGATTAGGCTGTTGTACATGAATGGCTTCAATGCCCTGTAAAATTTCTGGTGAAAGCTCAATTTCAAAAGCCTGAATATTCTCTTTGAGCTGATCTAAGCTAGTCGCACCAATAATTGTACTCGTCACAAAGAACTGCTGTTTAATAAAAGCCAGAGCTAATTGAGTCAGGCTTAAACCATGCTTTTCAGCGAGCTGTGCATATTGTTCCGTTGCCCATTCACTTTGTGGATTGCTATAGCGGCTAAAGCGTGGAAATAGAGTAACGCGAGCATTTGCAGGTCGTGCTCCATTTCTGAACTTACCAGTTAAGTAACCAAAAGCAAGAGGAGAGTATGCAAGTAATCCTACACCTTCATATTTAGCAATCTCAGACATACCGATTTCATAAGTACGATTAAGCAGGCTATAGGGGTTTTGCACACTCACAAATTTACTTACACCTAAATTTTCAGCAAGCTGTAAAAACTTCATAGTGCCCCAAGGCGTTTCATTAGATAAGCCGATATAACGAATACGTCCTCGATTAATCTCTTTTTGAAGAGCGAGTAATGTCTCTTCTAAGGGAGTAGTATCGTAATCATTTTGGGCCTGCTGATTACCATAAGCGAGCGTGCCAAAAAAGTTGGTATGACGTTCTGGCCAGTGTAATTGGTAGAGATCAATATAGTCTGTTTGGAGGCGTTTAAGAGAGCCATCAATCGCTTGTGAAATATGTTCACTATTAAACTTGGTATGACCTTCTCGAATATGAGTTCCACCAAAGCCAGGACCTGCAATTTTTGAAGCAAGGAATACTTTGTCACGTTGACCATGTTGTGCAAACCAATTGCCTAAAATGGTTTCAGTCGCACCATATGTTTCTGGTTTAGGGGGTACGGAATACATCTCTGCCGTATCCCAAAAATATAAACCGTGCTCTAAAGCGTAATTGAGTTGTTCGAAAGCTTCTTGTTGAGTGTTTTGCTCACCAAATGTCATAGTACCTAAGCAAATTTCTGGAAGATTAATGCCAGTGTGACCAAGTGGTTTGAATTGCATACTGCGAAATCCTTGAGAAATTTTAAGTTAGCCTAACGGAAAATATGTATTCAACTTAAATCATAAAAACAGAATAGTTTGTAAGCTTTGTGTATTAACTCATTGTTGCATATAAAAAAAGCAAACCGAAGTTTGCTCTTTATTAAATCATTACGAATAATTATTCTTCGTCATCATAGTCTTCGTCAGTGACCGGAGTTTCTTCTAATGATGCATCAAAAATAAGAATAGCCTTACCATCTGTTTGGATCATACCTTGATCTTCTAAGGTCTTTAATACACGGCCAACCATTTCTCGTGAACAACCGACAATACGTCCAATTTCTTGACGGGTAATACGAATTTGACGACCATTCGGCAAAATCATTGCCTCTGGTTGTGAAGATAAGTCGATTAAGCAACGCGCAATACGACCAGACACATCAATGAAGGCAAGGTCAGTCATTTTACGAGTTGTATTTTTTAAACGACGAACAAGTTGCGCGAAAACGGCATAGCTGAGATCTGGATACTGTTTGCTCAGTTCATGGAAGTTGTCATATGAAATTTCTGCAATTTCACAGACATCACGGGTACGAACTTCAGCTGTACGTTGAGGGTTCGGTTCGAAAAGCCCCATTTCCCCAAAGAAGTCACCAGGATTCAAATATGCCACAACAATTTCACGCTCATCATCTTCACGTAAAATAATTGAAACTGAGCCTTTTAAAATTAAATATAAAGATTTTGACTCTGTTCCGGCATCAACAATTGTGGTTCGTTTTGGATATCTGTTGATGTGAGCACGCTTTAACAATGCTTTAACGGATTCAGGTAGTTGCCCCGGAGATAAAGCATCTGTGCTGAGTTGTGAAAAATTTGAAGTCATGCTTGATATGTTCCGAATAGGGTAAACAATTCACACAAGCTCGAGATGAGCTATTACACAGAAGAGATGAAATTCCTTATCAACTCATTTTATGTTAGTGTACAAAACAAGGGCCTGTTGACATTTCACAGATGGTTGCGACATAAGACGATTTTTCTAGACGTTACGAAGCAAGAACTATGGAATTTAGTCATTCTAAATAAATAGAGCTTAACAACGAAACGCACAAAAAAATCTGGTCTTGCGCTGCACCTAAGATGCTTAAATCGCACCTCAGATTTTGGCTGAAATTTAACAAACTTTTTTACAAAACGGGACAAAGGATTGCCCTTGTCTGTGTTTTGCGTTTTTATTTGGATTAATTTTTAGCTATTACGCAATCCATAGATGAAATGTCAACAGACCCTGCTTAAATTTATAATTTTTTTTGGGTAGTTGCAATGCAAACAAGTGTACATTGGCTAGAGAATGTTGCTTTTGAAGCGAAATCAGAGAGTGGTCATAGTGTAGTGATGGATGGCTCACCTGAGTATGGTGGCGAAAACCGTGGACCACGTCCTATGGAATTGATATTAATGGGACTTGGTGGGTGTGCTTCGTTTGATATTGTGACTATTTTAAAGAAATCTCGTCAAGATGTGACGAATGTCGTATGTCAGCTTAAAGCTGAGCGAGCAGATGCAATTCCAGCCGTTTTCACTAAAATTCATTTGCACTTTGTAGTGACAGGTAAAGCCGTAAAAGAAAAACAGGTTGCAAAAGCAGTAGAGCTATCAGCTGAAAAATATTGTTCAGCAAGTAAAATGCTTTCTGATGGTGGCGTAGAAATTACCCACGATTTTGAGATTATTGAAGCTGCATAATTTTATGTGGAACACCTGAAAAGAAAAGCTAACAGTCATGTTGGCTTTTTTTATGATAAGAATAATTCAAAAAATAAAAAGGAGAATGTTGGGTGAATATCCGTTTAGCTCAATCAAAAGATACCGAATTCATATGTCACTTACTGAAACAAATGGGATATTCACAGCCATTAAGATTGATTGAGGAACAATTCCAAAGATTAAGTAAAGATTCTAACGCAATTACATTGGTCGCAGCCGACGATTTAAATGTATATGGAGTTTTATCACTTTATTTTATTCCGCAAATTGCCTTAAAAGGGGACTTTGCCAAAATATGTTATTTGTGTGTTGACGAGAATATGCGTAGTAAAGGAGTGGGGCATTTGCTTGTACAAGAAGCAGAACGGTTGGCAAGGCAACGTGGTTGTGACCGGATGGAACTGCACTCAGGATTGCAAAGGTCTTTAGCGCATCAATTTTACCTAAGAGAAGGTTATGTCGAGGCGCCAAAGTACTTTCGTAAAGCTTTAAATTAATGAGCTGG
Source organism: Acinetobacter sp. 766875 (assembly GCF_000582055.1). Lineage (NCBI taxonomy): Bacteria > Pseudomonadati > Pseudomonadota > Gammaproteobacteria > Moraxellales > Moraxellaceae > Acinetobacter > Acinetobacter sp. 766875. The sequence goes on along the minus strand of NZ_JEXX01000019.1, from coordinate 15,551 downwards.
ATTTAAAAAAAGTTGAGGGTCTACCCGAGCATTGTTAAGGCTCATTCCCCAATGTAAATGTGGCCCTGTTACACGGCCTGTTTTACCGACTAAGCCGAGTACTTCACCTTGATGGATACGCTGACCTTTTTCTACTTTTATCTCGCTTAAATGGCAAAACATGCTAATTAAGCCTTGGCCGTGATCAATTAATACAGTTTGTCCATTAAAGAAATAGTGTCCTGTTTGAACGACTACACCATCTGCTGGAGCAACTACTTTTTGACCTATTGGTGCTGGAATATCCAGACCTGAATGAGGTGCACGTTCTTCACCATTGAAGAAACGTTTTCTTCCAAAAGAATTGGTAAATTTTCCCGAAGTTGGACGTATAAATTTAGGCAAGCTTTGCCATGAACTTGTGGTGAAAGAACTATAAACCTCATTTTGTTCTTTCGCTTCTTGAGCATAGCGGTCTAATTGACTTTGGTTGGGGTTTACATAGTCTTGATTAGTAACTTTAATCCGTTGCTCAGCATAAGGATAAGACTTAACTTCTATTTGAATAGGCGCTTTATTGGTATCAAGCTGAATGCTGCCGAGTGGTGTAGATAATGGAATACCTACTACAGCATAACGTTGATGGCCTTCTTGACTGATTAAAACGGATTTGTGTTGAAAAGTCACTTGAGTAATATCGGTCGATAATGGAACGACTGCAATTCCACCGGGTCTTCTTGAGTCTTGGGGTAACTCTGCCATTGCTAGAGTCGAGCTAAAAAGACAAATTGTTAATATAATATGTTTTAAACTCATTTTAATTTCAAAAACAGGATGGAATTAGCCTAATAAATTAATTCCTATTTTTGGAATTCTCAATGAAGACTTTGTGAAAAGAGTGGAACAGACGAAACCAAATATAAATATTTAAGCGATTTAATAAAATGTAGCTGAAGTGTACTTGAAATATATACAAAACAAACCCATATTATAATCGAGTTTTGCTCATAGTATTTTTTATAAGATCATGAAAAATATATAAAAAATTATTTGAAATCCGAAAAAGTGTTCCCATCTATTACACAAGTACGAATTTGTTGTGAGGAATAACAAGAATGCGATTTGAAAAATTTACGAACCGCTTGCAGCAAGCCCTCTCAGATGCTCAATCCTTAGCAATGGGTAAAGACCATACGGCTATAGCAGGTATTCATATTTTGAGTACTTTATTGGAAGAGCCGTCTAATATTAGTTTGTTGCAACAAGCAGGTGCACGGTTACCTGAACTTAAACAAAAGCTAGAGCAGGCTTTAAAAGATGCTCCGACTATTGCTAACCCGACGGGCGATGTCAATTTAAACCCTGAAGCAGTTAAAGCGCTTAACTTGGCAGATCGATATGCGCAAAAAGCTGGCGATGAATTTTTGTCGACTGACTGGGTTTTATTGGGCTTAGCAGAAACTGGCGAAACAAAAAATATTTTAAGTGCCGTAGGTGTAACTCCCGACAGCTTACGCAAAGTAATTGAACATATTCGAGGTAGTGACAAAGTCATGAGTAATAATCACGAAGACCAACGTGACTCACTTAATAAATATACAATTGATTTAACTGAGCGGGCTTTATCGGGGAAACTTGATCCGGTCATTGGACGTGATGATGAAATTCGACGCACTATTCAGGTCTTGTCACGTCGTACAAAAAACAACCCTGTACTCATCGGTGAGCCGGGTGTTGGTAAAACCGCTATTGTTGAAGGCTTAGCACAGCGTATTGTCAATGGTGAAGTGCCAGAAGGCTTAAAGAATAAACGTGTTTTATCACTAGATTTAGGTTCATTACTTGCAGGTGCTAAGTATCGTGGTGAGTTTGAAGAACGTTTAAAAGCTGTTTTAAAAGATTTGGCGAAACACGAAGGCGAAATCATCTTATTCATTGACGAGTTACATACACTCGTTGGTGCTGGTAAAGGTGACGGCGCGATGGATGCAGGGAATATGTTAAAACCTGCGTTGGCTCGTGGTGAGTTGCGCTGTGTGGGTGCAACAACCTTAGATGAATATCGTCAATACATTGAAAAAGATGCCGCTTTAGAACGTCGTTTCCAGAAAGTTCTGGTGGATGAACCAAGCGTTGAAGATACCATTGCGATTTTACGTGGTCTAAAAGAAAAGTATGCTACTCACCATGGTGTACAAATTTTAGACTCAGCGATTATTGCAGCAGCGAAAATGTCTCATCGTTATATTACAGACCGTCAATTACCAGACAAGGCGATTGACCTGATTGATGAGGCAGCTTCTCGTATCAAAATGGAGATTGACTCTAAACCTGAAGCACTTGATAAACTTGATCGCCGTTTAATCCAGTTGAAAATGCAGTTGGAAGCGGTGAAAAAAGATGAAGACGCAGGTAGTAAGGCCGAAGTTACTCATCTTGAAAAACAGATCGCTGAAGTTCAGAAAGAATATAACGATCTCGAAGAAGTATGGAAATCTGAAAAAACTTTGGTAGAAGGCACTAAACAAGCTCAGGTTGAACTTGATAAAGCACGTATTGCTTTTGAGAAAGCTCAGCGTGAAGGCGATTTGGCCGAAGCAGCACGTTTACAATATGGCGTTATTCCAGAATTGCAAAAGCAGCTTGAGCAAGACGAAGTTGCTGAAGAAAACGAAGAGCCAAAACTCATTCGTACTAAAGTGACTGAAAATGAAATTGCCGAAGTCGTTAGTGCTGCAACGGGTATTCCGGTTGCGAAAATGATGCAAGGCGAGCGTGAAAAACTCCTTCATATGGAAGAGTTCTTGCATGACCGTGTTGTAGGGCAAGATGAAGCAGTTGTTGCAGTATCGAATGCAGTACGTCGTTCTCGTGCCGGTTTGTCTGACCCGAATCGTCCTAGCGGATCATTCTTGTTCTTAGGACCAACAGGTGTTGGTAAAACTGAGTTGACTAAAGCTTTAGCTAACTTCTTGTTTGACAGCGATGATGCCATGATTCGTATCGATATGAGTGAATTCATGGAGAAACATTCTGTCAGCCGTTTAGTTGGTGCGCCTCCGGGTTACGTAGGTTACGAAGAGGGCGGTGTTTTAACCGAAGCTGTTCGCCGTAAACCATATAGCGTAGTGTTGTTTGATGAGGTTGAAAAAGCGCATCCAGATGTTTTCAATATCTTGCTCCAAGTGTTGGATGACGGACGCTTAACCGACTCACAAGGTCGAGTAGTGGACTTTAAAAACACGGTTATTGTGATGACATCAAACTTGGGTTCACAAGATGTACGTGAGCTTGGCGAAGGTGCCACTGATGATGAAGTACGTACAGTCGTGATGAATGCGGTAAGTCAGCATTTCCGTCCGGAATTTATTAACCGGATTGATGAGCTTGTAATTTTCCATTCACTCAAGAAAGCGCAGATTCGTGGTATTGCGGATATTCAGTTAGATCGTTTACGTTCACGTCTTGTTGATCGTGATATGAGCTTAACTGTAGATGACAGTGCATTTGACTTATTGATTGATGCTGGTTTCGATCCTGTATACGGAGCACGTCCATTAAAACGTGCAATTCAACAACAGGTTGAAAACACTTTGGCTCAAAAAATCTTGTCAGGTGAGTTTGTTGCAGGCGATACCATTTTAGTTAAAGGTGAGCATGGTCACTTGGTCTTTGATAAAATGAAACTCAGCTAAGTTTGTTCTGCTAAAACCGAAAAGAGAATATGGAAACATATTCTCTTTTTTTATATTTAACTTTTATGCTGATTTGAAGATATAAGTGCAATAATTGAGTCTGCCACTTTTTGCGTGAGAGTTTTAAGTTTTTGTTCGGCATGCCCTGATAAAAAATAATGGTAATGATAAATACGTTCTAGATAAGAAATGCAGATAAAAAAAGTACCTACGGGTTTTTCCGTGGTTTCACTTCCGCCATGTTTGAGTAAACCTGTACAACTTACAATAATATCGGCTTGTTGAAATAGGGTTTGACCAAGCCTGCACATTTCTTCAGTTACTTGTGGTGATTCTGCTGTGTAGGTTTCGATTAACTTTGGATCAACTTTTAAAACACTGATTTTAATACTAGGGTCATAACTCACTAATCCGCCCAGTAAAATATCAGCACCACTATTTTTATGAATCGAAAACTGACTGGTTAAGTAACCTGAACTGGCACTTTCAATAAATGCAACTTTAAGTTGAAGATCTTCTAATAATTGACAGCATTGCTGAAGCATTATTCCACCTCGTATGGTGTTTATTTATGAATAAATCTAAATGCAAATACATTATAAAATCACAGTAAGTGATCTGGAGTTATGGTGCAAGTCTGAGATAATAATCTATAAAACTACTTGAATATTCACGAAAGGCCTGTGAAGAATTTCAGATTTTAAAATGATTAATGCTAATTATCGGGAAGTTTCTTTATAACATTGCGACAAGGTTAAAAAGTTGCTAGTTTGATTCGATATAACGAACAATAACAATTTTAGGAAGTAGGTAATGAATAATAAGCAAGGGTATATGCTGGGAGCTTTGAGTGGTGTGTTTGTATTATTATCAAATGCCTGGGCAGCACAACCAATGACAGAAAGTGCGCTAGCCACCCAAACAGGTGCGGTAACCACATCTTTACCCGTCATTATTGCTAAGGCTCAAGATGATGCACAAAAGCCTGAAATAGAGCAGCACCAAGCTCGCAAAGAATTAGGCGATAACTATTTACAAGAAGTTCGCTGGAACTCATTAAGATCGAGTGTGTTATCACCTTATCAAGAACAAAAACAAAATCAGGTAATAGATATTAAAGAAAAGAAAAAATTAGAAATGGTTGCACTACCAGACCGAGCGGACCGCTTTACACGTTATGAGTTTGAGCCAAAAAATGTACATGGTGAAGTTATCATTACCGTAAAGTAATGATAACTTTCTACCAAATTTATATTAGTTCAGACCTAAATGTTGAATTTTCCAAGCGCGGTGGATTTTTTGATTACGTTTAAAATCTGGTCCAATTGTTTCAGAAGTAATTTCTTCAACATTGTATAGCGCTTCAATTTCTTCATCCATCTCAAAGCCACGGTAATTATTTGAGAAGTAAAGCGTACCTTCACTTGTTAAACGGTTCATGGCACGTTTAATAAGAGACACATGGTCGCGTTGTACGTCAAAAGTACCGTAGAACTTTTTAGAGTTAGAGAAGGTAGGAGGGTCAATAAAGATAAGATCGTATTGTTCGTGACCTTCTTTTAACCATTCAAAACAGTCACTTGCAAAGAACATGTGTTGTTCATCTGCATGATCTACAGTTAAACCATTTAAAACGAAGTTTTCTTTAGACCAGCTCAAGTACGTGTTCGATAAGTCGACACTTGTAGTACTTGCAGCACCGCCTAAAGCCGCATGTAAACTGGCTGTAGATGTATAACTATATAAGTTCAGGAAGTGTTTACCACGAGCTTCTTGAGCAATACGTAGACGCATTTGACGGTGGTCAAGGAATAAACCTGTATCAAGATAGTCAGTCAGGTTTACTAAAATTTTAGCCTTACCTTCTTGAACGATAAAACGTTTTGAAGCTGTGCTTTGTTTCGTATATTGGTTAGTACCTGTCTGGCGAGCACGTGTCTTAATAAAAATGGCATCGCGGTTTAAACCGGTAACAGCACGAATTACGGCAAGCGCTAAATTAAAACGTTTTTTTGCTTTCTCAGGATCGATTGTTTTTGGTGGTGCATATTCCTGAACATGTAAGCGATCGCCATATAAATCTACAGCGACATTAAAGTCAGGTAAGTCGGCATCATATAAACGTAAGCAATAGATATTTTCTTTGGTAGCCCATTTTTTTAAGGCAGTCATATTTTTTTGCAAACGGTTCGCAAAGTCTTGAGCTTCTTCCATTTCAACTGGTTGAGCTTGCCAAGTTGCTAAGAATGGCTGTGTTACTTTTTCTGGTTTAATTGCACCGAAACGAATGTAAATTGGTAACTTACCATTCATTAAACGTAAAGTTTCAGGCGCTTCAAAAGCTAAAACGTCTGCTTGTTCAATTTGAGCTGCAATAATAGCTGCATATTGATTTGGGAAATGTTTTTGTAAAAGTGCAGATAGACCTAAATAAAGAGAGCGGTTTGATGCTTTATCACCTAAACGTTCGCCATATGGAGGGTTGGTTACAATAAAAGCTGTTTTCTTTTCAGCAGCAAAATCTGGCCAGTCAGCTAAAGTACGTTCTTCAATTTGGATTTGGCCTAATAGCTTTTCAAAGCCTGCTGCAATAATATTTTCACGAGTTGCTTTTACAGCTTCCCAGTCAGCATCAAACGCATAGAACTTAGGTAGTGGTTGCTCAAGAGCTTTTTCATGACGTTCTGCTGCTTCAGCTTTGAGAGAAAGCCAAAGTTCACGGTCATGACCATGCCAGCCATTAAAGCCAAAACGGCGAACAAGACCAGGTGCGCGGTCAGTTAAAATCATTAATGCTTCAATGATAAATGTACCTGAACCACACATCGGGTCGAATACAAGCTCTGGATTACGTTCTTTAAGTTTGGCTTTTTGTAAAATTGCGGCAGCTAGGTTTTCTTTAATCGGTGCATCTGTCATGTAACGACGGTAGCCGCGTTTATGTAATGAGTCACCAGATAAATCTAGACAATAAGTATGTTCAGTCTTGCCAGCAAGTACATATAACGTAATTTCCGGTTGTTTAGTATCAATACTTGGACGACGGCCGACAGCTTCCATAAAGGAATCGACTACACCGTCTTTTGCTCTAAGCGTTGCAAATTGGGTATTAACTTTAATTTCACGCTCTGCATGTAAGCGAATAGCAAAGGTACTTTGTGGTGCAAAAATAAGTGACCAGTCAAAGCTCATTGCACCTTCGTAAAGCTCTTCCGCTACATCACGTGCATCATGTGTGTGTTCAAGTTCATAAGTATGGATTGGAAGTAAAACACGAGAGGCAAGACGTGACCACATGCAAATGCGATAAGCATGTTCAAGTGTTCCTTCAATGATTAAACGTCCAGCTTTACGTTCTGTCACTTTGGTGCCAAGCTGTTCTATTTCTTCTTGTAAGAGGCTTTCTAAACCATCAGCACAAGTAATCCAATAGTGGTTTAAACGTAAAGAGGTATTCATAAACTCGATTGACCAAAACATATAAATATTAACGATGCAAAGTTTAACTTATTTTGATGTGTAAAGGTTTTTAAATTATTGCAACCTATCACTTGGCAACCAATAAACTGATTTTTAAAGCTTAAATCCTATAAACTGGTATGTATTTTGCTAAACCTCTATGAGTAAAGCTTATTTATTAAATGGTTTTTAACCAATTTTATGATTTGAAAGCATAGGGGAATATAAATGAAAGATATGATGGGGAATGGTTTTGTAGCCAATGCGGAAGCTTTTTCAGTGTCCACACAAATATATGTGCGTATGCGTAGGGTCACAGGACGGGTCATAGATGCATTGTATGTGGTCCAAAATAAAGATTACGCAAAGTATGTAATAGCGCTGGCTTTGGAAACAGATGACGATGAATTAAAACGTTATGTTGAACGATTAAATTCATTGACTGACTCCATACCAGAGCTTCCTCAAAAACAAATCGCGGAAAATGTTCAATTAAACGAAGAAAAAGAAATCACGGCTGAAGACATTTATCGGGCACAAGTTCCGCACCATTATATTGGTGCTTTAAGGTAATATCGGCATGGCCCTAAATTTTCTGGTCAATTTAGGGTCTTATCCTGTAAAGTTCTTCTGCGAAAAAGATGGAATTCAGCTACACTATGCACGTTTTCGCGATTCGACCCATAGGAATCCATTATGCATATTGCAGCATTGCATCAACCGAGCCAGGTTCAGCTCAATCAAGACGGAAATTTAAAACATTTTTTAACGATTGAGGGCCTTTCAAAAGAAAACCTCACTAAGATTTTAGATACCGCTCAAAGCTTTTTAGACGATAATAATAATTTAATTAACCGCCCGCTTTTAGAAGGACGGACGGTGATGAATCTCTTCTTTGAAAACTCCACACGTACCCGTACTACTTTTGAAGCAGCAGCAAAACGTTTGTCTGCCAATGTATTAAACATTGATATTGCACGATCAAGTACTTCAAAAGGTGAGACTTTACGAGATACACTTTGGAACCTCGAAGCAATGGCTGCCGATATTTTTGTAGTTCGCCATTCATCTTCGGGTGCTGCACATTTCATTGCTAAAGATGTATGTCCAAAAGTCGCAATTATTAATGCCGGAGATGGACGTCATGCCCATCCAACGCAAGCGATGCTCGATATGCTCACAATTCGCCGTGAGACGAAAAAACCATTTGAAGATTTGAGTGTTGCGATTATTGGTGACATTAAACATTCTCGTGTGGCACGTTCAGATGTGGCTGCACTTCAAACTCTTGGATGTAAAGACATTCGTGTAATTGCACCAAATACATTATTACCAGTTGGCTTTTCAGAATACGGTGACCATGTTCGTTTGTTCAATAACATGGATGAAGGCGTCACTGGTTGTGATGTGATTATTGCGCTACGTATTCAAAATGAGCGTATTGATTCACCAGCGTTATCTTCGCAATCTGAATTTTATAGAATGTATGGCTTAAACAAAGAGCGCCTAAGTTTAGCTAAACCGGATTGTATTGTTATGCATCCGGGACCAATGAACCGCGGTGTAGAAATTGATTCGAGTATTGCCGATGGTGACCAGTCTGTAATTTTAAAACAGGTTACTAACGGTATTGCAGTTCGTATGGCTGTACTGGCGTTGTCTATGCAAGGGCAACTTCAAGAACAAGGTTTAATTGAAGCGATTGCGTTGTAAGGAATGGATCACATGAGTATTGTAAAAATTGAAAATGTACGTGTGTTAGACCCAATCCAAAAAACAGACAGCGTACAAACTGTATATATTCAAGACGGTAAGCTCGTTGCTCCAGTCGAACAAGTTGAACAAACCATTGATGGGCAAGGCAAATGGTTAATGCCGACCATGGTTGATTTGTGTGCACGTTTACGTGAACCGGGTCAACAGCAGCATGGTACGCTTAAGTCTGAAGGAAAGGCTGCACGTGCTAATGGTATTTTGCACGTGATTACCCCACCAGACTCAAAGCCAATTGTGCAAGACAATGGTGCCCTCATTCATGGCTTGATTGAAAAGGCTTGGCATGACGGCGGTATTCATCTGCATATTATTGGTGCTCAGACTCAAGGCCTAAATGGTAAACAACCAGCAAATATGGCAGGTCTTAAAAAGGGTGGGTGTACTGCTGTTTCAAATGCAAATGCTGCTTTTGAAAATGATGATGTTGTTGTCCGCACGCTTGAGTATGCTGCGGGTCTCGGTCTAACAGTAGTGTTCTATGCTGAAGAGCCGCAACTTGCTAAAGATGGCTGTGCTCATGAAGGCTTTATCGCATCGCGTCAAGGTTTACCAATGATTCCTGCAATTGCTGAAACTGTAGCGATTGCAAAATACTTGCTTATGATTGAAGCGACAGGTGTCAAAGCTCACTTTGGCTTATTATCTTGCGGTGCGTCGGTTGAATTAATTCGTGCAGCAAAAGCGAAAGGTTTACCTGTTACTGCCGACGTCGCAATGCACCAGTTACATTTAACTGAACAATTAACGGATGGCTTTAACTCACTTGCACATGTTCGTCCACCATTACGTTCTGAGCAAGATAAAGAGCTTTTACGCCAAGGTTTAAAACAAGGTGTAATTGATGCAATCTGTACGCATCACGAACCATTAAGCAGTTCAGCGAAAATGGCTCCATTTGCTGAAACCCAACCTGGTATTACTGCATTTGATACTTATGTAGCTCTAGGTATCCAACTCATTAATGAAGGCTTATTTGAGCCACTTGAGTGGGTTACTAAAGTAACAAGTGCTCCTGCACAGGTAGCAAACATGACTGCGCGTTGGCAAGCTGAAGCTGGGTGGGTGTTGGTAGATCCTGAACTAAACTGGACATTAACTAAAGACACTATTTTGTCTCAAGGAAAAAACACGCCATTACTGGGTCAAAACCTTACTGGTAAAGTAGTACAGACTTTTGCTGTATAGTTTTTAATAGTTAAAAGCTTATTCAAAATATAAACAGGCAGATCATAATGATTTGCCTGTTTTGTAAATACTAGATGGAAAATTGTATATAAATTATTTAAAAGACAACAAAAGATTTCGAGCGCATTAGAATAAAAAACTATCAGCAAAGAGAAGTATTTGAATAATCAAAAAATTGCTGGTTACGACGTATAAGATTCGGGAGAATAAACAATGTCGATAAACCCTATAGAACTGCTTAAAGAAAAAGTATCATCAACAATATTGAATAATCAGGATGGATTCCTAGGCGAAAAAACTAACGCGCTCTCTAAGTTTTATCCAATTCTACTTTCATTATTAGCTGCTAAACCTGATCTTATTGGACAGTTAAAAAACAGTTTAACTCCATCATTATCCGATCTTTTTTCTCATAATGACCAAATTAAAAATACGGTACTAACACACCTAAGTGGCACTGCACCATCTGCCGAGATTGAAAGTACACTCAATAGTGCGATCAAACCCAGTCTTAATACGATTTCTGAAGTCGCTGGAAGCGATCAACAAAGCATTGTGAACTATTTACGTCAACATGCGGAAACGATTCGTTCATATTTACCAGGGTGGGCAGTCGGCTTATTAGCTCCATTGGGTATTGGTGCGGGTTTATCATCAGTAACTACATCAACTGCACCTCCGCTTGCAGCGGCAACGGAAACGACTGGTAAATCTCGTGGTTTTTTACCGATTATTGCGCTTATTATTCTTGGTTTATTAATTGCTTGGTTATGGCGCTCTTGCCAGCATAAAGAAGCTACACCTGTACCCGAGAGTACTCCTGCAAGTGGTGTAGCGGCCGCAGCAGCTGCACCTGCTACTTTAACTTTAAGTACGGACGATAAAGGGGCAGTAAGTCAATGTCAGGCAGGCATTGGTGATCAGGGCTTCTTGGCAACTTTACAAACGCAAGTTAAAAAAGTTCTTTCAGGGACTAAAGACTGTAATGTTGATACCAGTCAAACTTATGCTGCTGCATTTACCGATAAAGATGCGTTAGCAGGTGTCCTGGGTGCATTAAAAGGAGTTCCAAACGCGTCTTTAGAATGGGTTGGTGACAAAATCACTTTGAAAGCAGGTGATGCCGCAGCTTTAGAAGCTTTAACTGCAAAAGTAAAAGCACTCGTTCCTCATACTGAAGTTGTTTCAGCTGCACCACAAACAGCTGAGCAATCTGTAAGTAATAGCTTAACTGCTTCACAAACTGCTTTAGGCTCAATTGACCCGAACAATGTAGATGTAAATGCTCTAGTTAAAGCGCTTAACTTGCAAATCATTAACTTTGCGAGTGGTTCAAGTGAAATTCCAGCAGACAATAAAGCCATTCTTGACCAAGCTGCAACACTGTTAAATAAAGTGACTAGTGTGAAATTAAATGTAGGTGGTCATACAGACTCAACAGGTAATGCTGCTGCCAATAAAGCACTTTCTCAACGCCGTGCTCAAGCCGTTGTAGATTACTTAGTTTCTAAAGGTGTAGATGCATCTAAACTTGTTGCCGAAGGCCATGGTTCAGAAAACCCTGTTGCAGAAAACACAACTGAAGAAGGACGCTTTAAAAACCGCCGTATTGAGTTTTCAGTAGCTCAATAATCAATAGACTCACAAAAAAGTTTGATTTTATTGAATTCTGATTTGAAAAAAGCTTCTCATTTTGAGAAGCTTTTTTTATAAAGATCAATATTGTTGGGTTGGTATGAAAATCAGTTTGTTAGGAAGTGGCCGTGTTGCTTTTCATTTGGCAAAGGCACTTTTGGCTAAAGGGCATAACATCGCACAAGTCTATGCGCGTGATTTTGAGAAAACCCAGAAATTTGCAGAACAAATTCAAGCAAAAGCATGTCAGTCTCTTCAAGAGTTTCAAGCGAGTGACTTAATTATTTTAGCTGTTTCAGACAGTGCTATTAGTGAACTTACAATGCAAGTACACGCGTTATTTCCAGAAACGCTTATGGTTCATACTTCGGGTAGTACCAATATTGAAGTTATTAGTAATATTCATAAAAAAGCTGGGGTGTTTTATCCTTTACAGACTTTTAGTTTTGAAAGAGACGTTGATTGGAAAGCCACACCATTATTTGTAGAGGCGACTAATAAAAACGATTTAGTCATACTTTCTGATTTAGCAAATAGCCTAAGTAATCGAGTATATCAATACACCTCAAAACAGCGTTTAACTTTACATTTGGCGGCTGTATTTGCTTGTAATTTTAGTAACTACTGTTTTGATATGGCTAAACAGATTGTAGATGCAGAACAAGTCGACTTTAGCTTGCTTTATCCATTAATTGTGGAAACAGCAAAAAAAGCCACTGAAAATGATCCGAAACAAATGCAAACTGGGCCTGCAGTAAGGGGAGATCAGAATATCTTGGCAATGCATGAGGGGCTATTAGCCCAAGCAGAACGGGATGATTTAAAACAGGTGTATCAACTTTTAAGTGATGGCATCGTGAAGCGCCATCACTCGGACTAGAACTGATTTTAAAATTAAGGTTCGCCGTTATTTCCCCATTTTAAGAAACCCGCACGTTGATTTAAACGTTCAAAATATTGGTCGACATGTTTAAGTGTTGGATGGTCAAAAGGAGTGGCCTTCCAGCGTTGTACAGATAGACCAATTGGAATATCTGCTAGAGTGAACTCAGTACCTGCAACATAGGCTTGAGTTTTTGCAAGTTGTTGATCGAGAATCTGCATATGATGATTCCAGTTATTAATACCTTGTTGTAATAAGTTTGGATCTTGATGATCTGGAGAATGTCTAAGTAGAGACATAATCGTATAGGTCCAGCTGTTATTTAGCTCGATCGCTTGCCAATCAATCCATTGGTCAACAAAGAACCTTTCTTTTGCTTGAGTAGGGTAAAGTTTATGCTCTTTATCGTAAGCATTGGCGAGATAACGGATAATACTGTTGGACTGCCAAAGGACTAAATCGCCATCTAAAACAACAGGAATTTGACCATTTGGGTTTAATTGCAAATATTCTGGTGACTGTGCAGAACGAAAGCCTCGACCCCAGTCTTCTCTTTCATATTCAAGATTTAATTCTTCACATAGCCATAAGACTTTGCGAACGTTAATTGAGTTATCGCGCCCTAAAATTTTTAACATATTGTTTTCTGACTATGGTGAGTTTCAGTAAATTGAATGTAATACAGATTCTTTGATTTTTTAAGATTTAATAATAAAAAAAGATAAGTGAACAAAGAGCGCTTATCAAAGCATAATTTTCTTGATATTTATCATTCTGTTGCGCTAGAAATATACAGACAGTTTTGTATATTTAGTGTTAAGATAATGTGTTTAAAATGAAAATATAAATTCTTAATGTTTCTTAATTTTACAATTGATGATCAAGACAAGATCATAGGGGAAGGCGTAATCCAGGTAGGTTGGTTTCTGGTAGATGATAAGTCTGCATTACTTTATGAACCACCTTATCGAATGCGTTCAAAATCTGAAACCAAGCATGCGAAGTCAGCGAGTCGCTGTCCTGCGGTATTACAACTTGAAAGTCGCTACTTCGTAGTGAATTGTCCTTTTGATTTTCATTTAAGATTTGCCCGAGATGCAAACGGAAAACCGACTTTAGTTAATGTATTAGGCGATCAGTCACCTGTTCGATCCAATAAATTACGCGAGTTGCTAACGTTGGTAAATGAAAATGAATGGCGGACACCCCAAGTGCCAATTCTTCAGCTTAAATTGCCTTACTGTTTTATAGCTGATGAAGTCGTGTATTTAACTCAACTCGATGCATTTGCACATTATCGTAAAAATCCCTTACCTGGAACTATTTTTGGTGGGCGTTTCCCAATTCATATTTGGCCTAGACCATTAATGTGGGCATTTGAATGGCACGACACATCAAAGGATTTAATATTAAAACGTGGTGACCCTTTATTTTACTGCCAGTTTGATGGTTTTGATCCATCACGAACGGTTAAGTTAATTCAAGCAGAAAAAACTCCTGAGCTTATGCATTATATTGAACAAATATCTGGTGTTGTAAATTATATGAATCAAACATTTAATTTGTTTAATGAAGTAGAGAAAATAAGGCCAAGAAAAATATTATATGAAAAATAAATATAGAAATTATTTTAAAATTTGATGAAATTGGTGCTTTTGTATTCAAAGTAATTGCCTTAATTTAAATTTATTCTTATTAATATTGTGAGGATTGTTTTATGTGGAGATTGTAATTTCGTTCTTTGTTATTTTGAATTTAATTAGTTTAATGAGGAAATTTAATTATTTTTAATAAATTTATATTGGAGGTTTTTATTTTAAATTGGTTTGTAGGTATTGATAAGATTGGTGTGATGAATGGTATGTTTGAAGAGAATCATATTAACTGTGAGCTTTTTATTTTTAGGGGGATGTATGAATAAAGAAAAATCTAATATACCTCAAGAAGGGGATATTGTTATATGGAAACAAAATAATAATTTAATTGTTAAAGCAAAATTAGGAGAGCGTAGAATACATATTCCTGATCAATTTGATTCAGAATTTTATCGCCCAGAAAGAGAGCATTATTTAGGACAGTTTCCAATAAATTATATACCTGAAAAATTTGCTTCAATCACTCAAAAAGAGATAGATAGTTTACCAATGCCTGATTCAAATCGGCAATTACAATTTAATTTAATTTTAAGAAACTCAAGTTTTCAGGCTACAGATGGGTATGTGCCAGATCATAAAGATCAAGTGCGAGTTAAGATTGAAGGTCTAACTATAGATATGCGAGAGCAGAAATTAGATACTCATAAAATAATGCTAAATAATTTTAATTCTAAATATGTAGATCTTGAATCTAAGTTCAAAAAAAATGGTTTGGATTGTTATAAAAGGAATATATCTGATAACGCTTTTCTTTGTTATGGATATTCAAAAAATAAGGATGTTACTGGAGTGCTTTTAGAAGTTTTTACTTTGGAAAATACAGTTGATAATCGGTTTGTTCAAATTCGTGGAAATAGTTATGAACCTAATAAATATGGTGGAGTATGGGTTAAATGGGAAACAAATGTAAATAATTGGGAAGAGTGGCAAGAGATTGATAATGCAATTTGGCGTTTATTAGATATCTGGAACGTAGCTCCTTTAGAAGTTAATGGCTTTGTTGCATAAAGCCTTTGACGGCAGAGTTTTCCTAAGTTGCTAAAATTTAGGTTACAACTTGGGTATGAGGTCTGCCTAATTCTGTAAATTTATTTAATACGGCTACGCGTGCATGGATCTCATTCACTTGGCTGTCAAAATTCCTAGCACTGAGTTTATCGCCTAATAACTTGATGCAATGCATCTTAGTTTCAACCAAACTTCGCCGATGATAGCCTGACCATTTTTTCCATAGTGTGCTGCCTAAACGTTTAACTGTTCGAAGTAATTCATTTCGCTCTAGCG
>NZ_JEXX01000018.1:0-78589 GCF_000582055.1 Acinetobacter sp. 766875 | reverse complement strand
TAGGCAAGCGCATGCGGTGATTCCACCTAGAAAAAATGCGAAACCATGGAAAGATACAAAGATCAGCTCGCTAGAGCGAAATGAATTACTTCGAACAGTTAAACGTTTAGGCAGCACACTATGGAAAAAATGGTCAGGCTATCATCGGCGAAGTTTGGTTGAAACTAAGATGCATTGCATCAAGTTATTAGGCGATAAACTCAGTGCTAGGAATTTTGACAGCCAAGTGAATGAGATCCATGCACGCGTAGCCGTATTAAATAAATTTACAGAATTAGGCAGACCTCATACCCAAGTTGTAACCTAAATTTTAGCAACTTAGGAAAACTCTGCCGTCAAAGGCTTTATGCAACAAAGCCCCTTATATTCGAAATGCATTTATTTCTAGTGTCCATCTAACAATCTATTTTTAAAGCTTGAAAGTTGAGATGAGCTTTTATTATTATCTTGTACATATTCGGTACAATAAAAGAGACAAGAAAAATGCCAAATCAATTTGATGCTGTTTCTATAAAAAAAAAGCGAATGTTCATTACGAGGGACACTCCATTAGTCATGTTATTGAACTTGAAGATGGTACAAAAAAGACCTTAGGGGTGATTCTTCCAACAGAAAAAGCTTTAACTTTTAAAACCCACGTTTCGGAACGCATTGAGATCATTTCGGGTAAATGCAGTGTTCAAATTGGCGATGATCCGGAGACTAAAATCTATTCAAGTGGTGAATCTTTTAAGGTTCCAGAAAATAGTAAATTTAAAATTATTACAGATGAAGTGATTGATTACGTCTGCCATTTAGAATGAATCAACATTATAAAGTTATACCTTTCATAGGATGTGGTTTTTCTATGAACCTTCCTATCTTTTTCAAAAATTAGGCAAGATGAAGTTTAAATTTTCAGTACCTAAGTATTGTTACGATTATCTATAAGCTTCCACCACCATCCACATTGAGAACTTGGCCGGTAATAAAACCTGCATGATCTGACAGTAAAAAGATAATCTAATTAAAAAGTTAAATTATTATTAATTTTTCCCACCCCTTTATTCACTCCAAACCATTGCAAATGAGTCTCATTTATATATACTTTACTCACTTTTTTTGAGTCTAGTCAGCACTCTTGTTTGTTCGCTTGAATAGTCGCTCTTTTTTAGCCTTTCACGATTTTTATATCACTTAGGTATACTTATGTTTGCTTTCTCCCCGCGTAAAAATTTAATTACTGTTGAAATTTTAAAACATAGTAGCCCCTTACTCTTATCCCTCATTCCAATGATGTCTTGGGCAGAAACAAGCGCGATTCAACCGGCACAACTAGAAACGATTAAGGTTCAGGCTGAAGCAGACTCAAGTTATATCGCAACACAAACGGCGTCGACGCTAAGAGGCAAACAAAAAAATCTAGAAAGCCCGCAAACTGTAAACGTTGTATCGAAGCAATACATGAAAGATTATTTACCTGCGAACTTGGACAATGCACTGACCCAAGTCAGCGGCATTACGCAGGGTAATACTTTAGGGGGTACACAAGACACCGTAATGAAACGCGGCTTTGGTGATAACCGTGACGGTTCAATTACCGTAAATGGTATGCCAATTGTGCAAGGCCGAACCATGAATGCGGCCGTTGAACAAGTTGAAGTCTTAAAAGGTCCATCTTCATTGTTCTATGGCATTATGGACCCGGGTGGTGTGGTCAATGTCATTACAAAGAAACCTGAGACGACTCAGAAAAGTGAACTTTCCGTTTACGGCTCAAGCTTTGCAGCAGGTAAAAATGGTTTAGGTGCAAGCATAGATACTACGGGTGCAATTGGTGACAGTAACTTTGCTTATCGCTTTATTGCCGATCATTCTGACGCCGACTATTGGCGTAATTTTGGTAATCTCAAACAGACTTTAATTGCTCCGTCTGTAGCATGGGATAATGGTCAAACTAAAGTGAACCTGAGTTATCAATATCGTCACTTTGATGTACCTTTTGACCGTTCTACCGTTTTTGACCCGAAAACCAACAAAGCCCTACCGATCTCTAAATACCAACGTCTAGATGAAGCGTTTAACCAAATGAAAGGCGAAGATCATTTGGCGCAGTTGTTAATTGACCACCAAATTAATGATAACTGGTCAGCTCACTTTGGTTATACCTACAACTACGAAACTTATGATGCCAACCAGTTACGTGTACTTTCATTAGATACTGCTAATCACACGGTGACACGCCGTACCGATGCGACTTTAAATGCACAAAGCGTAGATAGTAATGCTCAAGCCTATATCAATGGTTCAACCAATCTGTTTGGTTTAAAGCATGATATTCAATTCGGTTCAGACATCGAATACCGTAAGTATTTCCGTCCAGATATGGTTCGTGGCAATACCTCAACTTTAGATTATTTAAATCCAAGTTTTGGAACTGTTGAGCCATCTCAAAACGTTGTTGCATCAGATAGTGATCAAACCGATAAACTGCATACCTATGGTTTTTATGTACAAGATGCAATTCACCTAAATGAAAAATGGATTGCAGTGCTTGGTGGACGTTACCTGAACTACCAGCAAACTGCTGGCCGTGGCAGACCGTTTAAAGAAAACACCAACACCAATGATGATGCTTGGCTTCCACATGCAGGTTTAGTTTATAAATGGAATGACCAGCTTTCATTCTATGGTAGTTATACCGAGTCACTTAAGCCGAATTCTACAATTGCTCCATTAGGTGATGCGGTTATTAACTCTGATGTACAACCGGAACAAGCCAAGTCTTATGAAGTGGGTGCAAAATATGAGCTAAATGACCGTATTAAAGCCAACGTTGCATTCTACGACATTAAAAAACGTAATGTTTTAGTAGCAATCACTAAACCTGGTCAAGAAACGGAATTACGTACTACCGGAGCAGTTCGTTCTAAAGGTGCTGAACTCGACCTGACAGGACGTGTGACCGATCAGCTTGATGCGACCCTTACCTATGCCTATACAGATGCTAAAGTTACTAAGGATGAAACTGGCCTTGAAGGCAATCGCTTAAATAATGTAGCGAAAAATACTGCATCTTTGGCACTAGCGTATAACTATGGCGAACTTTACAACGGTAATTTACGTTTTGGTATAAGCGGTAATTATGTTGGCAAACGAGCTGGAGACGTAAAAAACACCTTTGACCTACCTGACTATACCCTTGCCAATGCTTTTGTCAGTTATGACACGACCATTGCCAAACAAGCAGTTACGTTCCAATTTAATTTAAATAATATCTTTGACAAAACCTACTACACAGCCAGTGTAAATAATTTGGCCGTGTCTCAAGGTGATTCTCGCCAAGCGGTATTACGTGCAACCTTTAAATTTTAAAACATGGGATTAGAGCAGTGCCTAAATCGCTGCTCTTTTGAAATCAATATGAAAAAGCTTCTTTCTATCGTAGTGTTGATTGGCACATTGTTTAGCTCTGCTGTTTATGCTCAAACGCGAATTGCCTTGATCTCTCAAGTTAAAGGTGCCTCGGCGAGTACAGATATTGCCATTCAAAAATACTTGCAAAGCAAGGGCTATCAAGTTGAGGTGTTAGATCAATCTGTTTCACCAAACAGTTTAAAGAACACAGATTTAGTCATTATCTCTTCTACTGTTGCTTCTAAAAACCTTCAATCTGGTTGGCGTCAACTTCCCCTTCCAATCATGACATGGGAAAACGACTACCTTGATGATTTGGCTATGACCGGTAAACGTATTAATACCGATTTTGGCGAAGTCGAGAAAGAACGTTATTTGTGGCTAGTCAATGCACCGCATCCCCTCTCTGCACAGCTTCCTGCTGGAACTCGCAATGTATATAAGGCTCAAGCGCCTATGAGTTGGGGCAAGCCCGGTTTAGGTGCCACCATTATTGCAACGATTTATGGTCAACCTGAAAAAGTAGCCATTTGGGGATATGAGAAAGGTGCAACAATGGATTATGAATCTTTAGCGCCTGCAAAGCGTCTTATGTTCTTCCTTAACAATGACACCTTTACCAATCTATCTGACGATGGTTTAAAGCTGTTTGATTCCTCAATTCAATGGCTTACCCATAAATAAAACCATTTATGATGCAGCTCTCAAGGTTTTTATAACACTTTGCCGAGCTGCAATTAATAAACAACATTCACACGTACCCAATCCTCATACTTTGTAGCCTGAACATTGGTACTTGATGTAATTACCCCA
Source organism: Acinetobacter sp. 766875 (assembly GCF_000582055.1). Classification (NCBI taxonomy): domain Bacteria; kingdom Pseudomonadati; phylum Pseudomonadota; class Gammaproteobacteria; order Moraxellales; family Moraxellaceae; genus Acinetobacter; species Acinetobacter sp. 766875. Next base: position 74,380 of record NZ_JEXX01000018.1, on the reverse strand, counting down.
TGTATAGGAATATTTTCTTTCATTCCCGTTGCAATACCTGAGTGTATTTTACTTCCTGCCCCGCCCCAAATTTGAGTATGTCCAGCATCCTGATACAACACATATGCCACAGATGCTGTGCTTGCAGCAGACTTAAGCTCAAAGTTATTGTCTGAGGTGACGGCGACTTGATACGGTGTATTTTTGCTGCATTGGACAGAGACATCGGTTCTTGTGGCTGAAACTGGCTGCGCACGTACAACTGTACCAAAATCTAGATTTCCTTGGGTTGAAACTTCGCAAGTGTCTACAATGGTTAAACTCACTTTTAATGAGGTAGATGCATTTCCAGCATGTGCGCTATTTATTATCAGCATTCCCATAAGGGAAAATAAGGCGTACTTAATGACTTTCATTTCTTCTCCTTATCTTTTTTTGTTCTATTTTCTACTCATCTTTATATTGTCATTATTCTGTTTTACTAAAGAAACAGTTTCAGGGTCATTAAGTTATAAAACTTAATATCGCCTACTGTCAATCGATAATAATCACATGATTTTCATATTATTCTTATAATTTGTGATGAATTAAACGTAATTTATTTAGTTTAAAAATTATTCGATGTTTTTATTTTTCTTAAGTCATCTTTTCCCCTCCACCAGATGAGGGATAAAGCTATTTGATACATGCATTCAATAGATACTAAAAAATTAAAATTATTCTTTGGTGCAGCCTAACAAAGTTTAATCTATCGTGTCTTATTAAGCTGTATTTGTAAAAATTGTCTTAAGTTAATAATTTATTTATCAAATAGATAAATAAATTATTAACTTAAGACAATCAGAATAGAAAATTTTTATTTTTAATGATGGAAGGTAATTTCTTTACTTCAATTCCGACCAAATCAAATTCAACAAATGGATCACGCTTAAGAACATCTTGAAGATGGTCTTCATTAACGATTGTACTTAAAATAAAACCAGCGTTTTCATTCTCGATGGGTCCAGCCAAGATGAAATGACCCAAATCAATATTTTCCTTCAACCATGCTTTGTGACTTTCAAGATGATTACGAATGATCTCACCAGAAACTTTATAAGTTAACGTAATACATGAAAGCATAATCACTCTTCTCTTTTACTTAAGTTGTTACTTACTTCATCAATACTCGACAAAGCTTTTTGAATTTCAATATCTTTAATGGCTGGGGCTTTTGATGTTCCCTCTGCTCTAACAAAGTAAATATCTTTAATGCCTAAAAAATTGAAAAAAGCTGTGATGTATTTTTCTTGGAAGTCCATATGAGAGAGAGGCTCTTTTGAATAGAATCCTCCTCTTGCTGATAAAATTACTACTTTACGCCCCTCTGATAAGCCTACAGGGCCATTTTCCGTATATTTAAATGTTTTCCCAACCTATGCAATTCGGTCAAACCACGCTTTTAACTGAGTGGGAATAGAAAAGTTATACATAGGGGCTGAGATTATAATGAGTTCACTATTTAAGAACTCGGCAACCAACTCATCGGAAAGCTGATGTTCCTTAACTACATTTTCATCAGAAATATTTATATTTAAGTTTCTAAAACCTGCTGCGATTTCTCCTGTTAAATGATTTATAGGGTCTTTAACAATATCTCTATAAGTAATTTCATTTTGATGATCTGCTTTATTCAACCGTTCTATAAAACTAGCTGCCAGTTTTCGAGATATAGATTGTTCGCCAAGAATACTCGAATCAATATGTAAAATTTTCATAAATATCGCCTAATAAGGAATTACTATTTAAAACTTTTAGCTGCTTTATCAATAAGTTTGGAAACTTGATCTGGATGAGAAATCAGAGATAAATGACTAGAGTTAACTCGGATTACACTGGAGTGAGTCTGTTTAGAAATCAATTCCTGTGTTCGCGGACTCAATGCATTATCGTGAGTTGTCATGAGATACCACGTAGGCTTTACACGCCACGCAGCTTCAGAAATTTTTTGCGTGAATGCTTTAGCAGAGATAGGCTGTTGAACAGATGCAAGTAATTTAGCTTGCTTTTCCGATATATCGTTGGCCATTACATGTTGAAACGTTTTAGCGTCATCTAACCAAATCAAACCATTTTTATCAGGCTCCATCCCTTCCATTGGAGACTTTAAGCGCGTAAGTAAATCAGATGCCGATTCATTACTATCTGGTACTAACGCTGATAAATAAACTATGCCTTTCACATTTGATGCATTACCTGCTTCTGTTACAACCACGCCACCCCAAGAATGACCAACAAGAAGTACATCACCTTTTTGTCTTTCTAAAACTTTTTTTGTTGCATCAACATCTGCATCTAAAGAAGTTAATGGGTTTTGAACGGAAGTAACATGGTATCCAAGCGATTGCAATCGACTTGAAACTGCATTCCAACTCGACCCATCAGCAAAAGCACCATGCACTAAAACAATATTTTTAACTGCTGCATGAGCATTTTGAATTACAAATGGAGATAGCGTTAATGCAGATAGAATTAAACGGTAAGTTAAATTTTTAACTTTATTATTTTTCATCATCATTCATTCCTATAACTATTCAACTTTTTAAAAGTATAGTAGGTTTGAATTTATGGGATAGATGTCTTATAAGACAACATTCATGTAAAATCAGCCAAATTATATAAGTTCATCTTATGAAAATCTTAATCTATGTGCCTCAGTTTTGTATTTATTCAGCCATAGCTGGAATTAATGATATTTTCTGGATTGCTAACAATATTATAAAAAGTAAAAACTTATTGAATTTAAAAAACTTAAGTGAGATTAATGAGTTTAAAGTTGAGCTCGTAAGTATTGATGGTAAGCCTGTCGTAAATGCACAAAATAAAATGATAGATGTAGATCTTTCGATAGAAGAAGCAATAAATAGTGATTTAATTATCGTACCGGGAATGATGCTGAGCGATGAGCAAACTCCTATTATGCCTTCAGAATATAAAGCAGTATTAGAGTGGCTTCAAAACGAAAATATCAAAAAAACAATTATATGTGGCGTTTGTGCTGGAACCTTCGTACTTGGAGATGCAGGCTTATTAAATAGGAAGAACTATGCAACCACATGGTGGTTGTATCATACCTTTCAAAAAAGATTTCCCCATGGGAAATTAAGTTGGGGCAAAACCTTCGAAAAAGATAAAAATATTATTACAACTGGTGGTCCGCTCTCTTGGATTGAACTCGTACTTTATATTGTTAGTCAATTTGCAGGACCAGAAGTCGCTAAAGCAACCTCAGATTTAGCAGTTGCAGGAGCACAGCCCGTATCTCAGCAAATATATGTGCCTGAAGGTTTTACGAGTTCAGTTGATCCTTTGCTCATGAAAATTGAAGAGTTTGTTAAATATACTAATCCGAATATTTCACTTGAAGAACTAGCAGAAAAATTAAATATAAGCGAAAGAACGCTTTATAGAAAAGTTAAGAAATTAACGAATGAAAGTCCCAAAGATTTAATTACTCGATTTAAAATAGAAAAAGCATGTTATTTATTAGAAAACAATAGCTTATCTATTAAGACAATCGCACAAAATTGTGGCTACAGTGAAGATACTGCTTTTAGGAAAGCTTTTACAAAGATCTTAAATATGAATCCATTAGAATATAGAAAATATATTAAAAATAGAGTTTGAAAGAATTGAATAACTGAAAGGAATATCATTCTAAATCATCTTTTCTACTTATAATGCAAAGGATTTCTAAGTCTACATTCCTACTTCATAATAAATACTCCCCAACAACAACTTCCAAAAACCGAATAATTCTGTCCATTATCGCAATTGCATAAAAAAAGGCATTAAAATAATATAAGCTCCGATATAATATAACTTTACATATTGTTTAGCTTATAGATTGAATACTAAGAAAACTGTGAAGTTAAATTTAAAATGAATAATTCTAGCGACTAAAATCATCCACTTTTAAATCGAGAATCCATTGATATGAAAAAATATTTATTATTAATTTTACTTAGCTTTTATTCGATTCATTCCTTTGCTTCGGACAAACTTAATGGCACTGTTTGGAAAACAATTGATGATGAAACCCATCAACCTAGAGCACTAGTCAGATTTAGCGAAGACAAAAACGGTCTTCTCTCTGCGAATATTGAAAAAATCCTTGTTCCAAGCGAAGCCAACAAATGTACGATGTGTGAAGGTACTTATAAAAACAAATCTTTAATTGGTTTAACCATTGTCAAAAATTTAAAAAATGTTGGTCAAAACAAATATGACAAAGGGTCTATTCTTGACCCACAGTCAGACACAACCTATCGCTTTAGCGTAACTTTATCACCAGATGGCGAAAAACTTACTGCGCGTGGCTATATTGGTATTTCTGCAATTGGTCGAAACCAAACATGGTACCGAGTTAAATAATTCATAAAGTAGCTTTTGACCAACGCCCTGTAGCTACTCACCGATCATAAATACGGTCTATATGTGATGTAAAAATTATGTAGTAGACAGTGTTATGATCGGTATTTAGCCTGAATGATCAGTGTGATAATCACGAATAACGAAGGTATTGCAGCAATCACAAATAAATGGGTAATGACCAAAAATTGAGAGAGATACCCACCAAATAACGGCCCAATAACCGAACCCAAACGGGCAATTCCGATACTCCAACCCACCCCTGTAGTACGAAGTGAAACTGGGTAATAACTGGCAGAAAGAGCATTAATGGCAGGTTGTCCACCAACAATGGCAAAGCCAGCAATAAATATAATAATAAACAATAAAAAGATATGACTAACAGCATAGCCAATTAAAGCAACACTAATTACTGCGACCAAAAAAACAGGAATTAATACTTTATAAAATCCAGTCTTATCAATTTTAAGGCCCATCACCACACTACCAATCGTACCGCCTAATTGTAGGGTGGATCCGATCATTAATGCCTGATTCAATGAAAGTCCTGACTCTTTGGCCAAAGTCGGTAGCCAGTTCGACAGGAAATAAAGGCTGATCATGTTTAAAATACTGATGATCCAGATGGAATAGGTAAAAAATGCACGCTTATTTTTAAACAACTCTAACGGCGACTTTTTAACCTCAACTTCAGTGTTATTAATGATTTTTATTTCTGAATTAAACGTTAATGCGGGATAAAACTTCTTTAACCAAAACAAAATTTTAGGAGTGTTTTTGTTGTCTTCACTCAAAAAATATAAAGACTCTGGCATTTTAAAGAATGTAATAAAGAAAATAATTAAAGGGATAATTCCGCCAAAATAAAAAATCGACTGCCAACCGCCCCAAGGAACCAATAAGGCTGATATACCGCCCCCTAGCATTGCCCCAACCGTATAGCCACAAGATATAACCATCATGGTAAAAATACGAGATTTATATGGAACAATTTCGGAGCTATAAGCCATCACATTTGGCATGATACCGCCTAAAAAAACTCCTGTAATAAAGCGAATTACGGTCAATTGCTCGATATTGCCTACATGTGGTGTTAACAACATTAATATCGAGAACATAAAGGTCGAGATGAGCAGTATGGGACGGCGGCCAAACCGATCAGAAAGTGAACTTAATAAAAATGATCCGACAAATAAACCAAATAAGCTTGCGCTAAACACAACGCCGAGCATGGTTTTTTGAACGCCCCACTCTTCTATAATCATTGGAGCAGCGTAAGCCATGGACTGAATGTCATAACCATCCATAATCATCAGCAATAAACAGGTGACCAAAATAAATTTTTGATAACGCCCAACTTTCTGCTGATTGATCAAATCACTTAATGCAACTTCTTTCATGGTATTCCCTTCTCCATGACGCGCTTTAAATTAATTCCATTTTTACGATATACGTAATCGATTTACGATTAGCGTAAATAAAATAACACACCTCATCTCACGGCGTCTATGGTCTGCTCATCTCATAACAATCAAGCAAACCATATTCCCCTTTATTTAAATAACTTGTTTACTTCAAACAAATAGGTTTAAAAAAGCAGTCCATCGCCATATCCCTGTTTTCCACACTATCTGTACTTAAAAACTCAAACATTAAGCCATCTATTAAGTTTAAAACCATGTCGGCCTCGGGTTTTAATACACTCATTTCTAAGCTAAAAATCAGTTCAAAAATTTCACAGGTCAGCCATTTTCTATACTCAACTGCCATACGGTAAGCCTGCGGGTAAGTCACTTTAATTTCAAAAAAAGCCTTAAGTAATAAGTGGTACAGGCTGTTAGAGTTAACATGTAAAACTACGATTTCTTTGAGCTTATCAATGGGCGTGCGGTAATGGCTTGAGTAAATAATGGCGAGTACTTCTTCTTTGAGTAAACTTTTTTGAAAGGCGATACACATTTCAATCAGCCCTTCTTTTGAACGAAAATAGTTATATAGCGTCGCCTTGGGTACTTCGCACTGTTTTGCAATCAGGTCTACACCTGCTGTATGAAACCCATAGGCTGTAAATAGACCAATAGCCGTTCGAATAATGTGTAGTTTTTTGGAAGAGATTTCTAAATAATTTGGCATAGTTTTACCGTTATAAATTCTTGTTGTTTCTAAACGAGATACTTTTTTGGGAGAAAAAAGGCATAGCAAAGCCGTAAAGACTGTGCTTGGCACATCTCAAGTTCTTTTGTTGCTAAGTTTTAAGTAAAAATGACTTACGGCCTGAAAACCTGAGGGCGCTCAAGCTGCTTTAATTTTTAAGCTGTGTCGTTATAGCTTTTGGCATGGGCTGCCAAGAAATAATGGATGTGCAAAGCCAACTCCTTTTTATTGGGAGTTCTGCCAGACATTAAAATTATGGTGGCAGAACGAGAAAGGGTTGACAGACTGGTAGGACTCCAGCACACACGAATGTGTCCCTCTCCCGTCCTACCGCTACGGGAGGGAACGAGAAGTACACATAGAACTATCCCTCAGAAAGGAATAAATCTGATGCGGTCCTAAGTGGTCTGTCAAAACCACCTGGCAATGTAGGCCAGTCCAGAAAGGATATTATCCGAGACTCTTGCCGTCAAGCACACAAAATGACATTTGCTTTAAAATAACGCATTAAAAAGTAAGGATAAATAATGAATAAGATATTGTTAAATTGGAGTTTATAAAGTGGTGAGATCAAGCCATAAAAAATCCCGCAGCCTATTGCGGGATTTTTTGTAGTGAGTTGAATTACATATGACCACGTCCGTGGCTATGCATATCAGACCCATGATCGCCATGGGCTTTATTATGATAGTAGCCCTTACCATGATGATTACCACGATAAGCATAAGCTTTACCATAATGACTGCCGTGATAAGCATGTCCATAACCATGATGTGAGCCGTGGTAAGCGTGGCCTTTTGCAAAGGTTGGAGAAGAAAGCGCGATGACTAATGCGGCGAAAATATACTTAATGTACTTCATAATAAATTCCTTTTTATTGTAGTACTGGAATTTAAAGTAATACATAAATGTATAACACGTATCAATAGATGATCTGTACTGGAGTGTAAAGTTTACTAAGCAAAAATAGGCTTACTTATTCGTTTTTAACCCAATAAAAAACCGCGATTAGACGGTTTTTATAAATACACTCAACCATTACTTTTTCACAGTTTTGGTAAATGCTTCTGAATTAAAATAGTCGGTAATTTCTTCGCCCTTATTCAAAACCTTTTCCTTTGGAACAGTTAAAAAATCTAGTTCTGATTCGAGGCTAATAAATTCAGGAATATATCTCTTAATTGGTGGTGGCGCTTTGGGCCCACCTTCCGTAATTTTTTCAACAAATCCAGCTAGCCATAAAATATATTCGTCTTCCATACTATGGTGTGGAATAAGGCTAACATCTATTTTTACTTTACATTCACTTAAGGGTTTTGTTAAAGCTTCTTCGAAATCAATGTAGTTATACTTTAATTTGAATATACTCCCCGTGATCTCTTTACGTATAAAAATCATTAAATTATTAAGATTTTCAATAGTGTCATCTGAAAAAAGCTCAACTTCTTTAACTTTCCTATACACACTTTCTGCAATAGCTAAGTATTGTGGCATTAAGGTTTTTTCCTTATCTTTGAAGCCGTATTAGGTGTCTTTCAAAGTAAGTATGCTTCAAGTTATATTTCAACTTGTAATCTTATGTAACAACAAGTAACTATTGTTAATTATTTATTAAAATTAAGTTAATAAATGACCATTTTTTGTTTTGCTTTAAGCTTTTTTTAATTTTGTAATATAAAAAAGCTCATATAACATTGGATTGCATGACTTTTATCATTAATAAAATAATATACCTTTATCTTCTATACTTTCTATTAATTAATTTTTCAACTACTTATGAAAATATGGCAACTGTTTAATAAAGTCATTTAAAGGCATTGGACAACCCCATAAATAGCCTTGAAATTCAGTACAGCCATTACTTTTAAAAGCGTTAAATTGTTCAGTCGTTTCTATTCCTTCTACAAGCACACGAAGGTTTAAGTCTAAACCGATTTTAATAATACCTGTGACCAGTTTGTTGCTACGCTTATCATCCAAAGCAGCTTGTACAAAACTTCGATCAATCTTGATTTGACTCATAGGCATTTTTTGTAAATAGCTTAAAGATGAATACCCTGTACCAAAATCATCAAGTGAAAGCTGAATGCCATGTCTAGACAAGAAATTCATTTTTTCGATCATGCTTGCACAATTATTTAAGGCAATATTTTCAGTAATTTCTAAAATGAGCCGAGATGGATTTATGTCATATTTTTGAACCATACCTATCACGGTTTGCTCAAAAAGCGGCTGCATAAAATGATCGGCGCTAATATTAATTGAAAGTGTAAGATCTTTAGTTTCTTCTTTTTTGCTCCAGTCTTGCAAAACTTTGCAGGCTTCAACTAATACCCATTCTCCTATCTCTGGCATTAACCCAAACGTTTGTGCTGCCGGAATAAAGTCTTGAGTAGGTATATATCCTAAAGTTGGATGGTGCCATCTTAACAGGGCTTCAGCACCTATTAGCGTTTCAGATGAATTGATTTGCGGTTGATAAAAAAGTTCAAACTGTTCTTTAGCAAGTGCCGAACGTAAGTCATGTACCATGCTATTTTCGATTTGTATCTCTAATTGCATGGTATAAATTGATATACAAATCATGAGAGTAGCCACACCAGTTGCAATCCACCCACCATGATTACGGATATCATCCGACAAAGCTACTGCGCTATTAAGCGTAAAAGAGGTACCACTAAAAAATATAAAACACCCAATCGACAATAAAATTAAAATGATTTGTAAAAAGCTTGGGTCTCTGCGGTAATTTAAATACCCCAATATTGCTCCGGCTGGTAAAAACAAGTGAGCGACTTGAGGGCGATGAGGTGTAGCAATATCAAAAAATAAGCAAAAGATGACCGGAAAAACCAGTAAAACCATTTGCGATAAAAGTATGCCCGCTGAAATCCGGTTTATATAAATGAGAAAAAGACTAAATATAGAAATTAATGTGAAAGTAATATCTATGTAAACAATGAGCCATAGGTTTGCAAATGCAAAATAAATGGTCCAAAACAAACAAAAAATAATACAAATGAAGATATTGGCTTTGGCTGCAATTGTAAGCTGTTGGTCCTTTACAGTACGGTAATTTTTTTTGCGTTTTTTAAAGTAAGACGAAGCTATCATAAATAAATCAACCGTAAAATATTTCTTCAAAGACCCCCAACTTGGTCATTGATACTCCATTTCAATGTTTACCAATAAAGCGTAATATTTTCGTCCTTTATTATTTGTAATCATTATTTTGATATTAGGTATTATTCTATCGTAGTAGTAAAGCCTATTAGGTCACTTGAACGATACTGCTTTTTAAACACCTTATAATTTTAAAGTATCATGATCTAACGATACATGCCTCTGCGACTTAGGTACAGTCCCTAACTCGTGAAAAATTAGGCGAATTCTAAAGAATTTTCTGTATTGTCATCTTTATCACCCACCGTGAGCGCATAAGCCGACCTGCCATATAGGCATAAAAATAGCTGGATCGGCTGCAAAACCGTCCAGCTCATAAATGTGTATTAGAGATAAATCACAACAAGAATTGCAAAAACACCGTACAGCGCACTGACTGCAACCAATGATCGATCATCGACTGCACCACGGCGGAATAAATTCCACAGGAACACAATGGCTAGTGCAGTAATAATGCCAGATGCTAATAGCAATGTATCAAAGCGCCACGGCGTAAAGAAAATACCTAGTGCACTTGGTATGGTGGCCTGAATCATCATGGCACCAGAAATATTTGCTAAAGCCAAACGCTCTTTACCTTGGCGCACCCAAATCAACGCATTCATAATTTCGGGTAATTCAGTCGCAACCGGACTAAGCAACAAAGCAACCAGATGCGGTGGCCAACTTAATGCTGTACCAATCGCTTCAAGCTGAGCAACGAAAGTATGTGAAGCGATACTAATTACTACTAAAGCCAGCAGTACTTGCAGACCAGCCCACCCTAGGGATGGTTCGGCGGTATTTGGACGAAACTTGAGAGGTTCAAGTTCTTCTTCATCGGCAGATGTGTCAGCTTCCTTAATCTCACGCCAAACATAAGCTGCATAAGCTGCTAAAAATAGCACGCCTAACCACGGCTTAATGGCAAATGCGACTAAACCAAGTGCTACTTTTAAAACAAAGATGACAAGAAAAGAAACTTGGTCTCGGCTTAAACGGGCGTAATCAACTTGTACTTTATGTGAAGTTCGAGCTAACTTTTTACGATGAAGAATTAATACCAGACCGACTACGGCATAACCTAAAGTCGCTAGAACCAATGGGCCACCCATTGCAGCTCCAACACCAAGATCTTTTTGCTCTGGGGTATTACCAAATACGACCGCCATGAAAGTGACTGCACTTTCAGGTAAGGCTGTACCGAAAGCTGCGAGTACGGAACCTACTGCAGTTGCGCCAAGATTAAGGCGCTTACCGAACCATTCGATACCATTGACGAAATATTCACAAGCGAGATAAATCGCTGCAGCGGACACAAAGAATAAGATAAAAGTGAGGAGCATAGGAATAGTTCCAGCCGGGCGAATAAGAAACCATTGGCGCGTCAACACGCCTCGCCCGACTAGCAAAGCACGTTGCGGCCAAAGGTCTCGCCTAGCTCATACTGTATATACAGTGGCTGAACACGCCATGAGATACTCATCTCAAGTTTGTTGACGTGGTCTTCCTAGCTGGGTACTAGGAATGGCTACTCCCCAATGACAATGGGTGAAGTTTACCAGTGATTTAAACGTAACTCTACAGAGATAGTCAGACAAAACCACAAGAGCTTATAAAAAGACATGAAAACGTTTAGCCAGTTTCTTTTGCAGAACAATCACGAGAATTGGGAACCCTGCTGCTGAAATTGCACATATCGCCAGTAACGTATTTACACTTTGTGGCGTCATACCCTGATCAGGCAATAAAAAAGCAGATAAGAAAAATGCAACGGTTGTCATCAAATACATGATGGATGTCTGTAATGAAGAGAATCCAGCTCGTTGTTGGTCGTTAGGAAACTGAATCGTAAGCACTGAACATGACACCAAACGGCTGTAAGATGTACCGAGAAATAAACCAATAAATAACGCTGCATGCTGATAGCCTAGCATTGGTATTAGCAAACTCAGTATAAAGACAATGGTTGAAGCTATAGCCAACACTAAAGCAGAAAAACGGGAGGTTAATGCCCCTGTAATTTTTGTAAATAGGAAACCTATAACACCTCCACTGAAAAAAAGCCAAGGCAATAGATTTTGTGAAGCACCCAACTTCTGAATCATTAAGGGTGCCAAAATAGGAATAATCAGCATAGGACTAAACTGTACGAGTGCATTAGCAGAGGCGAACAGTACAGTATCTGCATCTAAAGGCAGCGCACGAAGCTTATCTAAATAGACTTGGTCTTTGGGTATAATGGATACAATTAATGGCAATGCCAACACACACAATGCACTTATGAGCCACAAAGCCACATGCCATCCATAGTGAGTGCATACAAATAATATGGTGGGCATTCCGACAATACTTACTATTGAAAATGATGCAATCACCGTCGCTAACATTTTCCCCCGTAAATTAGGCGGTGCGTTGTTTATTAATATACTTATACCCACTCCCATTGTGGTACCGCCGACCAACCCTGCACAAAATCGAAGTGCAAGTAGCAGACTAAAACTGGATGTGCAGGTAGTCAAAAATGTGAGTAGACCTAGTAACGCCATATTAATAATTAAAAACCGCTTTTTATTGAAATGATCAATCCAGTAAAAAGCAATAATTCCCGAAAGAACGGCGCCAAGCGTATACATCCCTGACACATAACCTGAGAATGATACTGGCACTGCGAAATCTGTCGCCATAAAAACAAAAATAGGATTGAACACCATATATTCCAGTGCATTCGTGAACTGAACGAAAGCAATTACAGTGGCTATCCGCATGAGGACTTTATAATTAAACGTCTGTGTGGCTAGGGACATCGCAGTAACCTATAGATAAAAGATGTCCGAGTTTAACTGCTATCAATAGTATTGATTATATGGTAGAAATGGCTTTTATTATTATCAAATATGGGACAATTAATGCGTCCGGCTCTGGATTTTAATACCCTGAAAGTATTCATTGCTGTGGTTGAAAAAGAAAGTTTTGTTGGGGCATCGAAACTGCTTGAAATGCCAACATCAAACGTGAGTCGCTGCATTTCTCAATTAGAAGAAAAACTCGATCTTCAGCTCATTGAGCGTAGTACTCGACATATGAAACTCACTCAGGCAGGGCAGCTACTCTATACCAGAGCAAAGCCATTACTCGAAGCGCTTGAGCAAACTGAGACAGAGTTAACGTTGCGTCAAATGCAGCTTAAAGGTCCATTACGAATTTGTATTCCAAATGAAATAGGCCCTGCACTGCTAGGTTCTGTGATTGCAGAATTCGCCTGTCAGTATCCAGACTTAGAAATCAGCTGTGTCACAAATTTGTCGGGTTTTGAATCTCTACGAGATGATCTGGATTTAGCGATTATTATTAGCCGCGGTCAGATGGATAACAGTGACTACATCGCTCGTCATCTAGTGACTATCCCTTGCACGATTGTTGCAGCCCCTTCTCTCATTCAGCGTTATGGCACCCCTACTCGTATCGAGCAATTTGAAGAGTTACCCTGTATTACAACAGTCAGTGCACTCAAAGGTGCTCCTTGGCAATTTGTCAATAAAAAGGGGGAATTCGAGGCCATTAAGGTTAAAGGACATTATCGAGTAAACAGCGGAGAGATGGCAGGACAAGCTGCTGTAGCAGGTATCGGTTTTGCAATTCTATCAAAACAAACTTGCCAACCCTACATTAGCGACGGACGGCTAGTCGAGATTGAGTTTGAACAAAAGGCAGCCCCTTTGCAGTTATTCTCACTGTATTCAAATCGCCGTTACTTACCCACTAAAACAAGAGCGCTCATTGATTTCATACATCAAAAATTGAGTCATATTTCTTTATAAAATTGGGCTTTCCACAAACAAGTCCAAACCAATATATTTCACTATATGGCTTTGAGTTTGTTTATCTAATACTGTTATACCAAAGTTATTAAAAATCATAACTTCATTACGCTTATGGTCAGCGTAATGAAGTATAAATGAGATTAATTTTGGTGATTAAAACCAAGCTTCCTGCATATTTAATGGCGTAGTTTCAATTGGATCAAGAACAGCGAGCCAACTGTAAATTTTAGGCATTTCCCAACCAAAAAAATAATCACAGGCAGCTAACTTGCCATTTAAAAAATCTGTTGCTGATGAAGTGGCTAGATTTTCATGAAGGGTTATTGCCTGATCTAGCCATAACCAACCAACCACTAAATGTCCAAATGCTTCTAAATAATTGGCAGCGTTTGCCAATTGCATATCCATATCTTTAATGGCATGTAATGCTGCCGTTACCTCCTGAACCCGTTGCCAAGTCTGAGCAAGAGTATTGGCATGGCGCTGTAATGCTGCTATTGACTGAGCTTGAGCAATTGTTCCTGTGATTTTTTCATTCAAAACGTGCATCGCCAGACCATCGTTGATCCGTGTTTTGCGTCCGAGTAAATCCATCGCCTGAATGCCAAATGTACCTTCATGAATTGGATTGAGTCGGTTGTCCCGATAGAACTGCTCTACATTGTATTCACGGGTATAACCATATCCTCCATGTACTTGAATGGCTAAATCATTGGCCACGAGTCCCCATTCTGATGACCAGCTTTTTACCACAGGGGTAAGTAAATCGAGGAGTAGTTGTGCCTTTTTCTGTTGCTCGCTATCTTCAAGAGAGTGAATATCATCTGTTAATTTTGCAGCATACAAACAAAGTGCAAGTGCTCCAGAGGCATATGATTTTTGTGCCAAGAGCATACGGCGCACATCTGCGTGTTGGATAATTGGAATTTGTGAAGAACTCGGATCACGTTCACTACGAGAGCGACCTTGTAAACGGTTTTTTGCATAGTCCAGTGCATGCAAATAACCTGTATATCCCAAGGCGGCTGCACCCAGACCAACTGAAATTCGGGCCTCATTCATCATATGGAACATATAAGAAAGCCCTTTGCCAGCTTCACCCACAAGCTCACCAATAGCGCCTGCTTCTCCTTCTGGTGTATAACGACCTTCACCAAAATTTAATACACAGTTGACGGTACCACGGTAGCCCATTTTATGGTTGATTCCAGCCAAAGCGACATCATTGCGCTCACCTATATTTCCCTGCTCATCAACTAATTTTCGAGGTACGGTAAATAGCGAAATGCCTTGAACGCCAGCAGGTAACTTCCCTTGTTCATCTGGAATTTTGGCTAGAACCAAATGCACAATATTGCCTGAAATATCGTGCTCACCACCTGAAATCCACATTTTATTGCCAAATAAACGATAACGTCCGTCGGCTGTTGGCACTGCACGTGTCCGAATATCTCCCAAACTAGATCCGGCCTGTGGTTCAGATAAGCACATCGTACCAAAGCAGTCACCTGCAATCATGGCATCAATATATGGCTTTACTTTTTTAGGATCTCCATGAGCCATCAATAAGTTTGCATTACCAATCGTTAAAAAAGCGTAGCCTGTCGTACCCGGATTTGCACCCATCAGGTAAGCCATACCTGCCCGTTCAATGGTATTGGGTAAACTCATTCCGTTCCATTCAGTAGAAAAAGCTGTGCTCATCAAACCTGCATCTGCAAAGGCTTTTAAGGCGACACTTACCTCTGGATTAACAGTTACACGCTCACCATCAAAGCTAGGTTCATGGCTATCATTTTTTTTATTGTGGGGTGCAAAAAGATCAGTTGCCAAGTCTTCATATACATTCAATACTGCCGCATAATCACTACGCTCTTGCCCTGCAAAACGAGGACGCTGATTGAGTGCTTCAATGTTAAGCCAATCAAACAGTAAGAAATCGACATCCTGTCGAGAAAGAATCATTTCATTATTCACACGGTTCTCCCAATTAAAAATTCATCAGCGTTAACCATTCGGCAACGAGCGCTGGTTTGGGGTGGTTTTCAATTTCAACTGTTACACCTAAGGTCAACTGATAGCTTCCCGCTCTTTTTTCTATGATTTGTTTTAAGCTAAATCTTCCTCTTACACGATGTCCACTCGGTACTGGGCTTAGAAAGCGTAAATTATTCATGCCATAGTTTACCGATGAGGTTTGTCCCTCTACAGAGGGCAATACTTCTGCCGCCATGGCCGATAGTAAAGATAAAGTCAAAAAACCATGAGCAATCGTGCCCCCAAATGGAGTTTGCTTGGCTTTTTCGGTATCAATATGGATGAATTGCCAATCTCGCGTAACATCCGCAAAAGCATTAATCATGGTTTGGTCAATGGTCAACCAATTAGAGACACCTAGTTCTTTATCTTGCAAGTCAAACAGTTGCTCAATCGTCACTATGCTCATGTTAGTCCCCGCTTAAACCCGCTTTTTGCAACTCTAAATTGCCTTGCGCTGCGCCCATCGTAGGAACGATTTCATTGGTACGATCACTAAGCTCACTTAAATGCTGTACCAAGCTATGCGCTACCTCATCGCCAGTTCCTAAATGAATGCCTTGGGTCAAGGTAATATGTGCAGCTTCAAAACTTCCGGCCCCTGCACAAATAATCATTTTATTAGGGGCTTCTTCGCTGACTAATACAGCAATCGCTGGACTAACTGCACTTGGTGCAAGTGCTTCGAGTGAGGTTTCTGGTAACAAGCCTTCCAGCATTCGGGTTGCTGCTGTTGGAGCAATACAATTGACTCGAATGTTATATTTTTCACCTTCTAAGCCTAATGTTTGCATTAATCCTACTAAAGCCATTTTTGCAGCACTATAGTTAGACTGACCAAAGTTTCCGTATAAACCCGATGATGATGTGGTCATGACAATACGACCATATTTCTGCTCGCGCATGATTTCCCAAACTGCTTTAGTGCAGTTCACAGCACCCATCAAATGCACATCGATCACTAGCCGAAAATCTTCCAACGTCATTTTGCTAAAGGTTTTATCACGCAAAATGCCCGCATTATTGACTAAAATATCAATGCGTCCCCAACGGGCCATAGTGTCATCGACCATACGCTGGACTTGCTCAGCATCGGTGACTGAAGCACCATTGGCGATCGCCTCACCACCGGCTGCAATGATTTCATCAACCACTTTCTGTGCAGCTGAAGTTGATCCGCCATTGCCATGTACATCACTGCCTAAATCATTGACTACAACTTTTGCGCCTAAACGAGCCAGTAATAGCGCATGCTCACGTCCTAAGCCTGCACCGGCACCTGTAACTATTGCAACACGGTTGGTTAAATTGATTGTCATAGTTTTTTCCTAAATAGATTTATTAATATTTTGTTCTTAATAAGTATTTAATAAGCCGTAACACCACCATCAATTGCAATGGCTTGACCTGTGAGATATGAATTTTCTTTAGCGCACATCATCAGCATCATTGCAACAACTTCACTCGGATGGGCAAGACGCTTCATCGGAGAAGCCTGTGCCAGAAAGTCTTGTTTTGCGTTCAGTTCACTGTCGAGCACCATCGGTGTAGTGGTATAAAATGGACAAATTGCATTGACCCGAATCCCTTTATTTGCATATTCCACTGCTGCTGTTTTGGTTAAACCCACGACTGCATGTTTTGCTGCCGAATAAGCTGCCAGTTTTGGAGCTGCACCTAAACCTGCAATAGAAGCAACATTTAGAATAACGCCACCACCTTGTTGTAGCATTTGCCGAATTTGATGCTTCATTCCAAAAAATACGCCTTTGGCATTTACAGCAAAACTCAAGTCCAGATCTGCCTCATTGGTATCAATAAAGCTTTTCATTGGCGGACTCATACCCGCATTATTTATACTGACATCAATTCTACCGAAATGATCCACCGCACTTTGTACCAATGCCTGTACTTCTGCTTCAAGACTAACATCACAAGCCTGCGAAATTACTTGTATACCCGCTTGTTGTAACGGTTCAACCACTGCATTCAGCCCTGCGATATTGCGATCTCCCAAGACTAATTTTGCTCCGTGTTCTGCCAGTTGCTGGGCCAGTAGTGCACCAAATCCACTCGCCGCGCCTGTGATTAAGACCACTTGATCTGAATACTGATCGTACATTGCTACCCGCCCTTAAATGGTTAAACCACCATCAACCACAATACATTCACCATTGGTATAACTTGCTGCATCAGAGACAAGATATAAAACCGTTCCAGCCATTTCACGTGGCTCCGCATGACGGCGTAATGGGATTTCTTGCAACCAACGGTTATATACCTCTTCATTGCTAAATAGGGCGCCAGCAAATTTGGTTTTTGTTAGACCTGGGAGTATGGCATTAACACGAATCCCTAAAGGACCGCATTCTTTGGCAAACGCTTTCGTCATATTCACCACGGCTGCTTTGGTAATTGAATAAATAGCTTGGCGATCGCCTGGTTGTAATGCATTCACAGAAGCGGTGTTCACAATCGCACCGCTGCCTTGAGCTCGCATCAGCTTTCCAGCTTCAATCGACATAAAGAAATAACCACGAATATTGACCTCAACCGTTTTGTTATATGCCGCAAGGTCTGTATCAAGGATGTGGCCATAGTAAGGGTTTGCTGCAGCATTATTGACTAGAATATCCAAACGCCCATGCTTAGAACGGATATGATCAAAAATAGCCGTAATATCCTCCATTGAACCCACATGACATGCAAACGCTTCTGCCTTGCCACCTGCCTGAATAATTTGATCGGCAACCGCTTGGCAATCATCAATTTTTCTACTCGAGACAATGACATGTGCGCCATACTCAGCTAAAAGTTTTGCAATTTCTTCACCAATCCCACGACTTGCACCAGTTATTAATGCGATTTTTCCTGTTAAATCAAATAAATTGGTTGGCATATTTTTACTCCTGAGCTTGGTCTATTTTACTGTTGGGCTTTTAAATTCTTGTGTTTGCCTATCAGTTTTGGAAACGAGTTTTTATTTGCTATCGAACATATAAGATTGCTGGTACGACGTTTATAAACATACCCAACCTATAACAATGAATAAAATGAATTATTTGAATATTCAACTATGCATAAAATTAATATGTATGTTTCTTCTCTCTTATAAGGTTAAAGTTATATTCAAGAAAATTGTCTTTTAAGCTTAAGTTTTGTTTTCAACACATCTTTACAATGTTCAATTATTTCAATAGTTCACTACTCTTTTTTTCAATAACTCAAATTTGTTACCATTGCACCGCTGGAATGGTCTGAAAACACTTTATACTAGGGATGCTGGTTCTAAAGTTCATCCAGTTATTGTACTTTTCTTGAATTACATTCATTTTTTAAAAACTTGAAATTGGCTCATTAGCCAAAAGTAAATTTTTCGTTTTTTTAAGGGTTTTTTACGCATGAATAGCGCTGAAATCATGGCTGATCTCTCTAACCACACTCCAATGATGCAGCAATATCTCAAAGTCAAAAAAGACTATCAACATGCGTTGCTGTTTTATCGTATGGGCGACTTTTACGAACTGTTCTTTGAAGACGCTCATTTAGCAGCCAAACTTTTAGGAATTACCCTAACCCATCGTGGTAAAGCAAATGGCAACCCAATTCCAATGGCGGGCGTTCCCTACCATTCAGCCGAAGGTTATCTGGCACGTTTGGTAAAAGCAGGTCGCACTGTAGCCATTTGTGAACAAGTGGGTGAAGTCACAGGCAAAGGTCCTGTTGAGCGTAAAGTTGTTCGTATTCTTACCCCTGGTACATTAACTGACGATGCCCTACTCACAAGTTATCAGTCTTCTAACCTTGTGGCGCTATGCATCCATCAAAACCAGATCGGTTTTGCTTTACTCGACTTAAGTGCGGGTATTTTTAAAGTTCAACAACAAGACTACAAACCGGAACAACTTCCAATTGAACTGGCACGCCTCATGCCAAGTGAAATTTTAATTGATGAAGATCTGGTTGACCCAAATATTATCGAACAAATTAAAAAGCATTTAGATTGCCCAGTAACCAAGCGCCCAAATGTCGATTTTAATTTAAACAATGCACAAAAAACCTTATGTGACCAGTTCTCTGTATCGACGCTTTCTGGTTTTGGTTTAGACCCGTTACCTTTGGCTAAAGCTGCTGCTGCGGCTTTAATTCACTATGCCAAAGAAACCCAAAAAACGGCGTTACCACATATTCGTTCAATTCTTTTAGAACAAAGCACTGACTTTATTGCGCTCGACCCAATCACGCGCCGTAATTTAGAAATTATTGAACCTTTGTTTGAACACGGCACATCATTATTCCAACTGGTGAACGATTGCCAAACGGCAATGGGTGGCCGTTTACTCAGCCGTACACTCATGCAACCTGTCCGTGATACCGCGTTGCTTGATGCCCGTTTAGATGCAATTGAACAGTTAATTCAGGGCTACCATGAAAGTCCGGTTCGTTTAGTGCTTAAAGAAATTGGTGATATCGAACGTGTTCTTAGCCGTGTTGCGCTTGGTAGCGCGCGACCACGTGACTTAGTTCAGCTTCGTCACGCTTGTGCACAAATTCCATTTTTAAGAAATGCTTTAGCACCTGTTGTACAAGCGAAGAAATCCAAGTTATTGGGACAGCTTGATCAAGAACTAGGTGATTTTAAATCGTTACACCAGCATTTAATGGCAGCCATTGTTGAAAACCCACCGGTATTACTTCGTGATGGCAATGTAATTGCAGAAGGTTACGATGCCGAACTCGATGAATTACGCCAAATTCGTGATCATGCAGGCCAATTCCTTATTGATTTAGAAATAAAAGAACGTGAACGTACCGGCATCAATACCTTAAAAATCGGTTATAACCGTGTGAGTGGTTACTACATTGAACTCACTCGCGCTCAAGCTGAACAAGCCCCTGCCGATTATATTCGCCGTCAAACATTAAAAAATGCCGAGCGTTACATTACGCCTGAACTAAAAAGCTTTGAAGATAAAGTTTTATCAAGTGAGTCTCGTGCATTAGCACGTGAAAAAGCGTTATTTGAAGCTTTACTTGAAAACCTTCGTGAAAATATTGCTCACCTACAAATGATGAGTTCAGCAATCGCACAAATTGATGTAATTGCAAACTTTGCTCATCAAGCGCGTTTAAACAACTGGGCACGCCCTGAATTTACACCAGAAACGGGTATCAAAATTCAAGGTGGCCGTCACCCTGTGGTTGAAGCATTAAGTAAAGCGCCCTTTACACCAAATGATACGTTCCTTGATGCCCAGCACCGTATGGCAATTATTACCGGTCCAAACATGGGCGGTAAGTCTACCTTTATGCGTCAAACCGCATTAATCAGTTTGCTTGCTTACTGCGGTAGTTACGTTCCGGCACGAGCTGCCAAACTTGGCCCAATCGACCGTATTTTTACCCGTATCGGTTCAGCCGATGACTTATCGGCAGGCAAATCGACCTTTATGGTTGAGATGACTGAAACTTCACAAATCTTGCACCATGCAACGAATCAGTCTTTGGTGTTAATGGATGAAGTTGGCCGCGGAACGAGTACCTACGATGGTCTTTCTTTAGCTTGGGCTTGCGTGGTTGACTTAACGAAGCGTGTTAAATGTCTGTGCTTATTTGCAACTCACTATTTCGAATTGACAGAGTTAGGGAGTGAAGCAGGTATTGATAACTACCACGTTACTGCCCAAGAGTTAAATGGCAACCTGATTTTATTGCATAAAGTTCAACAAGGACCTGCAAGCCAAAGTCATGGTTTACAAGTTGCGAAATTAGCGGGTATTCCTGCTAATGTCATTAAAGAAGCTCAAAAGCGTTTACGTATTTTAGAGAAGCAACAACAGCAACACTTACAAACCAGTGTACAAGATGATTTGTTTGCAACTTTAGATTCGGAAGCTAAAACCAATACTCAAGTCATAGAGAAAGTGATTGAAATCGAAGTGCCTTCACCTGCCCTAGACTTACTTAAGCAAATTGAAGTCGACAACTTGACACCTCGCCAAGCACTTGAACAACTTTACGAGCTAAAAGCTGCGCTTAAATCATAATTATTGATTGAGCAAACATGTCTATGGGCATGTTTGCTCTTACTTTGAGGAGAATAAAATTTCTATTTTCTTAAGGCCACTACAATACAAAGAGATCGATTTAATTTGGCAACAAATTAGTCGACGTGAACTGATTACCCAACTCTACATACAAAAACAAGATCAACTCGAATTAACAGATTGTTTTTATGATGTTGAAAATTGGGATGCCTATCATTTAGAAAATGACCCATCAAAATTAAAAGAACTCTATCAACAAGGTGCTTCATTTGTAGGGGCTTTTAATACGGCTGAACAGCTAGTGGGCATTAGCGTCGTATCTAATCAACACATTGCTGATTATCCCAATGCAAAATTACTGCAATATTTTTATGTCGATGCCGATCAACAAGGCCAAGGTATTGGCGCAAAGCTGATGCAAGCAGCCAAAGAGTCGACCAAGCAATTAGGCGCTCATCAACTTTATATTTCAGCCACTCCAAGTAAACGTACAGTCGACTTTTATATAAAACATGGTGCGACAGTATTAAAACATCCAGATCGGGAATTATGGGAGCTAGAACCCGAAGACATTCATTTGCTTTGTATGCTTTAAGACCGATAATTTAAGGATTTTTTAACTATAAATGCAGCATAAAAGCGGAATTTAAATGCAAGAGCCGTATTTAAGGTATCTAATCAAATAGATACCTTGACCTAAATGACATTTAAACCCATCAGAAAAGATTTATTTAACCTTTTGTTTTTAAAAATATATTTTTATCTCAATTTTACAATCTGACCAATCTTAAGACCAGAACATTCCTTTGAATATCAAAGTTTTAACTTATCTTCATATGTATAAATAAACAATATCAATAAAAGCAATTGTTTGTTTACCCCTTTTTTGCCTAAAATAAGCTATTCGAAATGAAACCATATTTTTTAGGTAGCTGTCGCCATGACCTTTGTTGTCACTGAAAATTGTATTAAATGTAAATACCAAGATTGCGTAGAAGTTTGTCCTGTAGACTGTTTTTACGAAGGTCCGAATTTCCTAGTGATTAATCCGGATGAATGTATTGACTGCGCATTATGTGAACCAGAATGCCCTGCAAATGCAATTTTCTCTGAAGATGAGTTACCAGAAGGTCAGGAAGTATTTATTGAGTTAAATGCTGAACTTTCTCAAAAATGGCCTAACATTACTCAAATTGGCGATCAACCTGCTGACCGTGAAGAATGGAACGGCAAACCAGATAAGTTACAGTATCTAGAAAAATAATTTCAAAAAAAGATCAGCAACCGCTGATCTTTTTTATACCCTATTCAAACATTTCATTGCAAATTCCTCGTAATTTGTGCACTGTTTTGCATTAAAATAGGCGCAATATTTATTAAGCTTTTGATTTTTCTTATGCGGAAGTTTTTGCAGAGTCTGCTGCCCCTATGCATAATCCCTGCGGTTATGGTAGGTTGCGCCAGCTCTCCCCAACACACAACAACAGGCAAAACCTCTCCAAGTGGTAAACGCATCTTTATTCCTCAAGAACGCGTTATTATCGAACGTCCAATTCCACCTAAAGTTGAGCCTGCTTCTTATCGTGCTTGGTTAAATACTGGCGATCATTATGAACGTGTACGCGAATACGAAAAATTTCTAGCGCGTCATGATGTTGCTGGCATCGTACCAAGTTTTGAATTATTAAGATCAGCTCGCGATTGGCAAAAATGTGGCAGTTCAGAATATGCTGTTCCAAACCGTGAACTTTGGAACAACTCTTTATCGACCTTACGCGTCTTTAAATATTTAATTGCTGCAAAAGTTTTAACCGACTTTGAAGTGACTTCGGTTTATCGTGACTTACCTTTAAACCAATGTGCTGGTGGTGCAAGTTCTTCTAAACATTTGTTTAACTCTGCCATCGATTTCCGTATTGGACCAGAAGTTCCACAACCGCAAGACTATGCGTTTATTGAAAATACCAAGTTTAAATTATGTCAGTTCTGGGCCCAACATGGCCAAAGTTTAAACTTAGGTATTGGTTTATATAGTTCAGGACAAATCCATATTGATACTCAAGGCTATCGTACTTGGGGACCTGACCTAACCCGTAATACTTCTATGTGTAATTTCTAATATAAAAATCCTCTTATACACTCAAGTATAAGAGGATTTTTATTCTTAATTTTTTAACTATCCTTATAAAGAAATCGTCTTAAATTAACTGTCAATTTGCTCATTCTATAATCAACCAAAATTTCTTAATCCGAAGATTTTTGCACTCTAGTCATAAACGTTTAAAATACGCCTATCAATATACAGGTAAATTTGACTATGCAGCAGTTGTGGACAGACATTGACGAATATATCGACTCACATTTAATTCCCGAAGATCCTCGACTCGACTTTGCATTAAAAAATACCGACGAACACGGCTTTTCAAATCATCTTGCAGTTGCTCCAAACCAAGGCATGTTTTTACAAATGCTTATTCAGATGAATAAGTGTAAGCGAGTTTTAGAAATTGGAACTTTTGCTGCCTACAGTACGATTTGGCTAGGACGTGCCCTGCCTGAAGATGGCTATTTGCTTACCATTGAAGGTCGCGATACACATGCAGAAATGGCTCAAAAAAATATCGACCATGCGAATCTTCCTGTAAAAGTTGAACTAAAAGCTGGCCGTGCTGCCGATATACTTTCAGCGATAGATCCACAGTCGATTGAGCCTTTCGATTTTATTTTCATTGATGCAGATAAACAGGGTTATCCGGAATATTTAGAACTCAGCCTTAAGTTTTCAAAATCAGGCACGATTATCGTGCTAGACAACGTCATCCGTGCGGGCGATATTTTGAATCCTGAAAACAAAAAACCGAGTATTGAAGGTATTCGTGAAACATTTAAAGCTTTAGAAAACCATCCGCAAATTCTGTCTTGTACAGCTTTACAAACGGTTGGCTCAAAAGGTCATGACGGCTTCGCGATTGCAATTGTCAAATAGTGATCAAAAAATCATCTTTTCTATTTTATTATTTATAATCAAATAATTACTTTTATTACCCTTGCTTTTCCATATAGTTATCCACAAGATTTGCGGATAACTATATGCTGATCTCATCATTTAGCCACAAGTAATGGCACAGTCGCGTTTCGGAATATGGTCGTTGCAATACTTCCCAAGAAGAACTGATGAATTTTGCTATGGCTAAATGCACCGAGCACAATAATCTGAATACCGTGTTCTTGTTGGTACTCAAGAATATTCTGGGCAACGTCACCATATCGGTAAACGGTGACTACATCTAGGCCAGCTTCTTTAAGGAAATGTTCTGGTTCATTCAATATTTCAGGATGATCGCCCACATACACTAAATGGCACTGTAAAGTCCGTAATAAATCACTTTGTGCAATACGGCGCATCATTTTTTGACAGGTAGGAGAATATTCATAAGCAAATATAAAACGTGTCGGTACTTTGAAGTTTTCACCAATAGTCAGAACCGTGCAATTTGCGCCTCGAATGAAGTTTTCGACATTGCTACCAATTGGTTTATGCTTTTCGGCAGCTCTTTCACCCACCCGCCCTAAAATAACAATATCGTTTTCATGCAAGAGATTGAAACTTTGCTCTAGAAAATCCCCTTTTTCCTTAATTTTGGAGCATGTAATTCCGTGTTTTTCTTTAATTAGATCAGAGATATGTCTGAGTAAGTTATTGCTGTAATCCAAAGCGAGTTCACTTTGTTTTTGCTCTAATTCAGCCAACTCTTTAAGCAACATTGCATTGCTTTCAAAGCCGATTACACCACTTATTTCACCTAAGTGATAACTTGCTGGGTAGTAATCTAGAATTTGTAATAACACAAGCTCTCGTCCAGTTGCTTTCGCAACCCAAGCCGCTGCATCTGCAATAGCATTAATACAAGGTGATGAGTCAATACACGCAATAACACGGTTCATTTTTGCCTCTCTTCTTCAGGTCTATTTGCCTTGGAGATTTTTCTATAACTTAGCTTTAACTTAACATAGATAAAAATCCGTATGTTAAGGTTTATGTATTAAAATCCACTTTTTTGTTTAAAGATCAAACATTTTATTACATTCTTAAGACTGTATTATTCTCTTAAACGGATAAATTTTGCTGGGTTTCCACCCACTATATGGTACGGCTCCACATCTTTTGTCACCATACTATTCATACCAACTACAGCGTGTTTACCAATTTTAATTCCGTCTTTAACTCCCACATGCGCGCCTAACCAAACATCTTTTTCAATTTCGATTCCCTGTGAACGAACAGGCTGTTGATATAGCGGACGGTCTAGTTGCATACCATGGTCAAAGGCATATAGATGACAATAAGCAGCAATACGAACTTGATCGTGCAGTTTTATACCAGCTCGACCACCATCTAAAATACAGTGGTGGTTAATAGCAACTTCGTTACCAATCTCAAGCGGACCATGCAAACTACAATCTGCCGCAATAAAACAATTGTCACCAATTTTAATTTTCCGACCCGGCTCGGCAAAAATATGGGCTAACGGTGAAATAAAACAGTTCTCCCCGATCTCGACTGTTTCCATATCCATTAAATAAGCCTGATATTCTTTTTGCCATTCTTCTGCCCAGACACGGTGTTTGGGCTTTAAAGTCCAATATAGCCATGGCATATAATTTAAACGATGCTTATGTTGCTCACGGTATTTAAGTAAGGAATCAGTCATCAGTTAATTCCTCCTCAACTTTTAATTCTTCTCGGCCACGAGTGACATCACGGAGCTTTAAGGCAAGTGGCTCAATCTGGTGAATTTGTAATCTAGCTTCAATATCTACCCCTGTTGCAGTATAGGTTTCCTGAAAATCAATTTGCTGCTGCGTAAGCTCATATTGAAAAATAGCCCATTCATTAAAATGACAAGAAAAGTGAATGGTCTTCTTTTCAATAAGTTCAATTCGCTCAGCTAACAATAAGGATTGCCCAGCACAACCGCTATAGGCCCTTACTAAACCACCAGTTCCCAGTTTTATACCACCATACCAGCGGTTCACCATGACGATAATATTAGTTAAGTCGTTGCCTTCAATAGTTGCCAGGATTGGACGCCCTGCTGTACCTGATGGCTCACCATCATCATTAAAGCGAACATTATGCCCAATTTTCCAAGCCCAACATTGATGTGTGGTCGATATATCTTTATTTAATTCTAAAAATTCTTTCACTTGCTGTTCATTTTCTACTGGCGCAGCAATTGCCTGAAATCTACTTTTTTTAATTTCTTCTTCAAATGTAACCGGTGCTGCAATCGTAAAAGCCATAAATTAAATAAAGCATAATAAAAATCAAATTATAACGTGAATTTAATAGAAGCGAACCTATAAAAAAAGCCCCGAATTTCGGGGCTTCTTCTGTTATCTTTCTCGTAATGCTTCTTTCGCTTTATTAAACGGTTTAAGCAAGTAATCGAGTACAGTTTTCTCACCAGTACGAATATCTACCGTTGCCACCATACCCGGTGTAATACCAAAAGCCTTACCTTGTTTATTGTAGAGCTTGTCTGTATCAGTTCGGATATAAACGCGATAGTAGAATTGATCCTGTTTAACTTCATCACGAATCGTGTCCGGAGAAATAACGGTAACTTTACCTTTTAAACCACCATAAATTGAATAATCATAAGCTGTAATCTTTACTAAAGCTTCCTGACCAGGGCGAATGAATGCAATGTCACGTGGCAAAATGCGAGCTTCAATCAGTAACTGTTCATCAATTGGAACAATCGTCATTAACTTACCATTTTGCGGAACGACACCACCATGAGTTGTTACTGTAATTTCTTTTACAACGCCGCGTACAGGTGCTCTAAATACGGCACGCTCTAAACTGTCATTACGGCCCATCACGACCTGTTGTTGAGTTTGAGTGTCAGTATTTGCTTTAGATAACTCTTCACGTGCTTTAACGTAATATTGGTTACGTGCATCGTTCATTTTATTTTGCAAATCATTTGCTTCACGGCGTAAACGTAAAACCTCAACCTCACTGGCAGCGCCTTTGGCAACTAAAGGTTCAGTCATCGCTAATTCTTGTTGAACCAACTGTAATGCTTGCTTCAAGCCAGAAAGCGTTTGCTGTAAATCAGCCCTGCGAGACTCATATAAAGCAGTCTCTTCGCGTACAAGCTTCGGATCTTTCGCTACAATTTCAGGAAAAACTAACGGTGTACCATTCACTTCTGCACGTAAACGTGCCGCTGTTGCCTGAGCTGCAATTAATAAAGATCTTGATTCACCTACATTCGAAGCAAAACGAGTGGGGTCCAATTGAGCAAGGATTTGACCTTTTTGAACAATGTCACCTTCTTGTACATTTAATTTAGTTAAAATACCGCCTTCTAAAGACTGAATAACCTGTTCTTTAGATGATGGAATGACTTTACCTGTACCTGTAGACACTTCTTCTAATTGGAAAAACCATGCCCAAATAAAGAAAATAACGAGTCCAATCCCCACAATCCAAATGACCAAACTGGCACGTGGTAATGGTGGTTCACTATAAGATACATTCATTGAACGGGTGAGTTCTTGTTGTTGTTCGCTCATGAATTATCCCCCTTGGCTTACTTGTTTTTGTTGGGCTGTTGATTGATTAAGTACTTGATCTCTTGGTCCATCCATCACGATCTTGCCCTCATTCACGACAATAATACGATCGACCAGTTCTAAAACAGCGCGGCGGTGTGTTGCCACAATCAATGTACGATGCGCCAACCATCCTTTAAGGTGATCAATGAGTTGCTTCTCGGCAACATCATCAATGGCTGCTGTTGGTTCATCGAGTAATAGAATATTCGGTTGACGTATTAATAAACGTGCAAGTAATAAAGCTTGTTTTTGACCACCAGAGAAACCGACACCACCTTCTAAAATGAGGTGATCCAGCCCTTCTTTTTTCTCTTGAATGAAAGGTAATGCACCTGTCACGACCAAAGCACGAAGAATATCCTCATCGGTTGCAAGTGGTGCACCTAAGGTCAGGTTTTCACGGATTGTTCCGTAAAATAAATGAGCATTCTGGTTGAGTAATCCCATATCACGACGTACGTCGGATGGGTCAATTAAAGACAGATCTAAACCGTCCAGATGCACAGCACCTTGAGTCGGAGATTGCATGCCAGATAAGAGTTGAAGTAATGTCGATTTACCAGCTCCATTACGACCTAAAATTGCAATCTTTTCACCCGCACGAATTTGCAAATGGCGAATTGCCAGACTTGGTTTTGGGTCATCATCCCCGTATTGGAACATGACATTTTTTAATTCGTAATTACCGTTTAAAACAGCTTTATGAACCAAATGTGCACGATCAGCCTGATCAATTGGGCGCTGCATGAGTTCATCAAGACTTTGTTTAGCAACTTTTGCTTGCTGTAAACGACCTAATACCCCTGTAATTTGTGCAATCGGTGCCAACATACGTGAAGAAAGAATTGAACACGCAACGAGCGCACCCGTGGTCATTTCCCCATCCATTACCGCAAAACAGCCCACTAACACCACAATAGCGTAAGTTAAACCCTGAACCATTTGGGTCCAAGCCATTAAAGTACCAACAATTTTACGCTGTCTCATACCAATGTCGGCTGAAACTTCATTCATGTGGTTCCATTGGTTTTGGAAACGTGATTCAGCACGTAATAACTTGATGTCTTCAATACCCTGTACTGCTTCTACAAGTATTGCGTTACGAATTGAAGACTCTCTCATACCTTCTTGTGCAAGTTGAGCCAATTTCTTTTGTACCAGAACACCCGGCAAAATCATAAGCGGCACAACAAGCAACATAACCCAGAATAATTTTCCTCCAATAATCGCAAAGATAATCAGGAACAAGAAAAAGAATGGGAAATCGGCAATTGCACTAATAGTAGTTGAGGTTACCAACTCACGAACACCTTCGAGTTCACGAATCTGGGAAATAAAACTACCGGTAGATTTAGAGCGGTCTTTATTTTTGATACGTAAAGCATGGCCAAATACACGGTCTGAGACACGCAAGTCGGCACGCTTACCAATAATATCGGATAAATACACTCTCGAAACGCGTAAGGTAAACTCGAAAAGAGCCGCAATGAGTACACCACCTGCCAGCACCCATAAGGTTGGGATTGACTGAGATGGCACAACACGGTCATAGACTTGCATTGAGAAAATAATGGTTGCCAATGCCAAAATATTGGCAATTAAAGAGGCAAACATAATATCGATATAACGTTTCCAGTCTCTTAAAACAATCGACCAGAACCAGTTGGCTTCGTATGGCTTGATATATTCATCAATACGGGCGTCTGGAATAGACGTTTCAGGGCGTAAAATATAGACATTTTTAAGTGTCGTTTTTAGTACGTCTAAAGATAAGTTTTGTGAAAGACCTTGATCTCCACTAAACTGAATGCTCACATTACCTTGCGTATCTGCTTTATCGATTACACCGACTTGTCCATCATTAAACTCCACCATAACCGGTAAACGCCATGGTTTAATAAGTCTAAAGAAAATGGTGCTTTACGAAGATTAAGACCGACCTGACGCGTCATTAATTGCAAGACATCATCTAGATTCTGGTTTTGGTTCCAGTCGAGTTGTAAACGAATTCTTTCTTCTGACGGTTCGATTCGGTAGTGTTTGGCAATAGTTAAGACCGCCTGTAACCAAGGCTGGTAATTTATTTTTGTCATCATGGTTGTACTTCGAACCCCTGAATTGAAATATTATTTAAGCCATAGGCTTGGCGGGAACGTCCTGTTGCTGCAATGTATTGAACAATGCTGTTATAAATGTCATAACGTGCTGATTCGAGTTCTGAGTTGGCACTATGAATGGCTTGTTCAGCATTTAATAAATCGACCAGTGAACGGGTACCGAGCTTATATTGCTCTTGGTAGAGTTCACGTGTACGAACCGTCGTTGCTTGGCGACTTGCCAAAACCTGCATTTGACGTTGTTTATTTTCAATTTGTTCACGACTTGTTCTAATTTGATCCAGCACATCCAGATAAACGGAATTGACTTTAGATTTAGCCGCTTCTTCAGCATAACTTGCCATTTTTACTTGTGAAGCGGTTGCACCACCTTGATAAAACTGACTTGTTGCTTCCAACATGACTGAACTATATAAGCCATCATCCTTATCATTATTTGGATTTTTACCATTAATCGCCTGACTGACCGAGCCTTTAACAGCTAAGGTCGGATAACGTGTTAAACGGGTTTGTTCTTTTTGTGCTTTAGCAACCTCTACACTTGCCTGTGCGGCAATCATTTTAGGAATAGTATTAAACTCAGGCTCACCATAAAGATCAGATTGCTTCACGAGATCTTCGGAAATAATCCAACCAGTGCGAGTAACATCTGCACCGAGTAACGTTCTTAAATGCTGTTGATATTGACGTAACAATGATTGCTGCGCAATTAAGGTCGACTGCGCTGCTTGTAAGTATGATTGCGCCTGAATTGGATCTGCCTGACTCGCGACACCGGCGTTTGCTCGTAGATTAGCAATGTCTTGAATGCGTTGAATACCGGCAATTTGCTGCTCAGCAATTTTATTAAGTTGAAGATAACGCTGAATATTCACAATAGTTTGTGCAACATCCAATGCTAGAGTATCAACACTGACTAAAACATTCGCTTGTTCAACCTGAACTTTAGCCTGTTCAACATTCACACCTGATTTGACCTTACCAAAGTCATAGAGCATTTGAGTAGCACTTAAAGTGAGTAGCTGCCTACCACGCTCGCCAGTGCTTAAATCACCAGTTGAAATTCCTCCAGCCAGCTGGGGATAGTAACCGGCTTTAGCAACGTCAACTCCTGAATTTTGACCTGCTAAAGTTGCAATAGATTGTGAAATATCTGGACTACGCTGAATGGCAATTTTTACCGCATCTTGCAATGTCATCGTTCGAGATGGCAAGTTGGAAAAAGATGAAGCCGACTTATCATTAAGTTGAACAGTTGGAAATTCCTGCACAATAGAACGATCTAGCTTGAAATTACTAAGCTCGTGCATCTTGGCAACTTTAAAATCATCACTACTTTTAGGGACAAAAAGTTGTGACAAGTTTTCTTTCAGGGTGTGGTATTGCTCACTTGGTTTAGCAGCGTATATCACAACAGGAACATGTAGTGTACTTAAAAGCATCAGCCCTTTCAGGAAAGCCTGCTTTCTACATTTCCCTTTCACTCTTTTCTGGTTATGTCCAATCATGCTTATCTTGTTGATCTTGTTTGTTATCGTTTAAAAGCATCTCCATTCTACATAGTTTTTCAATGAAAACAGCATAATTGGTCGAATAAATCACACATTATTTTTTTATTAAATGAGAGGTATATATATTTGTTTTTATTCATAAAACTTCAAAAAACAAAAAAGAGGCCTTGACCTCTTTTTAACCAATTAGATTAATGACTTTAATTAAACTGTAAAATCATCACCCAAATAGACTTTACGTACCTGTTCATTGTCTAAAATTTCTTGTGGTGTGCCTTCAGCAATTACCGAGCCTTCACTTACGATATAAGCACGTTCACAGATTGCCAAAGTTTCACGAACGTTGTGATCGGTAATGAGTACACCAATACCACGATCTTTTAATGTTTGGATAATATCTTTAATATCGCCCACTGAAATTGGATCGACACCCGCAAATGGCTCATCCAATAGCATAAATTTAGGGTCTGCTGCCAAAGCACGCGCAATTTCCGCACGGCGGCGTTCACCACCCGATACACTCATTCCTAATGAATCTTTGATATGACTAATTTTAAAGTCGTTTAACAACTCATGAAGACGTTGTTGACGTTGTTGCTTATTCAAATCTTTACGCGTCTCTAAGATCGACATAATATTTTCAGCAATCGTCAACTTTCTAAAGATAGAAGCTTCTTGAGGCAAATAACCAATACCTTTACGCGCACGCTCATGCATCGCTAAGTCTGACATATCCAGGTCATCAAGATGAATCTCGCCCTTATCCATACGCACAAGTCCAACGACCATATAGAAACTGGTCGTTTTTCCGGCACCGTTAGGACCAAGCAAACCAACAATCTGTCCACTTTGCATACTAAAAGAGACGTCTTTGACAACCCAACGCTTACTATAGTTTTTGGCTAAGTGCTTAATACACAAAGTTTGCGGTTGTTGAAGAGCTTGCTGCATTAGTCACGCGCTCCTGGGAAACTTTTAGAACTTGAAGGTGGAATAATAATTTGTACACGGTTTGAAGAAGAACCTTGAGCTTCAACATCACCTTTGTTCATACTATATTTCAGAGAATTACCACGAATACTTGAACCATCTTGGTATAAGTATGCGCCGCCAGACAGAGTAATAATGCCTGTATCTGCATTATAGACAATCGTTTGCCCTTCACCACGTGCAACACCTTTATTGGCATTGATTTGCTGTTGGAACTTAGCTGGTCGGCCTTTGGCAGTAATCACTTGAATTTCACGTTTCGAGTTTAGATTGGCAACAATTGAGTCAGCTTGAAGCTTCATCGTACCTTGCTCAATCACAACATTACCCGTGTAAGTGGTCAAACCAGTTTTGTCATTATAAGTTGCACGGTCTGCGACCAATGAAATTTGTTGATTACGGTCAGACGGCAAAGCAAAAGTCGAAGCAGATGATAAAGCAACGAATGTAATTACCGCAGCTTGTTTTAGGAAAGCTGAAGAACGTTTTAAATTAAGACTTTGGTGCATACTTTCCTCGAATATTAAAAAATTCGTACTGACCGTTATTCAAATTGCCTTTTAATCCTTTACTCACAAACTCGCCTTGTGGAGACTGAACAACCACTTGATGGTTTGTTTCAATGTCTCTGGTTTTTGGATAACCTGTTAGTTCATCGGTTTGGAACTCAATGGTTCCTTGAGGTGCAATCTTGGTTGCGACCACATCGCCCGATAACACAACCTTTTGATTATCATCATATCCATAAGCTTGTTTAGCAAAGAATGTTGCATCAACTTTACCTAATTTATACATAGAGGCGTTAAGTTGATCCAACTTTGAAGTTTTTTGTTGCATATCCTGCTCAAGCTGACGAACTTCAGCACGAATATACAAATTGCCTTTGTCATCAGTTTGAGTCAAATGGACGCCCTGCGCCGAATACGTCATATTCTTCGCCGAACCAATGTCCAGTTTTTTTGCCTTGCCACTATAGTAGTAATAACCACCACTCACAGCAGCAACTACTACAGCAACAATATATAAAACTCTGGTATCCATGAGCAGGAATAGCCTACCTTTTTAAGTAATCTTGTTATTAATGCGGTACTGCAAGATATTTTTCAAGAAGTTCTTGGTAAATGCCTTTTGCGATCAGCAACATATCACAGACTTCACGAACAGCTCCACGACCACCCATTGCTTGGGTCACTAAGTGCGCACGGCGGCGTACTTCTTCATGTCCGTTTGGAACGGTAACACTCATTCCTGCAATCGCAAATGCTGAAAGATCTGGCCAATCATCGCCCATATATAAGCAATCTGAAGGCAAAATATTAAACTGTGCACATGCTTCACGAAGTGCTGAGCCTTTGTCTTCACGGCCTTGAAAAACTAAATCAACACCTAAATCAGACATGCGTTTACCGACGATATTACTTTTTCGGCCAGTAATAATGATGACTTTCATACCCGCTTGTTGCGCAAGTTTCATACCCAAACCATCACGAATATCGAATGATTTAATTTCATCACCCGTGTTGGTTAACGTCACAAAGCCATCACTTAAAATACCATCAACATCCAGAACCAATGCCTGCAAATGACGTGCTTGTTCTAACAATGCATACGATGCCATGGATTAATTCACCCCTGCCTGAATAAGATCATGCATACTAATTACCCCAATCACTTTATTTTGGTCGTCGACCACCACAAACTGACTGATTTTTTTCTGGTTAAGTTGTTGTAACGCTTCTACAGCACGTGCTTCTTGAGAAATAGTTGACGGTTTTTTGGTCATGACCTCAGACACAGGTAAATTCACATCAAACCCTTGCTGTTTATCGATGAGACGACGTAAGTCTCCATCTGTAAAAATACCAAGCAAGTGGTCTTGTTCATCAACAATTGTCGTTAAACCTAAACGCTTATTTGAAATCTCGTAAAGCACTTGATTCATTGGAGTCTCAGGTGAAACTTTTGGTAACTCGTCACCTGTATGCATTAAATGTTTTACATGTAAAAGTAAACGCTTACCTAATGCCCCTGCTGGATGCGAACGTGCAAAATCATCAGCAGTAAAACCGCGTGCTTCAAGCAAAGCAACCGCTAAAGCGTCGCCTAAAACCAAAGTCGCTGTCGTACTTGAAGTAGGAGCCAAGCCTAAAGGGCAAGCTTCATCCGACTCACCTAGAGTTAAAGCGATATCAGCATTTTGCGGCATTGGGCCTTTATCATCACGACTAATCGTAATCATCGGTACGCCGAGATGTTTAATAAGCGGCATAAGCATCATGATTTCATCGCTTTTTCCTGAGTTGGAAATTGCAATAAGTACATCACCGCGAACCAGCATACCTAAATCGCCATGGCCCGCTTCACCAGGATGCATAAAGAAAGACGGCGTACCTGTAGAGGCAAATGTTGCCGCCATTTTTCGACCAATATGCCCAGATTTACCCATACCTGTAATCACAACACGACCTTTACACTGCAACAGTACTTCGCAAGCACGGTTAAAACGGTCATCAATTTGTGTTGCTAATACATCTATGGCTTGTTGCTCAATACGCAATGTAGCTAATGCACTGCTTTGGAAATCTGTAGGATTAGGCATACGAGTTTGACTCAAAATAATTGATCTGATCTCTGGTTGAGATCGGTGATTTTAATCAAAAGATTTGGGGGCATTCTAGCATAACTCAATCAGTTACACGTTTTTAAATTTATAAGATTTCACAAGCTTATAAAATTCATGCATAAAACTTTGTTAAAAATGATGCATCAGTTATGATGTAACACTATTTTTGTTGAGTGTTTGAAAACCCTTATGCAACCGTTTGTTTTATATAACTCTGAGCAACGAAAAAAAGTTGAATTTGTACCTCGCAAAGAAGGTCACATCGATATGTACGTCTGCGGTATGACCGTTTACGACTACTGTCATATCGGGCATGCTCGAGTTATGGTTGCATTTGACTACATTATCCGATTCTTGCGCAGTCAAGGCTGGAAAGTTCGCTACATTCGCAACATTACCGACATTGACGACAAAATCATCAAACGTGCGAATGAAAATGGTGAAACGATTCAACAGCTCACCACTCGTTTCATCGATGCTATGAATGAAGATGCAGCGAACTTAGGCTGTTTGGCACCAGATGAAGCACCTAAAGCGACTGAATATATTGACCAGATGCAAAACATGATTGGCAATCTGGTCAATAAAGGCGCTGCTTACCCTGCTTCAAACGGCGATGTTTATTTTGAAGTCACCAAATTTGAAAAGTATGGTCGCCTCTCTGGTCGTAAGCTTGATGACATGCAAGCTGGCGCGAGTGAGCGTGTCGATGTAGAAGTTGAAAAGAAACATCCTTTTGACTTTGTGCTTTGGAAACATGCCAAAGAAAATGAACCGTCTTGGGCATCCCCTTGGGGTAATGGCCGTCCGGGTTGGCACATCGAATGTTCTGCAATGTCAACTTGCTGCCTAGGTAACCACTTTGACATTCATGGTGGTGGTTCAGATTTAATGTTCCCACACCATGAAAATGAAATTGCACAAAGTGAAGCCTCAACTGGTGAGCAGTATGTGAATTACTGGATGCATGTTGGCTTTATTAACGTTGATGGTGAAAAGATGTCTAAGTCTTTAGGCAACTTCTTTACGATTCGTGACGTGATGGAGAAGTTCCACCCTGAAGTGATCCGCTATTTTATTGTGTCTTCACACTACCGTAGCCCTGTGAACTTCTCTGATGTAGCGCTTAAAGAAGCAAAAACTTCTTTAACTCGCTTCTATCATTCATTTAAAGCTTATCAACAAGTATATGGTCAAACGACAACTGAAACGCTTGATCACAGCTTTATTGAACGTTTTAACAATGCAATGTGTGATGATTTCAATACGGCTGAAGCAATGGCTGTATTGTTTGAACTCAACAAAGAGTTAAACCGTGCTGTAAAAGAAGAACAAGCTGACCAAGCGGCTGTGCTTTATTCGACATTACGTCACCTCACCAACATTTTAGGTTTGGTACAACACAATGTAGATGATTTCTTAAAATCAGATATTGGACAAGAAGCGCTTGCTTTGTCTGATGCTGAAATTGAAGATTTCATTCAACAACGTGTTGATGCTAAAAAAGCTAAAGACTTTGCGAAGGCAGATGCTATTCGTCAGTCTTTACTTGAGCAAGGTGTAGTTCTCGAAGACACCCGTCAAGGTACAGTTTGGCGCCGTGCTGATTAAACGTTCAATTAGATCACAAGAGTGTTGACAGTTTAATGAAACACTCTATAATGTGCTCACATTGCGGGAATAGCTCAGTTGGTAGAGCATAACCTTGCCAAGGTTGGGGTCGCGAGTTCGAGTCTCGTTTCCCGCTCCAAAATTCAAAAACCACTTAATTCGAAAGAATTATGTGGTTTTTTATTGTCTATTGGTTAGCTTTGACTACTCAAAATAGTCAAAATTCGCATTAAAAAACGCTTTATATTTCCGTTGCAACACCACGAAATTTGGAGTGTTATTATGCAAAAGCCAGTTAAGCGCGGAGACACGTGGCGTATCACTGTCCGTTATTTAGGCAAACGTTATACAACTACTCGAGATACTGCGAGTGAGTGTGAACAATGGGCCACTAAAAAATTATTAGAATTACAATCTGAACAGGCTAATCCTGAGTCTGAAAAATCCATATCTCCTTTTATGCCCTTTTTGAACAGTACTATCAAGAAGAAGGCAGAAAAATGAAGAGCGCCCGCTTAATTGTTCAAATGCTTAAATGTCTAAAGAAAAAAGAATAATGAAAATATAATTAATATTTTATGATTAAACCCATCATTAAGTTTTTATTGATATTGAAATTAAAAATTAGCTTAAAAGTATATTATCGCAAAGTCTCCCCCATTGAGGAGACTTTCTAAGTATTAAATGACTTAAGGATGAATTTTTTTCAATCCATCTTCTACAGCAAATTTAGCTTCCTCCCACTGTAAACGTGAACTGCCTTTAACTTGTTCCCATTTAGTTTTCAATTTAGATTCAACCTCGGAAAAATTAATTTCTGCATTATTATCTACACGATTTTCATAACCTAAACGATAAGCCGCTCGATAATCACGATCATATTCTAGATTCTTGTCTTCAGTATAATATGGCATTTTTTTATAGTTTTCTCGCCAATAATTATCTTCTTCTTGCCAGTCATTACTATCATCTTTTTGATTATTTGTTTGAGCTATATCATTACCTGCTATTGCTCCCACCACACCACCAATAATCCCCCCAACAACAGCACCTGGAGGGCCCCCAACAACACCAAATGCAGCACCTACCGCCGCTCCTCCCAAGGTTCCTGCACCTGTAGCAACAAAATTCTCTCCACCTTCATTCATATCGGGTACATGATTGTTATTAGTCGGTGGAGAGTTTAAATCTGGACGAGCATTATCAATTGTGGATGAAATGTCTTGTAATGGTTTGCTATTTGATACATTACTATTAGAAGATGGCTCTTTTTGAGTCGTATGATTACCAATTGAATTTGATTGTTTTGTATTTACCATTTTCTTACTCCCTATATTTTAAAATCTAGTATCTTTCAAAAGAGCTAGAATATTAAAAGAACTTTTGAAATATGCTTGACAATTATTATAATTCACCTTTAGTTTAGCTATGTTTCACAAATACCCCTATTAAGTAAGGAGATGTTATTAATTAATAAAAAGTATTTCTCATCAATAAAAATTCTTATTCAAATAGTCTTCACAATTATATCATTCTTTATCCCATAATCATTATATTTCGCTAGATTAAACATTACCCATAACATTCTAGTTTTACACTGCTCTGAAGGAAATTATGATTTTATGTATATGCAATTTAAAAAAGCCTAGTTAATTAATACTAGGCTTTTTTAAATGTATTTTTTAAAGATAATAATTGTATATTATTTTATCTTTTTAAATATATCTTCAGCTGCTTTTAGGTGTTTCGCAACAGCATCACGTGTTTGTACGAGCATATTTTTTAATTCAGAATTTTTCGTGTTTGGTATTAACTGCTTATCAATTATCGTCAAAACTTTACGGTGAACTTTAACTTGACTCATCATGTAATTTTTATCAGTATCTGATGTTACTTGATTAAGCTTACTAACAATTTTATCACTATCATTTTGCAATGATTCACTAAGATTACTGGTTTGTGAAATCAACTGTAATCGACTTGCCAAGGCTTGTGCATTTTTTTCATTGGCTGAATGTTCTTTAATCATCATTTCAGCATATTTCTTAGCTTCATCCATTTTTAGTTTTGGCAATGCAGTTTTTGCCTGCTTAATTTCACCATTATTAGCTGTACTTAATATCTTGAAAATTTGACTATCAGTCAAATTTTCATGGTTTTCATTTAATATTTTAGAGTGATTCTTCCCATCATTTATAGTTTGTTGATTCGCTGCCATAATCTCAAATGCACTAAAGCTTAAAACACCACTAATTGCGATACAGCTAATAATTTTCTTCGTTAAAATAGCTTTCATACCAATATCCTTTAACTTAATTCATGAGTATTTCTACCTATGGGTAGCTTTTTCACATTTCCAATCTATATCCCTACTTGTAAATTCAAGATTGGGGTTATTTATTCATTATTTCACTCAACCATATTTATACCGCTCATTGAATATTCTTCGCAAAGGGTAAATAGCTTATTTAAAGTAGATGATATAAATTTAATAATAAATCATGCCTCTGTATCCAATCTTATTAATGTAAATATAAAATATATATAATTTTAAAAAACATTAGCTTAAAAACAATTTTTAATTTTTATTTTTACGAAAATAACAATAAAGCTCTTTATATTAACCTATAGATACTAAAGCTAAAATTAAATATATTTAAA
Organism: Acinetobacter sp. 766875; assembly: GCF_000582055.1. Classification (NCBI taxonomy): domain Bacteria; kingdom Pseudomonadati; phylum Pseudomonadota; class Gammaproteobacteria; order Moraxellales; family Moraxellaceae; genus Acinetobacter; species Acinetobacter sp. 766875. The sequence goes on along the minus strand of NZ_JEXX01000018.1, from coordinate 34,624 downwards.
GAAAATTTAAACCAATTTAACTTATTCGCCCATCTATAAAAAAGCGTTTTCCTAAAGACTTTAATTCACACACTACACACAAACAATGACATGCACTTTTGTAGATATCGTATGAGTGTGCAACCTGAAAACAGGATACACAGAACTGTAATCAATGAAGCCAATCTAGTTCGCTTGCAATTGAAGACTTTCATGTTAGCCGATCCGGTTAGTAATCCAGCCATAAAAGAATTGTTCCTGCGTGGGATTTCGCTCACAAATTTTGATGTAACGTTGGCCTTGCATGATATTAAGAACCCGAACTAATACCTTCTCTACTTCTTTACCGCGCTTAGCCAGTGTTGTGGTTTGGAAATTTTCGATAGCGTTGGACTTAATGAGAGAGCCTTCGAATAGCTTTGAAGAACATGAGGTTTGATAAGCTCTTGATAAAGTTGTTTGGCTTGGTTGCTCTTCAAGATGCTATACATCACCTTCTTTATTGACTCAATTTCATATATACTAGCCTCAGTATGAGATGAGCCTTATATAGTTCATTGCTAAATCAATGAATGACTAAGCCCTTAGCTTTCGAGCAAGGGCTTTTTTACATCCAAAATAAAATGTTAACAAGATTTCATTTAACCTTTTGCACTGAAATAAAAAAAGACCACATCCTCCAACAGAATAATGCAGCCTCTTTTAATAGTTAAGTTAATGTGATGTCTCTGCTGCTTTAGGTTTAAAGACCATTAAACAGACCACAATAAAAGCCAACAAAACAAAAGATGCGCTAAATCTGCTTAGCTCTAATCCACCATGCGCGATAGGTTTATCGAGGAAATCACCTAAAACTGCCCCGAGTGGTCGAGTAAGAACAAAGGCCAACCAGAATAATAATGTTCTTGAGATTTTGGTATAGAAATAGCAGATCGCTAATACCAGTAATAAAGTACCAAAAATTAAAGCAGCGCTGGTATACCCTAACCCTTGAGTATCCGCAGTCCAATCACCTAATGCTGTTCCCAATGTTTGAGAGAACATAATGGTTAGCCAATAGAAGGCTTCACTTTTAGCAGATTGAATACTTTTTACCGAAATTGTGCCGCAGCTTAAATACCAGACAAACAAAGAGAGACCTAATAAAATAAGCAATATTAAACTTCCACCTGCATAACCCACACCTAAAGTTCGGTCAACAAAGTCGGCAATTGTTGTTCCTAATGTGGTCGTGGCAATAATGGTCGCCCAATAAAAAAATGAATTGTATTTTTTGGCTTTAATTTGCAAGCCAACAAAAACTGCAAATATCACTGCGAAAATAACTGTACTAATTACATATCCCAAATTAAGGGACATAGATAGCGCATCTCCAGCAGTTTCACCTAAAGTGGTAGCAGCAATTTTAATGATCCAGAACAGTAACGTAACTTCTGGAACTTTACTTAAACTTTTAGATAAACTCTCATGACTCATCACTGCATGTTCTCCAAACATACTCACCGATTAGCCAATATCTAAAAGATCAAGCCTTAAGCTGAAATTAAGAGTAAAAATAAACTACAAAGTTCCCCAATAATGACTACTTTGATCTGTTAATTGAAAGGATGAGTTCTTAATTTGTTGCAAACACTTTGTTATACAAACTTTTTCATCTTAATGTCATAAATATTAAGTTGTTCTTTATTACTCTCAAGTTTGGTAGTCATTTTTATAACATTTCACTTTATCTATAGTTTTTATTTTCTAATAATTTTATTGTTATTTGCTTGAATTAAATAAAAAAACCTACTCCATGAGCAGGTCTTAATTATGTATATAGCTCAGCTTATAGAACTCTTCGCTAAACATTTTTCATGCCATATCATTTGAAAGTCTTCAACAGCTTTTGTCTTGGTTAAAGGATCTTCAAATAACTTACAAGAATATGCTGTATCTATAATTTGTTGATAAAGCTCTTTTGCCTCTGCTTCTTCAAGATGACTAGCAATCTCTTGTAGTTCAATCACTGGTACATCATGTTGTCTCGCATCCATAACCCCTTTTGCAGCATTTTTCACAAGATAACAATAATGCGTTTCCATAGTTTCAGATGCAGCATAGCATGGAAGAGTGATCGCGCTCATAAAGAGGAATATAAATTTCATAATCTCACCTTAATTTCACGCACAAGGGTAACAAGTTATCCTTTAAAATTACAGCCCAAGTATTTTAAAGGTTCGCTCATCGAGTTCCCTTAGCTCATCCAAAGTATATAGTCGGCCTTTAGGATCAAAGAATTTGTCAAAATCAAATTGCCCTTCTTTATATAATTTATAGCGTTTAGGGCCTAACCATTCTTTTTGGAAAAAATTATCGGTCAGTTTAAAAAACTCTTTAAAGGAAATATCTGCATCTATTTGACCCATTAACTGAGCCCGTTCATCTTTAGGAATGTCTCGCATCCTTCTTTCATCCATAATAAAAGATCGATTACCAACAAGCCTTCCGTCCTTACTAACAGGAACCAGAATACTCCGGCAATTGGGATGCAAAGGTGGCACCCTTTTCGCTGGATCATTCAATTTCCAAATTGAACCGTCAATGGCTGCACAAACTTTAGAAGTCCTTCCATCAAGTACACTCACAAATCTGACATATTCAAAATTAAACTTTTTGAAGTTATATAAATAGACCTGATTTGAGATATGGCTCCGCAGGGTTCTGACAATACGCTCAATATCAATTCTGGTACTGTTGAGCAATCCATCTTCATACTTAAGGCGTTTCGTACCAATAATACGCCTAATAATTTGCTGAGGTGTCATGCCTGTATTCATTCCATCGCGAATGGCATATTCAATTCTCTGGAGGGTATTCTCACTAATTTGAGCTAAGGATTCATCAACTAGGGCACCACCCGCTAAAGGCACTCGTTTTATTGACTGATAAAGCTGTTCTCCCTTTAAATCTTTAATAACCTTACCAAATAGTTTGGCCATATAGTTTGACTCATATATAGCCAAAGCAATTGCCGAGTGAGTAAAGATTTCTGGCAAAACAGTGTTAATTGAATTAAACCAATCTGAAATCACAAGTTGAATATTTTTAAGGTGACGAGTTGTGTATTCTCCACCTGCTAAAGCAGCCCTTTCAGTATCATTAAGCTCTTTTATTAAATGCTCCAAACGATCAAGCATAGCTATTGTTTCAGTATTAAAAAATCTAAAAAGCTCATTTACCGATCTTGAAGATGCTCGATAAAGATAGGCTTGATGTTGTGTGAAGACATCAAAAAGCGATTTTTCAGTAATATTCTTCATGAAAGTTACCTCTAAAAAGCGCACTTTATTATTTTTTTTATATCGCTGATCTGTAGAAATTTTAAGGAACTAAAAATTTGAAAAGCTAATTAAACTGGTAATTTTGTTTTATAAATTTTTTCTGAACGCTAATGTTTCCAATAAAATTGGCCAACCATAAAATAAATTCATCACGATACTCAAAGCGCGGAAGTAAGCTCAAGTCAACTTTTATCTCTCTTTCAGAAAGAGGCTTACTTAAACATTCTTCAAAATCAATTTTGCTATATTTTAGTTTTAAATTGATTTGCTCAGCTTCTTTTCTAATTTCAGCCATGACTCTATTAAGATTAGTCACCGGATTATCAGTAATCTGGTACTTTTCATAAATATTGGCGTATACATTTTCAGCAATATCTAAATATTTAATGAGTTCAGCATTCTCATTCATCTCGTTATCTTCCTATTTTTTTGGAAATTATGTACGAGTAAATGTTTCTATACGTAATTTAAGCGTATTTTTATGTGAAAAATATTTTAATAAAAATAACAATTCATTGCTTAACCTACTATTTTTTATATCATTAATATTTTCTCATAAAACATTTCCATATTTTCTGACATTTTTAATTGGCATAAATATGTACCATTAACGGTTTTAACAGAAAAAACCGCCCCAGAAGGCGGTAGCTGAATTCTATCAGCGAGATATAGAAGTATGGTGGATGAATACTTCTATATTTTATGAAGACAGTTTACTATTTTTAATATAGTCCTCAGATTTAAAGTAATTAATAATCATCTCTGCATTTTCTTCTCTACTTGGCTCAGCAGCAGCTGGAATCTCGGTCTTATCCATTTTAAAGTCTTTCGGAATATAGTTTGAAATTGGAGGCAGCTTTTCCTTTCCGCCTACCGTCATTCGTTCAATAAAACCAGCCAACCATAAAATAAACTCGCCTTCATTTTTAAACTTAGGCATCAAACTTAAATCTATATGGACTGATTTTTCTTTATTAAATTGATTTAGGCATTCTTCAAAATTTATAAAATTATACTTAAGTTTGAACTCAGTACCTTTAATTGCTTTACGAATCAGGCTAATTAAACAATTCAAATTTTGAATCATATCATCCGTAAATAAATTGTCTTTTTTAATTTCCTTATATACTTTATCCGCTATAGCTAAATACTTTGGCATTTCTTCCTCCTCAATTTTTTATAAATAATTGAAAATAAAAAAATTCATATTTTGATTATGAAGAATTAATTGTAATTGAGTGAAATCAAATTAGCTTTCAATGTAAAAATTACCAATATTATGTAAAATTGCACCAGAATGAACCACAAAAAAATTCATATTACGTTAACTGGTCCACAATTTTATTTAATAATTTTAACTAATTAGAAATGTTTTCTTTCAATTGTAAATGATTATTTTTTAGACACACCCTTCTAAGATAATAGTTTTATAAATCAATGAGAAACTTATTTTTTAAATTGCTTTTTCTATGATAAAACTCAATATCGAGATTGTCTTTCTTTAAGTTGATAATTTAAAAAAACTTAATTAAAGATAAATTTATAACACTGATCTATCTGTTATATTTTTTTGAAAAAATTCTGTATCTATGATTACACATTGTATTTCTTCATGATAGTAACTATCTAGACACGAGGTAGCTAACATGAATTTTTTAAGAAAGAAAAATAAAGCTAGTTTTGTATTATTTATTATCACTCTCTATTCAATGTTAGGGTTTGGCTTAGGCTATGTTATTTGGGAATATTTCCTACAAATTCCATGATTTATTAAGCATGAAAAGTACCTTTCAAAATTTAAGTTATCTCAAGATTGAAAGGTACTTAGCCATCAGTTAACGCTATGTCTGGCAATTTCAGCATTAATCTCTAGACTTATTTCTTTACTGCGATGATAAGCTGCTTTTAAAGCCAGTCGAATATCATCGGAAAGATTGCCTAGCTCAAACATTCGTAATGCAGATTCAGTAATGCCATTAGCTAATGTGACCTTGCCACATAACTCACTTGGCTGAACATTACTTTTACGCACCATGTCTACAGCACCTGACGCTGCTTGAAGTGCCAGATCTAAAGCAAACTGCTTATCTAGCCCCATAGAAACACCAGTTTTTACCATACTGTCGAGGATATAAAAGAAGTACGCTGGGCCTGAACCCGATAACGCGATAATGGCATCACTTTCTGATTCTGAATTTGCCCAATAGGTCTGCCCTGTGGCTGAATAAATTGTCTCAACTAACTCTTTATCTAAAGGTTCTAGATATTCTGAACCAATCAACACATGAGTACCTGTATAAGTTAATACTGGTGGGTTAGATATGATTCTTATAACCTTTTTTGAACCCGTAATATTCATGAGTTGTTTGATATTAATTCCAGCCATCATCGATACAATAGTTTTATCAGCTAACCATTTTTTTAATGGTGCTAAGATGACTTTTAGATTTTTTGGGTCTACTAATAGAACAACGATATCAGCCTTTTTTACCTCATGCTGCTTTTGCTTTAGAATGATTTCATTATCAAACTTTCCTTCCTCTATAAGATTAATTTTTTCTTTTTGAAATCCTTTTAAAACCAAACCTCCAATTAAAGCTAAAGACAAATTACTACTACCGATGAAGCAAATATTTGGTTGTACTATATTCAACATTTAGAATTATTTCCTTCCTTTAGATATACTACAAAAAGAAATATTATTTATGACTTAAGTCATGGACCGTTAATACAATAAAAATTTAATAAATTTTTATGAATGTTAAGTTTAATTTTACAACTAAACTCTATTTTGAGCTAAGATTACTCTATTACTTATGACGTTATGAATAACAAATTAAACTAAATTGTTAAAAATATGTAATTAAAAATTAATTATAGCTTATCTGATTTAAGCAATATACTTGCCAGACTTAAAGTGGTTTTATTTAACATCCACTTAAAGATCTTTGTTCTTTTTTTAAGAAACTTTCCGCTATTCGTGATGCTTCCTGATAATTTATTTCGCTATATACCCAAAATGACAAAAGCTTTCCACCTAAATGAAAGTATTGCTTATAGTACTCATTTATATCATCTGAATGAGGGTTTCCAACACAGAAACTATCTTCATTAATTTTTCTTACTTTACCGTTTAAAATACCGCCAATACAAATATCCATTTTTATACCAGTTATAATGTTAACTTATACAACACAAATTTAATTTTTATATTATATAAAACAAATAATCAACTTATTTAATATTTTATATAAAAAACCCACAAAGGAAGAAGTGGGTTTTTTAACTACTTAGATGATTTCATGTTATTTAATTGAGCAAATGGCCAAAAAATAAATCAAATAAAATCATCAAATTATGTTATTTAAGCATTCGTCACAATTGTGATATTCGAAGCTTGTGGGCCTTTTTTACCCTGTGTCACAGTAAACTGAACACGCTGGCCTTCTAGAAGAACTTTAAAGCCTTGTGTTTGAATCTCAGAAAAATGTGCAAAAACATCTTTACCTTCATCAGTTTGAATAAAACCAAAACCTTTAGTTTCATTAAACCATTTTACTGTACCAGTAGCATTAGACATAAATTAATCCTAATTTTAAAAACATTATCATTTGTTATTGGGTATTCCAATTGAACTAAAAAATATACACTCTACTTAAATATCTAATAATATACGGAGGATTATAAATAAAACTGCGAAAAGAGAGATTTAGGGTAACATGAATATTTTTGTAGTTAATGTCGACTATACACGCTTCTTAATGAATTGCAATCTCTATCTTGATTAAATGATTTTCCACACAATTTGTGCGTCTCTAACGATCACTTATCTATTGATTTTAAATGCTATTTTTTAATTTAGTTAATTGTTTTAACTTCAATATATTAATTAAATATATCTTATTTTTATACTATAAAATTTTATCTTTTGAAAATTATTAAGCCTCTCTTTACGCTCTAAAACTACTTTAATATCTTACTAAAATATTTTACTTTTTTATAAAATATACAGACCTATATATATACACTTTATGTATTCTGATTTAAAGTACGTGTGCAGCTTAACATATTGATGATAAACAGGAAGTAGCCACGGGAACGGTCTCTTAGTTTTTATAACCATTGCTTTTCTTACCTTATCTAGCCCTGGACCAGGCGTTTTATTTACAGTAACAAATTCAATAAATTACGGTGTTCGTACCGCTTTATTCGGTATTAGCGGTTTAATCATTGGTATGTTCATTATCGCTGTGATTTCTGCAAGTGGTGTTGGTCTCATTATTACCAGTAACCCCACCATCTTTACTGTTTTAAAGTTTATTGGGGCCTTTTATCTTATGTATTTAGGTTATAAAAACTTTATAAAGAAATCTCCTACTCAAGATTTACTAGAAACTGAACACAACGATAAAATCGTGAAGAAATCAAAACTTTTTTATCAGGGGCTATTTGCTTCATTACTTAATCCGAAAACGATTGTCTTTTTTATTGCACTTTTTCCTCAGTTTATTGATATTAAAAAAGAAATATTAAATCAATTTCTCATTTTATCTTTAACCTTTTGCTTTATCGGATTTTTAATTCATTTAGTTTATGCTAATTTTTCTTCAATTTTTAAAGAGAAAATGCTTGCCGGAAATAATTTTGCAAAACTGAATAAAGTGAGTGGTTGTATTTTCTTTCTTCTCGCCATTTTACTTATTACTCAATAAACAATTTGTATTATAAAAAGAAGAATGGACCAACTTGCTATATGTATTCAGCTCAAGCAAGTTGGTCTTTTTAAAAACTCACACGGTTAGCAAGCCATCCGTAAAAGAATTGTTCATACTTTGGATTTTTCTCTGTAATTTCAATATAGCGTTGGCCTTGCATAATATTTAGAAGACGTACCATCACTCTTTCCCCTTCTTGACCGCGCTTTTTAATATAGAGTGATAAAGCCTGTAAGGTAGAAGGCCCATATTCACCATCTAATTTAAGATCGCTCCATCCCTCTTTTCCTTGTCTGTTTAACAAATTCAAAGCACGTTGTAGAAGTGGTTTTGTGAAACCAAGACCACAATTTACTCCTGTATCGAGCAGTTCTTCAGCGATGATCGGACTAATCAAATTAATTTGATCAAATCGCGGCTCAAGCCAATATTGCTTTTTATAAATATCTCTTGCAGTTTCTAAAGGTAAATCCTCCATTTCACCTTGATATCCATAGCTACGTGCAACTGTTTGAGTAATTCCAAAATTGGTGGCATGTCCAGAGTCAAGCGTATCATTTACATAACCACCTTCACGTTTTATAAGGGCATCTAGATATTGTTCAACATACATGGGCCTGTCCTCATTTATATAACTCGCTGATAGCTATTAACTTTGAATATCATCTTTTGCTTTTTTTAAGTCTTTCATTACTTCAACAATAGTTTTTCCTTCTTGTTTATTAATGAAGTTAAATATCCACCTCACAATTGCCCAACCAGGTAAGCCACAAATAAAGAAGAATCCACCTAAAGTGATCATGCCCCATATATCAGTCACCCATTCATGTAAGTCCCATTTCATGATAATGAATGAACCACCAGTCAAGCTTGAGACAATAGTACAAATCAAACCTACTACCCATTCTTGAGGCGAACGTGGGAAACGCATGATTAAAACCACCGCTACGACTAAGCTTACTGCTAAAGCGATCATCATGACCGTACCATACAGCTTAAAAATAGAAGCTAGTCCATTTAATGTTAAAAAATTTTCCATAATACAATCCTGTCTCATACTTAAAATTTGAAAAATAATCGTACTTACTACATTGTTATTTCTCATATTTTTATAAAAAATTGCTATACACCCATGCTTAGCCTAGCTGTTCTTTTTTCTTTTAAAACTGGCATACATATATGACTTATCTTTTTTGACCAAAAAGTTGAGATAACACGCTGCCGTATATCGGAAACTTTTGTGAGCCATTAAATTCTTTGTTAGATTCTTCATGTTCTTGATACCCTTTATCGACGAACATTAAGCCTGATCCACGGAATCGGGCTTTTTTTATTCATTTTTTATTTTTTGATAGCCGATCTCTACCACTGATTTACTATCGCCATTTTATATTCTGTCGTCCATTGAGGCAGAATACTGATCACTACTTACCAAGCCATTGATACAAAATAAAAATATGTTCTAATAAAAATATTGCATTAGTTCTATCAATGAGCTCTTATAATTGATATTATAACTATAGTTATTATTAGTCAATAACTATAGTTGTTTTACTAGATATAACTTTAGTTATATATTTGTGATAAGTTAGCTGGTGCGATCATTATGGCTCTTAAAGACCGTTTAAAAGATTCAAGGATTAAAGCTAAGAAAACTCAGGCAGAAGTTGCTGAAGCAGTAAAAATGTCTCAGCCTGCCTATCAAGCTTTAGAATCAGGAAAGAATTTAAAATCTGCTTTTCTTCCTCTCATTGCACAGTTTTTAGGTGTAGACGCTTATTGGCTTACTACTGGTAACACAGAAGACTCTTTTAGAGAAAGTGATGTATTTAGTCCCACCGTTGTCAGCAGTGATGTAGTAGATCAATATGTCTGGATTGAAGTAGTTGAAGCAAGTTTTTCTTGTGGTACAGGTGAATCAATCGAATTTCATTTTGATGCAATTAATGGAAAAATTCCTTTCCCTGCTTCTTTCTTTAAAGAAAAGCGCGTTCCTCAGGAATGTATGCGCATTATTAAAGCTAAGGGCGATAGCATGACTGATTACATCAAAGATGGAGATTTAGTCGGCATTGATATTTCTCAGACAGAAGTGATTGATGGAGAAATCTATGCTGTTTATTTCGCTGGCGAGGGAATGATTAAACAAATTTTTAAAGAAGCTGATGGCTCTTTAATTTTGCATAGTTTAAATGAAAAATTTAGAGACCGCCGTGTAACTGAAGAGAACGGGAAAAACTTTAAAGTAATGGGCCGTCAGTTCTGGCGAGCAGGTTAAATGAGTTATTAAATATAGCTAAAATAATAATTCTATCATTTTCAAATTTCTTACTTTTTTATAATTTTAATTATTTATATAACTTAGAGACATAAAAAAACCTATCTTCTTTAAAAGAGATAGGTTTTCTTGTTTTAGTGCCATGATGTTATCAACAATATGTATTTAAACGATAAAGTTGATTAAAACCAGTATAAAAGCTTTTTCCATCTTGGTTTAGCTCAATTTCTTCACCAGTTTGAAGCTGAATTTTCTTTCCAACTTCTACCCAACGATATCCATCAAGCGAATTTTGCTTACGCACATGAGGAATAATCCTCACATTGATTTCATTGCCATTTACGGCTGTGGCAATGTGCCACTCATTTACTATATTCACAATCGTATTCACTCATTACTGAGCTCATGTGATTTAACGGTATTTAATTAGAACGCTAGATTTAAGGTATGGACAGTTCGTCTAGAATTTAATATTTAGCTTGATATAGGGTTATTTATAAGCTAATTGCTTTTCATGAGTTCGTATCATGAAAAGTAGTACATCACAGAGCATAATATTTTTTGGATGCGGGAGTCGGATTTGAACCAACGACCTTCGGGTTATGAGCCCGACGAGCTACCAGACTGCTCCACCCCGCAATTTGAAGTATGTTTTATACGCCTATATATTTTATAAAGCAAACTATATTTTTTAATCGGTTGTAATTATTAACAATTATCTTTTTATTAATTTTTTATTTTTACCATTCAGTCTAAATCGACATCGTAATTTCTAATTTTTATTTCTTTAAATTGTTGTATTTATTTTAAATAGAACGCGATATTCATAGACATCAATTGCCTTGCTTGGATAGCTTTTATACTATCTAGTTTCATCCCATTATTAATAGTTTATATGTCTGATCCTCAGTTCTCTCTAAGCGAATATCTCGGCACTGTGCAGGAAGTCATACGCCTGACCTTTGACGAACCGGTATGGGTTAGAGCAGAGATTCGGAATTTAAATATTAAAGGTGGACATTACTATTTAGAACTTGCAGAGAAAGATGTTGACACCGATAAAGTGATTGCCAGTTGTAAGGCAACCATCTGGAAATTTTCAGCGAGTAAAATTGTTTTAAAGTTTGAACGTGAAACAGGAATTGAGTTAGCAAGTGATTTAAACGTTTTAATTAAAATTAGAGCACGTTTTGATCCGCAATATGGATTTTCAGTCAATATCGAAGAAATTGACTCAAGTTTTACACTTGGGGAAATTGCAAAACGTTATCAACAAATTGTAGAGCGTTTGACCCAAGAAGGTTTGATTCATAAAAATAAACTTCTCCCTACCCCTTTTGATATTGAAAATGTTTTAGTGATTGCTCCTCAAAATGCTGCAGGTTTGGGTGACTTTAAAAAAGATGCAGATGCTTTAGAAAGAAATAAGGTTTGTCATTTTGTTTATCAAAGTGCGACCTTTCAGGGGAATACTGCTGCTGTTAGCCTTATGGAATCCTTGGCAACAGGTTTAAAGCAATGGGCAAATCGTTATAACTTTCCACCAGATCTGATTGTAATTATTCGTGGTGGTGGTGCTGTAAATGATTTAGCTTACTTAAATGATTATGAGCTTGCCGCACTTCTCTGTAAACGCAGCGTTCCGATTTGGGTCGGTATCGGGCATGAAAAAGACCGTACCATCCTTGATGAGATCGCACATCGTTCGTTTGATACTCCAAGTAAAGTGATTGCTGGTATTCGTAATCATATTGTTGAACGTGTACAAGAAGCGGTAGATAGTCTACAAACGATTAAACTGCTTTCTCAGCATCAAATCACGACTTATCAAAGCAAAAATGATCAATTGCTTCATCACATTAAGTCTTCTGCACAAAATCAACTTAACTCGGCGCATCGTCTACTTGACCAGATGAAAGAACGTATTCAGTTCAGCTCACAGCAACAAGTTAAATTTTCCTTAGCTCAAATCGAGTCATTAATGAAAGAAATCCTTTTGCAAAACCCTAAACAGGTTCAAGGTAAAGGCTATGCAATTGTCAGATCCGAAGGAAAAGCGATTCGCTCTATACACCAAATTTCAAGCCCCTCCATTGCCATTGAAATGCAAGATGGCGTAGCTGAAGCCAACATTACACAGGTAATCCCAAATGAAGAATGAAGAGTTAACCTTTAAGGATGGCCATGACATTTTGAAGAAAAATGCTGAATTGTTAGAATCACAGGAAAGTCCTGATATAGATAATTTAATGAAAATTGTTGAAGAGTCTATTAGCGCTTATAAAGCTTGCAAATCTCGAATTGCAGCTGTCCAACAAGCTTTAGATGAGACTTTTAAAGAATAAAATTTCCATAAAAAAAGCCCATTTCTACTTCTCATTGAAGAAATGGGCTTAGTGAACACCACTTAGTCCTGAAATGCAAAAATGAGGATTAGGTCACATTTTTGCAAAAACATAGTCCCATAACGACCTGCGATGTTCAATATTTTAATTGTGTCTATACGTTAGTTTGGCTTAATTTCCACCATCTAAGACCATCGAAAACACAAACTCTGCTGATGCTTATTGTTAAATTTAGTTTAAGAGTTATTCCTCACTGAATGGACCAATTAATTGATAAATTTTGCCGTTTTTAGGATTTTCATATAACAAATCCATGTTTGGTAAAATGATATCGTCATTAATTTCAATATGTTCAACACTTTTATGAAGTTCAAGTGCATGGTCATTCATTGGTCTAACTTTTGCCAAAGCGATTGATTCTTTATCAAACTGGTCCTTGATAATTACTTTTAATCTTTTCATAAAAATCTCCTGAAAAATAAATTTTTAATATAAATAATGGGTTAAGTTTAAAATGAGCTAATCGCAGAATAGCCGATTGGCATAGCAAAAAAAGTTAAAATAAATGCAGCTGTACGTTGTAAATTGCGTTGATTTAACCAAGTTACTTTATTTGAAATGAGGACAGTTCCAAACATAATCCATAAAAAAGCAATTGGGGTAATTAAAGATAAAAAGACAACAATGTGAATAAAATACAAATGCGGAACTTCCCACGCTGCATGTGGAAAAATCGCCGAAGCAAAGAGCAAAGCTTTCGGGTTTAAAAGTGTTGCAAGAAATAAAGCTTTTGGCGTAATCAGTGGGCGATCTAACTTAATATCTTCGGTTGAAGTGATCCAAAGTTTAAAAGCGAGATAAAGAATGAAACTCGCACTCATCAATTTTAATATAGCAGGAAGCCATGGAATAAAATGAGATACCGACTCAAGTAAAACACCCCATGAGGTAATCGCGATCAGATAACCTATTACCTCTGCCGGAATTAATTTAAGAGAGTGCTTTAGCCCTGCTTGCAAGCCAGCCGAGGCTAATAATGTATTTGTTGGTCCTGGAGTCAACAAAATAGTGACCACAAGTCCAATAAATAAAAATGACACCATAGGCCAAAAACTCGATTGATTACGCTAGGCGAAATATGTCAAAAATGAGCATCTATTGTCGACAAAATCGTTGTAACAAGAAATATTACAAATACTTTTTATTTTTTAAAATTAACAACTTAATAAAAAGTGAATTTATATTCATTAAAACTTATTCCAATTTTAAATTTGCAAAATGCGTCACACATTTATAAAAAAAACACTGTATTAACTTAAAAAGATATTAAACTCCAAAATCATGTATTTTTTAAAAATAAGTGATTATTTATATATTTTTTAGGCTATTTTTCACACTTCTTAAATAGCAAAAAAAGAAATATCACGCCCCTTGAAATTACCAAATTGATCAATATATATACACATGAAAATCGTGATTTTACTGAATAGATGTATCGTTCCCCATCAATTCATTAATCGCCGCTTTCATCGAATTAAATAGTTGATGGAGGATGCATGATGAATGCTTATGTTCGCCCTCATCCCGATGGTTTTAAAGCTTATTTAGGAAAGGATGCAAAAACCAGCCTCTACATGGTAAGAGTTGGTTGGACAATATATGAAACTAATGCCAATGGTTCTGTTTTGTATATTGTTAAAGAGGAAAGTAAAATTCCATTGGATGTAGAAAAGTTTAAAACTGATCGTCCCAAAATTTATGATGCACTTTTAAGTGAAGTGCAATTTCAACGCAAAAAACAACTGGCTATTGATCTTCAAAAGTCCAATATTCCCTCTTATGATCGTAAAGCCTATAAAAAAAGGCGTGGCTTTACAGGCTCTTAAACAAGACTATCAATAGTCAGTAGATACAGAAAAAGCACCCTTGGGTGCTTTTTCTTTTAACGACCAGTCGCAATTAATACAAACAGGCTCAGTATTAATGTACTTAATGATCGTTTGCAGTGTACGTGGACTTCATGCTCAGCTCCGTGAGCGTACTGTTCAATGTTTTCCATTACGTATGCCCTTAAAGTTCACACTGATAATTTGCCTAATTTTCATCCATAAAAAAATTAGCCAAAAGTATTATATGAAAATAAATTTTGTAGTTTGTCTTGAGCAATCTATTTTTTACCTTTTAAAAAATTTAATTAGAAAAGCACTTGTAACATTCTTATACGAGGTTAATTCCTTATTGAGCATTTGTAGACCTTTCATTTCAAAGTGCCCAATAGGAAAAATGATTTTATAAAATGAAAAAAGATAACAATATTCGGTTTTTTAATAATAGCCTTTCAAAAGGAGAATATTAAAATGAATAGCTCACAAGAACCAAATCAATCTCTGTTTAATCAAGCATCTACTTCAGTTCAAGCCTGCATTGAATGCATGTTTGCTTGTAAACATTGTGCCTCAGCATGTTTGCAAGAAGAACATGTGCATATGATGCGTGAATGTATTAAACATTGTTTAACCTGTGTCGAAACCTGTCAGCTTTGCACATCTTTAGAATTAAGACATTCGGAGCTTGCTGAACAAGCCATGCAATTATGTGCCAGCGCGTGCCAACTTTGTGCAGCTGAATGTAGCAAACACGAACATGAGCATTGCCAGCTTTGTGCCAAAGCTTGTTTAGCATGTGCTAAAGCTTGTCTGGCATATCGTGCTTAACTTCTAGTTTTATTGTAGAAACCTACGGCCTATTAGGCTCGTGGGTTTTAAATATTTAAAGAACAAACAATTAGAAAATTAAAATTTTTAGATGAGATGAAAAACTACTTTTCTTTAGGCATAAAAAAAACCCGCATCTTGGGGAAAATGCAGGCTCTTAGATCTCCCACAACGACCATGAGTTCATTATTAAGCTTGAACTTTAAACCGTTGACTAAATGTACCCTTAATAAAAACAAATTGCAATACAGAATAGTCTGTATATCTAAAATATTTTATTATTTTTACATTACTTTTTCATAAATAGTTTAAAAAACTATAATCTTTCTAAATAAGAAATAGTTTTTACAAGCATTAAAAAAGCCCGTTTCACGGGCTTTTCTGCAACGGTGAGCAATCTAAGATTTGTGTCTATCCATCTCTTACATGCTCTTTGCTAGCTATATGTAAGGTCTTATCGTATCTTTTGCCCTGTCCCAAGTTTCCCTGTGGATCGAGGAGATATTACGATTACCTTAGGTACAGTTATAGCATATTATTTATTCATGACTAGTCTTGTTCACGTTTTTTTACAAATGAACAAAATACTTTCAAACCTTCATATTTCAAGGGTTTTGCACCGCATTTGGGTATTGGCGAGCATTATCGCAAATGGGATACCACTTCACTTTTGAAGCAACAAAAGCGTGAGAGATAACTCGCGTCGATATATCTTCATTAATGAGCCCTACTCTTAAACGCACCACTTCTGGTTTATCTAAACGTTCACTCCAGACAGGTGAGCCACAAGTTTTACAAAATACTCTTTTTTTATTATGCGATGCAAAATAAGCCTGTAAAAGGTTTTCACCCTGTACCACATTTAAGTCACTTTTTTGTACTTGAGTGATGGCCGCAAAAGCAGCGCCTTGGGCTTTTTGGCATTGTTTACAATGACAAACCATAATGGGTTCTAATTCGGCATTAATACGGAGTTGAATGCCATTACAAAGACAAGAAGCTGTATAAGCCATGATTTTTCCTTTTTTATTTTTATAAGGTTTAACTTACACCTACACCTTTTTCAATGTGGTCTAAAATCGCACACGAAGCCTGCTGGTCACCACAGCAATCATCGGCAGAAGCCTGCAAAATATTAACCATTTCTTGTAAATGAGCAATTTTTTGCTTTAATTCAGCAATGTGTTTTACTGTTAAGGCTTTCACCTCTGCACTATGCCGATCAGTATTTTTCCAAAGTGAAATAAGCTCTTTCATCTGTTCAGATGAAAAACCTAACTCTCGAGCATGCTTTAAAAAGTTTAAAGTTTTAAGGTCTGTTTCTGAATAAATGCGATAGCCAGAAGCAGAACGCTGAGCTGCTTCAAGTAAACCGATTTCTTCATAGTAGCGAATCATTTTCGCCGAAATGCCCGAATGTTTGGATGCCTGACCGATATTCATCTCACACCTCAAATATTAAATTTGGTTTAAGACCTGCTGTCATGATCTTAAACCAAAAGTTGATTTTCAGCACCCTTACTCTACTGGCGCATGAAAACGTTTTAAGCGTAATGCATTGCCTAAAACAAAAACCGAAGAAAGTGCCATCGCGCCTGCTGCAAACATCGGTGAAAGTAACACACCAAATGCTGGATAAAGCGCACCTGCTGCAATTGGAATAAGTGCAACGTTATATACAAATGCCCAGAACAGATTTTGACGTATGTTTCGCATGGTTGCTTTACTTAATGCAATTGCATTCGGTACACCTTTTAAACTACCTGACATGAGCACAACATCGGCAGCTTCAATAGCAACATCTGTTCCTGTACCAATGGCTAAACCAACATCTGCTTGCGCCAAGGCTGGAGCATCGTTAATGCCATCGCCTACGAAAGCCAAACGACCATATTGTTTTTGTAGTTGGCGAACTGTATCAACTTTGCCTTCAGGTAAAACCTCTGCCACAACTTCATCAATGTTCAGCTTTTTAGCAATCGCTTGCGCCGTATGACGATTGTCTCCTGTAATCATGGCAACCTTAAGACCTAATTGATGTAAAGCTTCAATCGCAGCATAGGTTGTTTCTTTAATTGGGTCTGCAACAGCAATAATTGCTGCAAGTTGCTGCTCGATAGCAACATATAGCGGTGTTTTACCTTCTTCACCTAACTGAGCAGCTATCGCTTGGAATGAGCTGGTGTTTAAACCAAGTTGGTGCATATAACGGTCTGCACCAATTTGTACTTTTTGACCTGAAACTTCTGCTTCAATACCTGAACCCGTAATCGAGTTAAATGCTGTTACTGGTAATAAGTTTAAGCCTTCACTTTCTGCTGCTTGGACAATAGCTAAAGCAATTGGATGTTCAGACTTGGCTTCGACTGAGGCAACTAAAGTCAGCACTTGTTTACGGTCAAAGCCAGATTGCACATTAAAGTCAGTGAGTGTCGGTTTACCTTCGGTGAGTGTTCCCGTTTTATCAACTGCAACAACCTGTGCTTCTTGTAAAAGCTGCAAAGCTTCACCTTTACGGAACAGAACCCCTAACTCAGCACCACGTCCAGTACCGACCATAATTGAGGTTGGTGTTGCAAGTCCCATCGCACAAGGGCACGCGATAATGAGTACCGCAACAGCATTCACTAAACCAAAAGTCAGCGCAGGCTCTGGCCCCCAAATAAACCAAACCAAGAAAGTAATTGCAGCAATTAACATCACTACCGGTACAAACCACATAGTGACTTTATCGACCACCCCCTGAATCGGAAGTTTAGAACCTTGGGCTTGCTCAACCATGCGAATAATTTGTGAAAGTACAGACGAAGAACCAACGGCGGTTGCCCGAATGTTTAGAATCCCGTTTTGATTGACTGTACCCCCAACTACTTGTTGCCCTACTATTTTTTCAACAGGGACAGGTTCCCCCGTAATCATAGATTCATCAATGTAGCTGTGTCCTTCAACCACTTCACCATCGACAGGTACACGTTCACCTGGGCGAATTTCTACAATAGTTCCACTGACCACGTCGGCAACTGCAACCTCCACTACTTGTCCATCACGCTGGATACGAGCCATTTTGGGCTGCATTCCCACTAAATGTTGAATAGCTTGTGAAGTACGTCCTTTAGCTTTGGCTTCAAAATAACGTCCGAGTAAAATTAAACTGACAATAACGGCAGCCGCTTCAAAGTAAACATTAACCGTGCCTTGTGGTAAAACCTGCGGCATGAAGGTTGCTACGACTGAGAAACTGTAGGCAGCCAAGGTTCCAACAGCCACTAGCGAGTTCATATCTGGCGCCAAACGCCATAGAGCTGGAATCCCTTTTTGGTAAAAACGGCGACCAGGAAAAATGAGAACTAATGTGGTCAAAACAAACTGTAAAAGCCAGCTATTGTATTGTCCAATCGTGTTCATGACCCACATGTGAAAAGCTGGAATGAGATGTGAACCCATTTCTAAAATAAACACAGGTAAAGCCAACACAATCGAAATGATCAAATCTTTTTTAAGCTGATCTAACTCTGACGCTTTTTTATCGAGTTGCTCATCTTGATTTTTTTCAGATGCTTTCGCGTCATAACCTGCTTTTTTAACAGCGCGAATTAAATCCTCGACATTAACTGAATTATCTGCCTGCACCCAAGCTTGCTCTGTTGCTAAGTTGACGGTGGCTTCTTGAACGCCGTCTACTTTTTTAAGGGCTTTTTCAACACGTGCAACACAAGATGCACAAGTCATACCCTCAATAGACAACTCCACTGGTGCGGCTTTTGGAACATCATAACCTGCTCGTTCAACTGCTTTAACCAGTGCTTCGCGCTGAATCGGTTGATTTGAATAAACAACCGCTTTTTCTGTTGCCAAATTAACGTTAGCAATCTCTACATTTTCAACTTTCTTAAGTACTTTTTCGACACGACCTACACACGAGGCACAGGTCATGCCTTCGATTGAAAGTGTTTCACTATATGCTGGCAATTTTGTGTTTTTTGAGTCCATCAAACACCTCTGCAAATCTGCAAAATTTAATATTCTGTATTGAGCATACAGATTCCCATCATGGGAAGGTCAAGCATATTTTTTTAAAAAATTAGTCTTGACCTTACAATCATGACAAGGTTTAGACTCAGTGTTATCCAAACAAACATCTCATTCTTGATGGAGTATGAACATGAAACTACTTATTGAAAATATGACTTGTGGTGGCTGCGCTCGTGGCGTGACTGCGACGATTCAAGATATCGATCCAAATGCAAAAGTAGATGTAGATTTAGCAAACAAAATCGTAACTGTTGAAAGCAGTGAAAGCGTCGATAAAATTACTGAAGCACTTGAAGAAGATGGTTTCCCAGCGAAAGTGCAATAATCAATAAGGCTTAACGTTTAAAGTTAGGCCTTTATTTTTGAGCTTGTTGATATTGACTCAAAGCTGAAATTTTTTAATTCGATAATCCAGTGCTGCCCGAGTTAGTCCCAATAAGCGTGCCGCTTCTGACACATTATGATTTGCCTTTTTTAAAGCTGTTAAAATTAACTGCTTTTCGTGTTCTTCTAAATTAAACTCTGCCTTTAATAATTGCTCAAAGTCAGTTTCAACAGCTACAGCCTGCTCTGGGTCATGCTTGATCTGTGGAAAAATGGCATTTAACTTAATCAGTTGCTGATCATCCGTTAATAAAACCGCCCTTTCTAATAAGTTTTCCAACTCACGAATATTTCCCGGCCATTCATATTGCTGCATAAAAACTTTGGTCTTTTCACTTACGCCCTGAATAGTTTTGCCGTACATTTTTTCAAAACGATGAAGAAAGTGTTCAACCAATAAAGGAATATCTTCACGGCGCTCCCGCAAAGGCGGAATCTGAACTGGAAAAATATTTAAGCGATAATACAAATCTGCCCGAAAGCGCCCTGTTTTCACAGCCTGCTCAAGATCTTCATTGGTTGCTGTAATTACACGAACATCTAAAATACGAGTTTGTGAGTCTCCTACTCGCTCAAATTCACCTTCTTGCAAAATGCGTAATAGTGCTGCTTGTGCACGAGGTGAAAGCTCAATCACTTCGTCTAAAAAAATCGTACCACCATTGGCTCGTTCAAACTTGCCCAAGCGAGATTGATGCGCTCCTGTATAAGCACCTTTTTCTACACCAAATAGCTCAGACTCAATTAATTCTGGCGGAATCGCTGCACAATTTACCGCAATAAAAGGCTGGTCTTTTCTTTGGCTATTTTCATGAACTCCTCGTGCAAAAGCTTCTTTACCAACCCCTGTTTCGCCTTGTAACAAAATAGAAACTTTAGAACCTGCTGCCTTTGTTAACAATGCACAGACCTGTTTATAAGATGCTGACTTACCCACAGAACTAAATAATTGGTAATCGGCTTCACTGTCGCTATAAATTGATTTTTTAAGCTCAAAAAGTTCAGCCTGCAACGCAATCAGTTCTTTTTCCATGGGTTCGGGGGACATGAATTGAATCAGCTCATCTGCATTTTCCCACTCTTCTAAAGGCTTACCGATAATACGGCAATGCTCATCGCCGCAAGCTTTACACTCTATTTCTTGATAAATAATGGTCATGCCCGTCGCAAAACTACTGTAGCCGCATGCATAACCCAGAAGCATCCAGCACGCAGGTTCATCACTTGGGCCAAAATGCTCTAAATGCACATCAGCTTCAAAAGAGTTAAGCCAATTTAAATCGGCATAAAACTGTTTTTTATCGTGGCTTAAATTGAGCTGGTTGGCCTGTACTTGCACCATTCCACGAATGGCGTGCATTTGTGGGCCTGCCATAAAAGCATCGTGTTCATTTAAATCGGGACGCATTTTTGTTGTAACTTCTGCATCTTTTAACCCAGCTTGATACCCTAAGCGAATAAAGAAACGCTTAGTCCGCTCAAGGCCTATCATGTGTGCTAAGTCTTTACGCAAATATCCCATAATGCTGGTGTGTAAAAGCAGCATGCGATATTCATCAAACCAGATTTGACCGTGGGCAGTATCAAAGTGCAGTTTAGACAGCAAATCGTGAATTTCTTGCGGATGATCTGCGTATCGTCCCGTTGTATCGTATTTTACTCGAGCCATGAGTGATCTGTTTTAATCCATTAAACACATTTGGGTTTTATCTCATCTTATCGAAGAACCAGATAAATGTCCTAGTACCTTAAAGACATAACTTCATACTAAAAAAGTATTTCTAAATCTCTCCTTTTAAAGCCTCAAACATTCTAAAAAAAATTTCTACGACCCTCTTCATCAAATCATGAATATCTCTATTTCACCATTCAAAAAAATTCATGAAATGGTGAATTTAAAAAATTCCTCATTTTCCATAAAAATCTTAATTAATTGCTTTTAATAATAAAAATAAAGTTGGCATAGCTTTTGTAAAGCTTATAGCGAGAGCAAGGAGCATTCATCAATTTCAAGACCATGTCTTGATGGAGTACAGCATGACGCAACCTCAAGTCGAAGCATTAACCAAATATATTCGGGTCACTGGCGACTTAAACGCAGAGTTTATCGAATTCGATTTTGCCATTCACGATCCAAGTCTATTTGTGGAACTGGTTTTGCCTAAACATGCATTTAATGATTTTTGTAAGACTAATCAAGTGGTTGAAATGACCCAAGAGCAGCAAGCTTTTAACGATGCTCAGGAAGAAAAATGGCGCTATGGCACTGAAGCAACCTTAGTCGGCACGCAACGTAATAGCAACGATCACGATGATCAAATGTAAAAAATATAAGGAGATAAAGCCATGACTTTAGAAATCAAAACGTCAAATGTCGAACCTATCCGCCAGAACTACGCCTATATCGAAAGACGATTTGGTAGTAAGCCAGCTACTCGATATCAAGAAGTAAGTTTCGATGTACAGGCAGAAACTAACTTTCACTATCGTCCTTTGTGGAAACCTGAAAAGACTTTAAATGACAAAACCCATACTACCCTGCAAATGCAAGATTGGTATGCATTCAAAGATCCACGTCAATTCTATTATGGAACTTATGTTCAGCACCGTGCGCGTTTACAAGACACTGCCGAAAGTAATTTTGCTTTTTTCGAAAAACGTCAGCTTGCAGAACATTTGTCTGATGAAGTCAAAGCTAAGGTCATTGAGTGCCTATTGCCATTTCGCCACGTTGAACAAACTGCAAACTTACACATGATGTCTGGCAGTGCCTATGGTTATGGCACCGTGCTTACCCAAGCTTGTATTTATGCCGCGATGGATCATTTAGGAATTGCGCAGTACATCTCGCGTATTGGCTTAGCTTTAGATGGCAACAGCGGCGACTCACTACAGCAGGCAAAACAGGCTTGGATGCAACATCCTGCATGGCAAGGCTTACGCCGTCTGTGTGAAGAAAGCCTCACCGAGCAAGACTACTTCAAACTTTTCTTATTACAAAATCTTGTGATTGACTGCTTTGTGACAGAGCTCGTCTATCAACAGTTTGATCAGTGGTTAGTCACTCAAAATGCTCGCGACTTAGCCATGCTGACTGAATTTATGAAAGACACTTTAGGTGATTTACGTAAGTGGTCAGACACCGTCATTAAAACTGCGGCAGCAGAATCCGATCATAACAAACAGCTATTAAATGAATGGTTCACTGAGTCTCTAGCTCAAGTGAAAGCAGCCTTTACACCTTGGGCAACAGCAGCCTTAACAGCAGAGGCAATTGATCAAGCAGAACAAGCCGTTATTGAACGTGCAAAAAAACTCGGCCTACAACCACTTACAAATGCTTAAGGAGAAGCAACATGTCTAAAGTCTATCTCGCGTTACAAGACAACGATACTTCACGCTACATCCTCGAAGCGATTGAAGAAGATAACCCTGAAGCTTCAATTCAGTATTTACCCGCCATGATCCGAATTGAAAGTGAAACTGATTTGGTGATTAAAGCCGAAACCGTATCTGAAAAACTAGGCCAAGATTGGGACATCCAATCATTACAACTCAACATGATTACGCTGGGCGGCAACGTCGAAGAAGATGACGATACTTTCCGCCTTCATTGGAATTAATCACAACATAGACGTTGTTTAACAAAGATTTAAGGATGATCAATCATGACAACTCAAACGAAAGAAACCAGCAAAAAATTAAATGCGAAAGATCGTTACCGTGCATTAACCCGTGATCTGGACTGGGACTTTTCCTATGCTGACCGTAAAGATGCCTTCCCTTATGAAGAGTTTGAAGGCATCAAAATTACGGACTGGTCTAAATGGGAAGATCCATTCCGTTTAACTATGGATGCTTACTGGAAATATCAGGCAGAAAAAGAGAAAAAACTTTATGCCATTTTTGATGCGTTTGCTCAAAACAACGGTCAGATGAATGTCAGTAATGAACGCTACTTAAATGCGATCAAACTCTTTTTAACGGCGGTGACTCCACTTGAATATCAAGCTTATCAAGGTTATGCCCATGTAGGCCGCCAGTTTAGTGGAATTGGAGCACGTATTGCTTCTCAGATGCAGTCGATTGATGAGCTGCGTCATGTACAGACTCAAATTCATGCCATGAGCCATTACAACAAGTTCTTTGATGGTTTTCAGGATTGGGCACACATGCATGACCGCGTTTGGTATTTGTCTGTACCTAAATCATTTTTCGAAGATGCCCGTTCTGCTGGCCCTTTCGAGTTTTTATTAGCGATTAGTTTTGCTTTTGAATATGTACTTACCAACTTACTGTTTGTTCCGTTTATGTCGGGTGCAGCTTATAACGGCGATATGGCAACCGTGACCTTTGGTTTTAGTGCGCAGTCTGATGAAGCGCGTCACATGACGCTTGGTCTTGAAATCGTAAAATTCTTGCTCGAACAGCATGAAGACAACGTGCCAATTGTGCAGGAATGGATTGATAAATGGTTCTGGCGTGGGACGCGTTTACTTTCAATTGTGGGCATGATGATGGATTACATGCTGCCAAACAAAGTGATGTCGTGGAAAGAAGCTTGGGAAGTTTATTTTGAACAGGCAGGCGGTGCCTTATTTAAAGATTTAAGCCGTTATGGCATTCGCATGCCGAAATATAGCGATGTCATTGTGAAAGAAAAAGAGCATGTCTCACATCAGGCATGGTGGATTTTCTATAACTTTGGTCATGCTGCTGGTTTCCATACATGGATTCCAACCGACGAAGAAATGGATTGGCTATCGGCTAAATATCCGGACACTTTCGATAAATACTACCGTCCAAAATGGGAGTTAGCTCGCAAAATGGAAGCTGAAGGTAAACGCTTCTACAGCGCAGGTTTACCACAGCTTTGTCAGGTTTGTCAGATACCAATGACCTTTACCGAAATGGGCGATGATCCGACTCAGTTTAGTTATCGCCATAGCATCTACCAAGGCGAACGCTACCACACCTGTTCAGATGGCTGTCATGACATTTTCGAGCGCGAGCCTGAAAAATATATACAAGCATGGCTACCTGTAAATCAAATTTTACAAGGTAACTGTGGTGGCGGTGACCTCGAAACCATGCTCCGCGATTATTACCTCATGAATGTCGGTGCCGACAATCTGGATATTGAAGGTTCACCAGACCAACAGCGCTGGAAAAAATGGAAAGGCAACGCAGCTTAAGCACAAGGAATTATTCAGGCAGTCATCAAGCTGCCTGATCGGAAATAAGGAGATTGAACATGACTGTTCGCGCGATACACAACAACTATCAATTTGAACCACTGGATCTGCAAAAAAATTATGGCGATCAATTCTTACTTTACGTGGGTTGGGATCATCACACCCTTTTTTGCTCGGCACATGCCATGCTTGCCTCGCCTCAACAAACTTTTGAACAGTTGATTGAGCAACAAATTACAGGTGGTTTTGCCCAACATCCAGATTTTGCCAAAATTGATTGGTCAAAAGTGCAATACACCTTAGATGGTCAAACAATCAATCCAGAGAGCACGCGAAGCTTGGCAGAGCTTGGTTTTGGTCATAAGTCATTACTTCGTTTCGTTACGCCAGAATTAAATGGCTATAACGACAGCTACGTTTAATTCGGAGGTGTGTCATGAGTTATCAAGTCACCATTGAGCCGATCGGAACAACGATTGAAGTAGAAGAGGACCAAACCATTTTAGATGCCGCTTTACGTCATGGCGTTTGGTTACCCTTTGCCTGTGGTCATGGCACTTGCGGGACATGTAAGGTTCAAGTCAGCGACGGTTTTTACGATGTTGGTGAAGCCTCTCCATTTGCACTCATGGATATTGAACGTGATGAAAATAAGGTGCTTGCCTGCTGCTGCAAACCACAATCCGATATGGTCATTGAAGCCGATGTTGATGAAGACCCAGATTTCTTAGGCCATCTGGTTCAAGACTATCAAGCGACCGTCATTGATATAAAAGACCTATCGCCAACCATTAAAGGAATCCGACTACAACTAGATCGCCCAATCGAGTTCCAAGCTGGCCAATATATTAATGTCCAATTTCCAAACATTGAAGGAACACGTGCTTTTTCAATTGCCAATGCGCCAAGTGAAGTGGGCATTGTTGAGCTCCATATTCGTAAAGTCGAAGGCGGTGCAGCGACAACTTATGTACATGAGCAACTGGCTACAGGTGATCAACTTGATATTTCAGGTCCTTATGGTCAATTTTTTGTACGCAAGTCAGATGATCAAAATGCCATTTTCATTGCAGGTGGTTCAGGTCTTTCAAGTCCACAATCGATGATTTTAGATTTACTTGAGTCTGGAGATAGTCGCACGATTTACCTCTTCCAAGGCGCACGAGACTTGGCGGAGTTATACAACCGAGAATTGTTTGAACAGCTCATGAAAGACTATCCAAACTTCCGTTATATCCCTGCTCTTAATGCCCCAAAAGCAGAAGACCAATGGACTGGATTTACCGGATTCGTGCACGAGGCTGTTGCAGATTACTTTGAAAATCGATGTGGTGGACACAAAGCCTATTTGTGTGGCCCACCAATCATGATCGACTCTGCAATTTCAACACTCATGCAAAGTCGCTTATTCGAACGGGACATTCACACTGAACGTTTCTTAAGTGCAGCCGATGGTGCTGCTGGACAGTCACGTTCGGCTTTATTCAAACATATTTAAAGATAAACCTTTAAGCACTCCACTTTTTCAAATGAGCTTTGTATTTGCAATTTAGAAAGCCAATACAAAGCTCACAAGAGTTCTGCATTCAAAATTTACAGTTTAAACAGACTCAAATTTTTAAAGACCGTTAAGGAATAACGTTTTTTTAGTGACAAGCCAAACAACACAGAATAGGACATTCTATGAATAACAAAATTGCTGCAATCATATGTGGTGTTATCAGCACCCTTTACCTTCCTTCTGCATTTGCGATAGAAAATGGCTCAGACTCTTTTGCTTTAGGTGCCGAAGGTATGATGGCCGGTGCCCTACCACCTGCCGGGGTCTATCTACTCAGTTATTATCAAAATTACCACGCATCAGAGTTTCAAAATGGTCCCGATCAGTTCCATGTTGATGTCAACGCCGTGGTTCCGCGGTTGGTCTGGATGACCGATCAAAAAATTATGGATGGACAACTCGGGTTTTATGCAGCCCAGCCATTGGTGGATCTAAGACTCAAAGTAAATGGAATGGCTGACTCAAACCAAGGACTCGGAGACTTGATTTTGGGTGGTATGCTCGGCTGGCATCAAGGAAATCATCACTGGATTGCAGCTTTAGAAACCGTACTGTGGACAGGTGAATATGACACTCCAAGTGAGACACATCCAGTTCAAGCCAATCTCGGGAAAAACTATCACACCATTCGACCTATACTTGCCTATAGTTATGCCAACGCGGCAGGTTTAGATCTTTCAACTAAATTGTCTTATAGCTGGAATACACGTAACGACGCGACCGACTACCAGTCTGGCCAATACATTGCGGGTGACTATAGCTTAGGTTACCGCATTAATGCCAAACTCAAAGTTGCAGTTGAAGGCTATGCTTTTAAACAAACTACAGATGACAAAGTAAACGGAAGTGACATTGGGTTTAAAGGACAGGCTTTTGCAATTGGGCCAGGCATTCAATATGCCGATAAGAACTGGTCTATCGAAGCCAAATTTTTAAAAGAAACCGAAGTCGAATATCGTCCCGAAGGCCATACCAGCTGGCTAAAACTGATTTGGGCTTTCTAGAACCATTTAATGCATAGCTTCAACCTTTGAAGCTATGCATTCTCTTTATTTAAAAATCGATACCGTTTGAATCATCTATCGGGTTCTGATCGAGTGTAAAAACAGTCCGTTGATAAGGTATCCCTTCTAAGTCATAAACCTGATAAATACAATCGAACAATGACTGTAAATCTTCACTTCGGTCCATTGCCCTTGCAGTAATAAAAATTGGACTGACCGCGCCGTTATCTAAAATCGGAATATAGTTTAAGTGTGGAAATCGAATGGTATCGGCACTTGCTGGAATAATACAGATCCCTTCTCCCGCTGCGACTAAGCCCAAAGCCAATTGAATTTCTCGTATCTCATGCATATTTTTTGGAACCAAACTATGCTCGGCAAAAATATTCAAAAGCTGGGTTGAGAAGTTCGGTTTCGGCGAGGTGGGATACATAAACATCTTTTCATCAATCAAATCGGCTAGATATACCCCTTCCGTACGTTGTGCAATTGGATGACTGGTATGCGCGGCAACAACCAAACGCTCTTTACGTAAAAGAATTCGCCTCACGGCGGGATCACTAATTCTTAAACGCCCAAAACCGACATCAATACGACCTTCTTTTAATGCCTGTAACTGTTCGGTTGTACTTAATTCCATGAGCTGAATATTCAGATGGGGTTGCTGCTGACGAAATAAATAAATGATTCGAGGCAGCAAACCATAGAGTAAAGACCCGACAAAACCAATGGTCATACTTCTTTCGATGAGACCAATACGCTTGGTCATACTTTTTATTTCTTCAGCATTCGACAAAAGTTTAACAGCATGCTGGTAAAAGAAATGCCCTGCTGGTGTGGTTTGTAAAGGGCGGCTTCCTCGTTCAAACAGTTGAATGCCAAGCTCACTTTCTAAATTTTGGATTTGCCGACTCAAAGGCGGTTGAGCAATAAATAGTTTTTCGGCTGCCTTGGTGAAGCTCTGTTCTTCTACAACAGCTACAAAATACCGTAAATGTCTTAGTTCCATCAGGTTTCCATACCTTTAAGATATATTAAAATGCAAATTCAGTCTTAGACACAGTTTAACCATTCTTTTAAGGTATATACAAGCAATAACCCGATGAAGTTATAGATCACTTGTATAGCACCGATTGAAATGATACTGGCCAACATTCGATCTATCTTTATCCATTCGCGGTTAAACACCCGACGCGTTTATACGCTTCATTGACATATTAGGATATCAAGACCTTTTAAATCGTAGCGAAGGTCTTGATGACTTCCACCCTTTGGAAAGTCGGAGAACGGACATGCCACGTATTCCTGTAATCAATACCAGCCATCTTGACCGTATTGATGAATTACTTGTAGACAATATCGATACAGGTGAATTTAAACTTCACCGCTCAGTTTTTACTGATGAAGCCTTATTTGACCTCGAAATGAAATACATCTTCGAAGGTAACTGGGTTTACTTGGCACACGAGAGCCAAATTCCAAATAATAATGACTACTATACTACTTATATTGGTCGTCAGCCGATTATCATTGCCCGTAACCGTAACGGCGAACTTAATGCCATGATCAATGCGTGTTCACACCGCGGAGCACAACTTTGCCGTTACAAGCGTGGTAACAAAGCAACGTATACTTGCCCTTTCCACGGCTGGACTTTTAATAACTCAGGTAAATTGCTTAAGGTTAAAGATCCAAGTGAAGCAGGCTATTCTGACTGCTTTAACCAAGACGGCTCACACGACCTTAAAAAAGTAGCTCGTTTTGAGAGCTACAAAGGTTTCTTATTTGGTAGCTTAAATCCCGATGTTCCTTCACTTGAAGAATTCTTGGGTGAAACCACCAAAATCATCGACATGATTGTTGATCAGTCTGAACATGGTCTGGAAGTTTTGCGTGGTTCATCTACCTATACCTACGAAGGCAACTGGAAACTCACTGCTGAAAATGGTGCCGATGGTTACCACGTTTCTGCTGTGCACTGGAACTACGCAGCAACGACTCAACACCGTAAAGAAACTCAAGCTGCCGATAACATCCGTGCGATGAGTGCGGGTTCTTGGGGAAAACAAGGTGGTGGCTCGTATGGCTTTGAAAATGGCCACATGTTGCTTTGGACACAATGGGCAAACCCAGAAGACCGCCCTAACTTCCCGAAAGCCGACGAGTACACCGAAAAATACGGTGAAGCGATGTCGAAATGGATGATTGAGCGTTCACGTAATCTTTGTCTGTATCCAAATGTTTATTTGATGGATCAATTCGGTTCGCAAATTCGTGTACTTCGCCCACTTTCGGTTAATCGAACTGAAGTCACTATTTACTGTATCGCACCTAAAGGTGAAGCACCCGAAGCTCGCGCACGTCGTATCCGTCAGTATGAAGATTTCTTTAATGCTTCAGGCATGGCAACTCCAGACGATTTAGAAGAGTTCCGTGCTTGTCAGGCAGGCTACGCCGGTATTGCACTTGAATGGAATGACATGTGCCGCGGTTCAAAACACTGGATTTATGGACCAGACGATGCAGCAAATGAAATTGGTTTAAAACCCATGTTAAGTGGGATTAAAACTGAAGATGAAGGCCTGTATCTGGCCCAGCATCAATATTGGTTAAAAACCATGAAATATGCGATTGCATCAGAGAAAGAAATTGCTGATCAAGGAGAAACAGCATGAGTGCTCAAGACAAAGCAACTTTAGAAAATATTGCTCAGTTTCTCTATCGTGAAGCGCGCTTTTTAGATGATGAACAATGGGATGACTGGCTTGAATGCTATGCGCCGGAAGCTTCTTTCTGGATGCCAGCTTGGGACGACGACGATAGATTAACTGAAGATCCGCAATCTGAAATTTCACTTATTTATTATCCAGACCGTCAAGGTTTAGAAGATCGAGTGTTCCGTATTAAAACCGAGCGCTCATCTGCAACCATGCCGGACACACGTACAAGCCACAATATTGCCAACGTTGAAGTTCTCGATCGCGATGGAGATAAAGTTACTGTTCGCTTTAACTGGAATACCTTGAGTTTCCGTTACAAGACAAATTACAGCTATTTCGGTATGTCACGTTATGTGATCGATTTTTCAGGTGATCAACCAAAAATCTTGAGCAAATATGTCGTTTTGAAAAATGACTACATCAATCAAGTCATTGATATCTACCACCTTTAAGACATACCCCCTCAGTTAACCGGACTGTTGGCTGAGGGTAAAAGTTTCAAATATTTTGTAGGATACATGCCATGTCAAACCACAATGTTGCACTTCAATTTGAAGATGGTGTTACACGTTTTATTAACGTAGCTCAAGGCGAAACCCTATCTGACGCAGCTTATCGCCAAAAAATCAATATTCCTTTGGATTGCCGTGATGGTGCATGTGGAACTTGCCGCGCATTTTGCGAGTCCGGTAATTATGACATGCCAGAAGAAAGCTATATTGAAGATGCATTAACCCCGGAAGAAGCTGAACAAGGCTATATTCTTGCTTGCCAATGTCGCCCAACTTCAGATGCCGTATTTCAGATTCAAGCCTCATCAGATGTCTGCAAAACAGAAATTCATAGCTTTCAAGGTACCTTAGCCCGGGTTGAAAATTTATCAGACTCAACCATCACTTTTGATATTCAACTTGATGAAGGCCAACCGGATATTCATTTTCTTGCAGGTCAGTATGTGAATGTTGCCATTCCAGAAACTGGCGAAACCCGTTCATATTCATTTAGCTCAAAACCGGGCAATCGCTTAACGGGCTTTGTGGTACGTAATGTACCGAATGGCAAAATGAGCGAATTCTTAAGTAAGAATGCCAAAGCTGGCGACAAAATGACTTTTACCGGACCATTCGGTAGCTTCTATTTGCGTAATGTAGTGCGTCCAGTGCTTATGCTGGCAGGCGGTACTGGCATTGCCCCATTTATGTCAATGCTACAAGTACTCGAAGAGAAAGGTTCAGAACAACCTGTTCGCTTGGTTTTTGGTGTCACCAATGACTTTGATTTGGTTGCTTTAGAAAAGCTCAACGAGTTGCAGGCGAAATTCCCATGGTTTGAATATCGAACTGTGGTCGCAAGCCCTGAGAGTAACCATGAACGCAAAGGCTATGTGACTGGTCATATTGAAAGTGAATGGTTAAACGGTGGCGACGTCGATGTTTACCTATGTGGCCCAGTGCCAATGGTAGAAGCGGTACGTGGCTGGTTAGAAACTGAAAATATCAAACCTACTAATTTCTTGTTTGAAAAATTCTCTGCAAACTAATTCAAGGTGGAGAAGTTATCTATGTCAAACCGTCAAAGATTTACTGATAAAGTCGTGATTGTTACGGGTAGTGCCCAAGGAATTGGTCGTGGCGTGGCACTGCAAGTTGCAGCTGAAGGCGGACAAGTCGTCATGGCGGACCGCTCTGAATATGTTGAAGACGTTCTCAAAGAAATTCAGCGTGCAGGTGGTGATGCTGTCACGATTAATGCTGACCTTGAAACCTATGCAGGTGCACAAGCGGTTGTTGCAAAAGCCATCGAGCATTATGGTCGGGTCGATGTCTTGATCAATAATGTAGGGGGCGCGATCTGGATGAAACCTTTTGAAGAGTTTTCCGAAGAAGAAATCATTAAGGAAGTAAATCGCTCATTGTTTCCAACTTTATGGTGCTGCCGCGCTGTGTTACCGGCCATGATTAAGCAACAATCGGGTGTTATTGTAAATGTATCTTCCATTGCAACCCGTGGTATTAACCGTATTCCCTACTCGGCATCTAAAGGCGGGGTAAATGCGCTAACCGCATCGCTGGCTTTTGAACATGCCAAAGACGGAATTCGAGTCAATGCCGTTGCGACTGGTGGAACCGAAGCACCGCCTCGCAAAGTACCACGTAACGTCAACCCGTTAAGTCAAAATGAAAAAGACTGGATGCAGCAAGTGATTGATCAAACAATAGATCGAACATTTATGGGCCGGTATGGCACAATTCAAGAACAAGTCAATGCAATTTTATTTCTTGCATCAGACGACGCATCGTATATGACGGGATCGGTCATTCCGGTCGGAGGTGGGGATCAGGGTTAACCCTGATCTTTTTATATGTTTGGATAAATAATATGATTTGCATGGAGGCAATCTCACATGGCAACCCTGTTCAAGACATTAAAAAATGACTGGTCCATATCAGCAACAGTTGCTGGCTTTCTTGCAGTTTTAATTTCTTACTCAGGCCCACTGATTATTTTTTTCCAAGCTGCTCAGCGTGCCCATGTGTCCACCGATATAATGGTGTCATGGATTTGGGGAATCTCAATTGGTGCCGCCGTTTCAGGTATTTATCTTTCAATTAAGCATAAAACTCCTGTCATCACCGCGTGGTCTGCACCGGGCACTGCCCTGTTAGTTACCCTATTTCCCAATATCTCCTTGAATGAAGCAGTAGCCGCCTATATTACTTCCGCTATCGTTATTTTTTTAATTGGTATTACAGGTTACTTCGACAAATTACTGAAGTGGATTCCGCAAGACGTTGCTGCGGGCATGATGGCAGGTATTCTTTTTCAATTTGGTATTAGTCTATTTACTGCATCTGATAGCATGCCTTTTATTGTATTTAGCATGCTCATTGTCTTTTTAATTGCCAAACGTTTAATGCCGCGCTACACCATGATTTGGGTGTTAGCTGCCGGAGTTTTATTAAGCCTCACTTTAGGCAAAATGAATCCGGTTGATGTGAGTTTTAGTTTAGCTATTCCGCAGTGGATTAGCCCAGAATGGACGTGGAATTCAACACTCAACCTCGCTGTTCCTCTCATTTTAGTCAGCCTAACCGGCCAATTTTTACCGGGTATGGCGATTATGAAACTCAGCGGTTACGACACGCCAGCCAAACCCATTATTACAGCTACCAGTATTGCCTCGTTAGCCGTTGCCTGTGTCGGTGGTATTACCATTGTGCTTGCCTCAATTACCGCTGCTTTATGTATGGGTAAAGATGCTCATGAACTGAAAGAAAAACGCTATATCGCAGGAATCGCCAATGGGATTTTTTATGTTTTAGGAGGCTTATTTGCTGGCAGTATTGTCATGCTATTTAGCTTACTTCCTAAAGAGCTTGTGGCAGCACTGGCAGGTTTAGCCCTGCTTGGAGCAATTGCCACCAATATTTCTGTTGCCATGAAAAATGACAATCAACGTGATGCTGCACTTATTACCTTTTTAGCTACCGCATCAGGCATGCATTTCCTTGGATTAAGCTCAGTCTTTTGGGGTATTTGTATTGGTGTAATCGCCCATTTCATTCTCACACCACGCTCAACGCCAACCACAAATTAAGTTTTTTATCTAAACGCCCAGCACCAAAATAAAGCCTCAATCGCTAAATCAGGATGCAAATAATTTGCTAATTCTGATTTGGCGATTTTTATTAAATATAAATTAAACTTCATTTTTAAGATGAATCTCTAAAATAATTAAATAATAGACTTTAGTATTTTGTTTTTATATTTTCACTTCAATTCATAATATAAATTTAACGATATTTTTAAGAGTGATTATCATCAATAAAATCTATAAAAAAACATCTATAAAATCCTTAAAATTCTCATCATACAATATTTAACCCCCTTTTAAAGACACAACAAAGTCAGCTAAAACAATAAAAATAAATACATATTTTTCAAATAATTAAACCAATAAAAGCACAATACCTTAAAGACATAAAGATATATCAATTAGGTTTTTGACTCTAATCCAATAACAAAATAGTTTATTAAAAAATAACGCGATGCTTCACAAATTGGAGGTGAAGAAAATGGATATGAGCAAGGTTAATATTAATGAGTTAATTGGGCTTTGTTGCACAAAGCTGTTCTTAAGGGCTTCTTCAGCAATATAATTTTCAAATGAAGAAGCCTACACAAAAAATCTACCGCACAACCAATTGGCCCGCATATAACCGAGCTCTCATTAATCGTGGGAATATTGCCATTTGGTTCGATCCAAAGACCCAGTGGTATGCACAATCACAAGGCAAGCATGGTCGAAATCAAACTTACTCTGACACCGCTATTCAATGCTGTTTAATGATCAAATCTTTATTCAGACTCTCT
>NZ_JEXX01000017.1:0-80547 GCF_000582055.1 Acinetobacter sp. 766875 | reverse complement strand
TGGAAAAAGCTGCCGCCTTCTAGCATGGTCACAAACTCTTTACCCGCATTAATCAGTTCAGGGTCTTCTTCACCTACAGCTGGTGGTGGGCCAAATGCCAATAGGCCATTTTCAGAATGAAGGAAAATATCTTTATCGTTAGGTAAGTAGCTGGCAATTTTAGTCGGTAAGCCAATGCCCAAGTTTACATAGGCGCCATCGGGAATATCTTGTGCCACACGTTGTGCAATCTGGTCACGGCTGAGTTTCTGGTAGCTCATGTTATTTCTCCTTATTGCTTACTGTGCGGGCTGTACTTGTACAACATGCTGTACAAAAATGCCTGGGGTGATGATGTGTTCAGGGTCTAATCCCCCCAGCTCAACCACTTCAGAAACCTGGGCAATGGTGACATCAGCAGCCATGGCCATGATCGGGCCAAAGTTACGTGCAGATTTACGGTAAACCAGATTGCCCCAGCGGTCGCCCTTGTAGGCTTTGATCAAGGCAAAGTCAGCCTTGATCGGATACTCAAGCACGTAGTCTTTACCATCAATATGACGGGTTTCTTTACCTTCGGCCAAAAGTGTTCCAAAGCCAGTTGGGGTAAACACAGCACCTAACCCCATACCTGCTGCCTGAATACGGCATGCCAGATTGCCTTGCGGTACCAGTTCAAGTTCAACCTTTCCGGCACGGTACAGTTCATCAAATACATAAGAATCCGACTGACGTGGGAAAGAACAAATCACTTTTTTAACTGAACCAGCCTTAAGCAGTTTAGCGAGACCATAGTCACCATTACCGGCATTGTTGCTCACAATGGTTAAGCCTTTAACACCGAGTTCAATCAGACCGTCAATGAGTTCAGCGGGTTGTCCTGCGGTACCAAAACCACCAATCAGTATGGTTGCACCATCTTTAATCTGCGATAAAACCTCGCTTAGTGAGGACTTACTTTTGTCAATCATGTGAGAAACCTTAGAGCATGAGGTAACGTGATGTATTACTACCGCTAAAAATTTATTCAAATTCTTAATGGTAGTAATAAATGGAGTAAATTTTGTGAGTCAAAAGCGAACTTTTAACTCACATACACTTTCAATTAAGCACTAGCGCGACGACGTTCAACTTCAGTTGAAGGAGCAGCAGCAGCTTCTTTAACCAATTCAATGTTAAATGTGATGTGTTTGAAAGAGTGATCTAAACCACGGCGTTGAATTTCAGCAGGGTCTGTTACATCTACTGCTGTTGCCACTAAACCGTCACGAGTAGCGAAAGCAAAGTCATCCCATAAGTACTCATCACCTTCAATGTTGAATTGAGTAGTTAGCTTGCGGTAACCCGGTGCAGAAACGAAGTAGTGAACGTGAGATGGACGGTTACCATGACGGCCTAATTTGTTAAGAAGAGCCTGTGTTGTACCTTCAGGAGGGCATCCATAACCAACTGGCATAGTGGTTAACGCTACATATTTACCATCTGCATCAGTGAAAATGGTACGGCGTAAGTTAAAGTCAGATTGAGACTTATCAAAGAATGAATAGTTACCTAAACTGTTGGCATGCCATACTTCAACTTTAGCATTTTCAATAATATTGCCATCCGTGTCAGTTACTTTACCTTCAATAATTAAGGTATCGATTTTGCCAGATTCTGTACCATCATCCATACGAGCAAAACCAACAGATTCAGGCGCGCCAGCTACATAAAGTGGGCCTTCGATAGTACGTGGTGTGCCACCCGTAACGCCAGCTTTTGCATCTGCTTCATCTGCACGTAAATCAAGATAGTGCTCTAAACCTAAGCCAGCTGCCAAAAGACCAAGTTCGTTTGCTTGACCAGCATCTGTGAAATATTCCAAACCTTTCCATACTTCTGAAGGTTGAATATCTAAATCTTCAATGGCTTGAAATAAATCCCCAAGAAGGCGCACTACAATTTGTTGAACACGTGCATCAACTTCGCCTTTTGCAGTGTCGACATTCATTTGTTTTACAAGCGCATCAATTTGTTGACGGTTCATACTAAAACTCCTTAAGTATGCAATACGGTTTTGGGTGGCAGCGCTGCGGGCATTTTCTTTTGCTAGCGAATAAGTGCCGCCACGTTCCTTGTTACCTTCTGAATAATCTGCTTGGTTTTTAAATGGACTTCAGAGATCACATTTAAAAAATTCTTTTGGTTTACGAATCATCATCACGAACAGAAGAAGGGTGGCGATTAAGTGCCATCACTTCAATGTTCATGTAAGGATAGAGAGGTAAACCCTGTAAAATATTGTGCAATTCTTCATTGCTCTCGACATCAAAAATACTGATGTTTGAGTACTGGCCTGTAATTCGCCAGATGTGACGCCATTTACCTTGACGTTGTAAATCTTGCGAATAGGCTTTTTCAACGGCCTTAATTTCATTTGCTTTGTCGGCTGGCATATCAAGTGGAATATGCACATCCATACGTACATGAAATAACATGGGAAACTCCTTATCCTGTTGCCTTAACGACGTAACTTCTCGACTTTATCTTCATCAATTTCAATGCCTAAGCCGGGAGCCGTTGGCAAGTGCAATTCAAAGTTTTCGTAACGTAGCGGTTCTTTCAGAATTTCTTCGGTAAGCAATAACGGACCAAATAATTCAGTACCAAACGCTAATGTTTCAAAGGTTGCAAACGCATGAGCAGAAGCCATGCTACCTACAGGGCCTTCAAGCATAGTGCCGCCATAAAGATCAATTCCAGCCAAACCTGCAACCTTGGCAACTTCACACGCTTCGATCAGACCACCAGATTGTTCAATCTTCACCGCAAATACATCTGCACCATGACTTTTTGCAATACGATATGCGCTGTCAGGACCAGTTAAAGCTTCATCTGCCATAATTGCGACATCAAAACGCTGTGTTAAACGCGCAAGTGCTTCAGTGTTCTGAATAGCACAAGGCTGTTCAATTAAATCAATCCCGCCATCTTGAAGCTGTTGAATACCTTGAATACATTCCAGCTCTGACCATGCACGATTTACGTCAACGCGTACACTAATATCTGCACCTAATGCTTTTTTAATCGCAATCACATGGTCAACATCTTGCTGTAAAGGACGCGCACCAATTTTAAGTTTGAACGTGTTGTGGCGCTTTAGCTCAATCATTTTGCGAGCTTCAGCAATATCTTTTTCTGTGTTGCCAGACGCAAGCGTCCAAAGCACAGGTAAACTATTACGCAGACGTCCACCTAAAACTTCGCTTAATGGCACGCCTAAACGTTTGGCCTGAATATCAAGTAGGGCAGTCTGAATGGCACACTTGGCAAAGCGGTTACCATTAATATTTTTACGAATCAGTTTTAGTGTTTGTGCAACATTTAAATCTTTAACTGATGTCAGTAATGGTGCAAAGTAGGTATCAATATTGGCTTTGACACTCTCAGGACTTTCTTCACCATAGTTCAGCCCACCAATGGTGGTGGCTTCACCCCAACCGACAATACCATCCGTGGTCGTAATTTTAACGAGTACCAAAGTCTGGGTACGCATAGTAGTCACAGACAACTGGTGAGGACGGATAGTTGGAATATCCACAAGTATGGTTTCTATGGTTCTATACATGAAGTTTCAACTATTACGAACTTGTTTGTATACCATAGAAGAATGTAATAGCCTAAAATAGATATAGAACGGTATTTTAAGATACTAAAAAGGTATATTAATGGAATTAAGACATCTACGTTATTTTGTTACCGTTGTTGAAGAACAGAGTCTGACGAAAGCCGCAGAAAAGCTTTTTATTGCTCAGCCACCTTTAACACGCCAAATCAAAAAACTAGAAGAAGAATTAGGGATCGATTTATTCGAAAAAGGCTCTCGTCCATTAAAAGTAACGGAAGCAGGGCTGTTTTTTTACCAGCATGCGGTGCAAATTTTGACTCACACCGCTCAAGCTGCTTCGATGGCTAAAAAAATGAAGCTGGTCGAGAACGTTGTTAAAGTGGGTTATGTGAGTTCGCTTCTTTATGGGCGATTACCACAAGTCATCTATCTATTTAGGCAAAAAAATCCTGACATTCATGTTGAGCTTATTGAGTGTGGTACACGAGATCAGGTAGAAGCATTAAAACTTGGCAAAATCGATTTAGGATTTGGGCGATTACCAATTAGTGATCCAGCGATTAAGCGACTTCTGCTTAGAAAAGAAAAGTTAAAACTCGCAATCCATAAAAAACACCCATTAAGTGATTTCCAAGAGACAGGAATTTATTTATCTCAAATTATCAATGAGACAATTTTTTCTTATCCAACTACACCTAAACCAAATTTTTCGACCACTATTCAAGCTTTATTTACCAAATTAGGTCTTGTTCCGGCCAAGCTGACTGAAGTAAGAGAAATTCATATGGCACTTGGCTTAGTGGCATCCGGAGAAGGTATTTGTATTATTCCGGAAAGTGCCTGTGATATTGGTATGAAAAATCTAACTTATTTAAATATTTTAGATTTAGAAGCCTATAGTCCGATCTCTCTATCCATGCGCAATATGGACCAAAGTTCCTATATTCCTAAAATTTTAGATTGCATTGAAGAGATCTATAGCGAAGAAGAAGTATCCAGAAATTTAAATTTATAACTTTTTAATACGTTTTAAATTGAATTATCATGTTATTTTAAAACTTTAAACCTATAGGTAATATGTAAAAGGAATTATTGAATGAGAAAAATTTTAGGTTTAGCTTCACTTATTATGTCTACTAGCGTTGTACATGCGGAACAATTAAAAGAACAAGAAAAAACTTCTCCTTATAGCGCGAATGTGACTTTTGCTAGTCAATATATTTCACGTGGTTTCCAACAAACTTGGGGTAAACCAGCCTTACAAGGTGGACTGGATTATGCTAACCCGAATGGTTTTTTTGTAGGAACTTGGGCATCAAGTGTCAGCTCTAACTATCTGCGAGATGCTTCAGTTGAATGGGATTTTTATACAGGTTATTTAAAAACAATCGATAAATTCTCGATTGGTATGTCTATTTTTTATTATTACTATCCAGGCGCGAAAAGCACACCAGAAACGGGAAATACGAGTTATAACTATGGTGAAATCGTACCTCAAATTGGCTATGGTCCTTTAAGCCTCAAATACTTTGTGACTTACACGCCAGATTACGCTGGTTATAACTCTAAAACCATGGGTGGACCTGCTGGTAAAAGGTCAAGAGGATCAAGTTATTTAGATGTTAACTTTAACCAGCCGATCAGTGAAACTTGGACTTTTGGTGCCCACTATGGCTATGAAAGAATCAAAAACTTTTCAGAGTCGAACTTTCAAGATGTTAAAGCCGAAGTAATTAAAGATTTAGGTGATGGTTGGAGTACAGGATTAGCCTATACCAAGGCATGGGATAAAAATGCTTATTATAAAAAGTATAGCAATGGTGAGCCGGGCGCACCTATTTCAAATCCAATTGATTCAACTTTTACAGTCTCTGTAAAAAAGGTGTTCTAATTTATAAATAAAAAGCCTGATCACTTTTTGTTATCAGGCTTTAAAAATTTCATATACAAAATTATTTTTTAATTAAATCATACGCCATCTTAGTGTCATCTAGCTGAACGAGTGAAGCATGGCGAGCAGAGAGCGGATCTTTATTTTCAATTGCTGTCAAAATTGCTTTATGTCTTGGTAGCGAATGGCCTTGCAAATTTGGACGTAAGCTTGTTACTTGAATTGATTGCTGCAAAGGTAAAACCAACATTTTTGACATATAAGCCAACAAATCATTATGCGTTGCTTTAGCAATTGCTAAGTGAAACTGAATATCGGGTTCTATAAACTCTTCAACTGTTGTCGCTTTTTCCATGCCTTCATAGGCTTGTTTAATGCGCTCAATATCCTCTTCATTTGCTGTACTTGCCGCGATATAAGCAAGCTCTGGTTCTAAAACTCGTCGTACAGTAGAAAGGGTTTTAAAAAACTCGTGCTCAGGGGTTGTTTGAATCAACCAAAACAGTACATCCGGATCGAGCAAATGCCATTCTTCTTTCGGCCTAACCACAGTCCCGATTTTAGGTCTTGAGTAAGTTAAACCTTTAGCATTTAAAACACGGATGGCTTCGCGAAAGACAGGGCGGCTGACTTTATATTCTTCACATAAATCAACTTCACTTGGGAGTTTTTCATTTTCTGAGATTTCTCCGGAAACGATTTTTAATCCCAATTGTTGAACGATTAATGCATGTTGGCTTTTGCTTGGAATAGGATTTTTATAGTCAGCTTTACTCATATTTCACTATTACGAGATGTTGAATATCCTATGGTATAGATGACCTTGTGTTTTAACAAGATCATCTTTTTCAAGAATAAATATTAATGAGAATGACGTGGAACTTCCGAGCCACGGCAACCGACTAAGAAATCAAAATCACAGCCTTCATCGGCTTTTAAAACATGTTCTACATAGAGCTTACGGTAGCCGCCAATAAAACTTGGTGGAGCTGGAGGCGCTAAATTTTCAAGACGTTGCTGAAGTTCTTCATCACTCACTTCTAGGTGAAGTTTTCCAGCATAGGCATCAAGTTCAATAAAGTCGCCATTTTGAACTACAGCCAAAGGCCCTCCAGCCATAGCTTCAGGGGCAACATGCAAAACTACTGTGCCATAAGCTGTTCCACTCATACGTGCGTCGGAAATACGGACCATGTCGGTAATGCCTTTGGCTAAAATTTTTGGTGGCAGCCCCATATTTCCTACCTCGGCCATGCCCGGATAGCCTTTAGGGCCGGCATTTTTCATCACAAGAATACAAGTTTCATCGACATCTAGATCTGGGTCATTAATGCGGGCTTTATAATCATCGAAGTTTTCAAATACGACTGCACGACCACGGTGTTTCATCAACTCCGGTGTGGCAGCAGATGGTTTAAGCACTGCACCTTTAGGCGCTAAATTACCGCGTAAAATACACATACCGCCATCTTGTCGAATTGGGTTATCTATTTTCCGAATCACTTCATCGTTATAAATAGGTGATTGCTGGCAGTTTTCCCAAATGGTTTGACCGTTTACGGTTAAAGCTTGTGGATTTGGCAAGAGATTGGCTTCACCCATGCGACGAATCACGGCTGGCAAGCCGCCGCTATAATAGAACTCTTCCATTAAAAAACGACCTGAAGGCTGTAAGTCGACAATGGTTGGCATGCCACGGCCAACTCGGTTCCAGTCATCAAGTTGTAAATCAACCCCAATGCGTCCGGCAATTGCTTTTAGGTGAATTACTGCATTGGTAGAACCACCAATAGCTGCATTAACTTTAATGGCATTTTCAAAGGCTTCTTTTGTTAAAATTTTAGAAAGGCGTAAATCTTCATGAACCATATCAACAATACGCATACCAGAAAGATGAGCCAACACATAACGGCGAGAATCTACCGCTGGAATGGCCGCATTGTGGGGTAAAGAAGTGCCTAGTGCTTCAGCCATACACGCCATTGTAGAGGCTGTGCCCATGGTGTTACATGTACCAGCCGAACGAGACATACCAGACTCGGCAGATAAAAATTCATTTAAATCAATTTTGCCTGCTTTTAACTCTTCATGCATTTGCCAAACGATAGTACCTGCACCAATGTCTTTACCTTTGTGCTTACCATTCAGCATTGGTCCACCAGTCACTACAATGGCAGGAATATCACAACTTGCAGCTCCCATTAATAATGCAGGGGTGGTTTTGTCACAACCTGTTAGTAAAACCACACCGTCAATAGGGTTACCACGAATCGCTTCTTCAACATCCATACTGGCTAAGTTACGGGTAAACATGGCGGTAGGACGTAAATTCGACTCACCATTTGAAAATACAGGAAACTCAACAGGGTAGCCGCCCGCTTCTAAAATCCCTTTTTTTACGTGTTCGGCAATTTTTCGGAAATGCGCATTACATGGGGTGAGTTCAGACCACGTATTACAAATTCCAATAATGGGCTTGCCTTGAAACTCATGATCTGGAATTCCTTGGTTCTTCATCCAGCTACGATACATAAAGCCATTTTTATCCGTTGTACCAAACCAGGCAGCCGAACGAAGAACTTGTTTGTTATTCATACAAATTTCCCTATATAGTATTACTATTATAATTAATTTAATTAAAAATACACCATAAATTTTATTTTTAAAAGGTTTGAAATTTAAATAGTATTACTATATTTTGAATTGAAAGGATAATTTACGAGCAAGATGCTCTATAAGTAAATAATAGGAAATGGAGTCGAACATGGATTTCGAAAAGGATGTAATACGGACGGTCACGTTTAAGCTGATACCTGCATTAGTCATACTATATCTGGTGGCATACATTGATCGGGCCGCTGTCGGATTTGCCCATTTGCATATGGGTGCCGATGTAGGAATTGGTGATGCTGCCTATGGTCTAGGAGCTGGCTTATTTTTTATTGGATATTTTCTTTTTGAAGTTCCAAGTAATTTGCTTTTAGACAAATTTGGTGCTCGTAAATGGTTTACCCGCATTTTATTAACATGGGGCCTCATCACCATGGCCATGGCGCTTATTCAAGGCCCTAAAAGTTTTTATCTCTTACGGTTTTTACTTGGTGTAGCAGAGGCGGGTTTTTTCCCTGGTGTTTTA
Organism: Acinetobacter sp. 766875; assembly: GCF_000582055.1. NCBI lineage: Bacteria > Pseudomonadati > Pseudomonadota > Gammaproteobacteria > Moraxellales > Moraxellaceae > Acinetobacter > Acinetobacter sp. 766875. Next base: position 71,934 of record NZ_JEXX01000017.1, on the reverse strand, counting down.
TACCTAATTACGCAATGGTATCCGGTGCGGCATCGCGGAAAAATTATGGGAATGTTTGTGCTTTCACAACCGATTGCCATGATGATTGCAGGGCCTTTAGCGGGTCTATTACTTGGAATGGATGGCATTGCAAATTTGCACGGCTGGCAATGGTTGTTTGTTGCAGTTGGCTTGCCTGCAGTTTTATTGGCTTTACCTACATTTCTGTGGCTGCCCGATAACATTGATAAAGTAAAGTGGTTAAGCCTTGAACAAAAACAATGGCTTAAAACTGAACTTGTTAAAGATGAAGCTGAATATGACCAAACCCGACATGCCAATCCACTACATGCCTTAAAAGACAAACGCGTACTTTTATTAGCACTCTACTATTTACCGGTAACTTTAAGTATTTATGGTTTAAATCTCTGGCTTCCTACCATTATTAAGCAATTTGGCGGAGGTAGTGATATTCAAATTGGGTTCTTATCTAGCATTCCCTATATTTTTGGAATTATTGGACTTCTCATTATTCCACGTAGTACTGACCGCCTAAACGATCGTTATGGACACTTAAGTTTTCTGTATGCACTAGGTGCTTGTGCAATGTTTTTAAGTGGTTGGCTAAATTCTCCAGTTATGCAGTTGGCAGCTTTGGCTGTAGTTGCGTTCTGTCTATTTTCATCGACTGCCGTGTTTTGGACACTACCGGGTCGTTTCTTAACGGGTGCAAGTGCAGCAGCTGGTATTGCCTTAATTAACTCTGTTGGAAATTTAGGTGGCTATGTCGGTCCATTTGGGATCGGACTGTTAAAAGAATACACGGGAAATATGGCTGCTGGTTTGTATTTCTTATCTATCGTCATGCTTTTTGGCTTGATTCTGACTTACATCGTCTATGTCAAGCTCGAACGCCAAAAAACACAAACAGTGAATATTCAAAAGCCTTTGTAAGGAATAAAACATGCAAATTATTCAATTTGAGAATCGTGCAAATCAACGTGCCGTCGCGAAAGTAGAAGGCAACATGGCATATCCGGTTAAAGATATTCAATCGGTTCGTGATTTAGCACTTTTAGCAATCCGCAATAAAGTTTCACTGGAACAACAAATTGAGGCGTTAGGGTTTGAGTCCGAAACTTATGATTATTCATCTTTATTAGCAGATTTAAAGGTACTGCCGCCTTTAGACCATCCAGATCCAACGCATTGTTTAATTTCCGGTACAGGTTTAACCCATTTAGGTTCTGCATCTGCACGAGACAAAATGCATCAACAAAATTTAAGCGATGACAGCTCGGTGACTGACACCATGCGAATATTTCAATGGGGTCTACAAAAGGGGCGTCCAGCCGAAGGACAGATCGGTGCACAACCCGAATGGTTTTATAAAGGCGACGGTTCAATTGTGGTAAGACCGGGAGCTGAATTACCTTTACCTTCATTTGCTGAAGACGGCGGCGAAGAACCTGAAATCGCAGGCCTCTATGTTATTGGAGAAGACCTAAAGCCTTACCGAATCGGGTTTGCGCTGGGCAATGAATATTCTGACCATGTAATGGAGCGTCGTAATTATTTATATTTGGCCCATTCAAAATTACGTTTTTGTAGTTTTGGTCCAGCTTTACGGACAGGCGAATTACCAAAACATTTAGTCGGAACCAGCCGTTTGCGCCGTGATGGACAAATCATTTGGGAAAAAGAGTTTTTGTCAGGTGAAGACAATATGTGTCATAGCTTGGCAAATCTCGAATATCACCACTTTAAGTATCAACAATTCTTAAAAGCAGGCGATGTTCATATCCATTATTTCGGTACAGCGACTCTATCTTTTGCCGATGGTATTCAAGCGCAAGTTAATGATGAGTTTGAAATAGAAATGAAAGAGTTCGGTCATCCACTCAGAAATAAACTTGCTCATATGCAACCTGAGTTACCGATCGGTTCAGTTATTACTCTCTAAGGAATATAAAAATGGTCATTGGACACAACTTTATTGGCGGTTCACGTAGCGCACAAGGTACAACCTTATTAAAAAGTATTCATGCTACGACTGGTGAAGCTCTGCCTTATGAGTTTCACCATGCAACCGAACAGGAAGTGAATCAGGCCTGTGCAGCAGCCAGTCAAGCGTTTAAGACTTACCGCCATACGTCTCCTGAACAGCGTGCTGTTTTTCTAGAAAATATTGCCGATGAACTCGATGCATTGGGTACAGATTTTCTTGAAATTGTCTCACAGGAAACCGCTTTGCCACTTGCACGCTTACAAGGTGAACGTGCCCGTACCAGTGGACAAATGCGTTTATTTGCCAAAGTGTTGCGCCGTGGTGATTTTTTAGGTGCCCGTATTGATACTGCTTTACCTGAGCGTCAGCCTTTACCTCGACCAGACTTGCGCCAGATTAAAATCGGTGTAGGCCCTGTTGCAGTGTTTGGGGCAAGTAACTTTCCTTTAGCATTCTCAACTGCGGGCGGTGACACTGCTTCGGCACTAGCGGCTGGCTGTTCGGTGGTAGTAAAAGCCCATAGTGGGCATATGGCGACAGCAGACTTTGTAGCTCAGGCAATTGAGCGTGCGGTCGAAAAATCAAATATGCCAAAAGGTGTGTTTAACATGATTTATGGTAATGGCGTAGGTGAACCTTTAGTGAAGCATCCTTTAATTCAGGCTGTGGGTTTTACAGGTTCACTGCGTGGCGGACGAGCTTTATGTGACATGGCCGCAGCCCGTCCACAACCGATTCCTGTGTTTGCTGAAATGAGCAGCATTAACCCGATGTTAATGCTGCCCGAAGCCTTAAAAAACCGTGGTGAAAAAATTGCACAGGACTTGGCAGATTCAGTGGTTTTAGGCTGTGGTCAGTTCTGTACCAATCCGGGTTTAATTTTAGGTATTAAATCGGTCGAATTTAGCCAGCTCATTAGCAACCTGACTGAAATTATGGGCGCTAAGACTGCACAAACTATGCTGAATGCCGGCACCTTAAAAAGTTATACCGCTGGTCTTGAGCACTTAACCCAGCATCAAGGTATTAAGCATTTGGCAGGTCAAACTCAACAAGGCAATCAGGCACAGCCTCAACTGTTTAAAGCGGATGTTGAGCTTTTACTGGCGGGGGACCAGCTTTTACAGGAAGAAATCTTTGGGCCAACCACAGTCATTATTGAAGTTGAAGATAAAGCCCAACTCATTCAGGCGCTACAAAGCATGAATGGTCAACTGACTGCGACTTTAATTGCCGATGAAGCTGACTTAACCGAGTTTGCAGATGTAGTGCCAGTTTTAGAGGAAAAAGCCGGTCGATTACTTATAAATGGCTACCCAACGGGTGTTGAGGTCTGTGATGCGATGGTACACGGCGGGCCATACCCAGCCACTTCAGATGCAAGAGGCACCTCAGTTGGAACCTTGGCCATTGACCGTTACTTAAGACCTGTTTGCTACCAGAACTATCCGCAAAGTTTATTGCCAGAAGCCTTAAAAGACAGCAACCCATTGCAGATTTTAAGACTGGTGAATGGTGAGATGACTAGAGAAGCAATCTAAAAAATAAAAAGAGACCATATGTTGGTCTCTTTTTGTATTTCGAATAATAAATCTATAGCGGAGTAGGCAAATTAAGGACGACTTGCGCATCTTCTATAACATCTAAACGCAAAATTTTTGAAGCACCTAGTTCATTTAATAGCTTTGTTAAAGGGCCTTCGTTTTTCACAAGTCGTACTTTCTTTGGAAAAAGTTTTTGCGCGAAAGAAAGAATGTTTGATTGAACCTCTGTCTGGTGCCATTTGCCATCAACAATATGTAGCATGGTTGCTTTATTAATATGTGTTTCAGAGTCAACATGTTTTAAAGGGGGGACAGCAGTCTCTAAACTTAAATCTAACTTACCATTAAGATCAAAAATATTGGCTTGAACGCTTTTTGAGTTAATGTTCACGTCAATTTTAGTTAGCCATTTCGGTAATTGATAACCATATACACCCCGCACTCTGGCAATTTCTGTATCGACAGGTAACGCTAAAACATGTGCATAAAAATGACGTTGGCGCATCGATTTCATTAGTTCTGCAATATGTGGCCCATGCGCATTAGGCTTGCGTACCACAATCGCAATCGACACTTCGTTATAAGGGTCATTGTCACAAACCGAATAGGTAAAGAACGTAACAGCGACCAACCCATAACCCGGGAAGGGTTGTAATGGTGTTAAGTCAGCAGGAAGTTTTGCTTTAATCTGTTTAATAGGTGCAAGCATCAGCAGTTGCACATTTGCGCTACGATAATAAAAGTTGGGTGCCCAAACAGGACCTACACGGGACTCCACAATTTTTTTAGGAATATGACGGAAAAAGTCGATATTACCAGCAGCAGGGTCTTGAGCGACTTCATCTAAATCGGGATTCATTCTAAAACGGTCATAATAACCACCTTTAGGTACTTTGATTTTTTGTTGTCCAAATTCAACCTCAGTAAATTGTTGTTTTATATCCATGAAAATTCACCTTTACATTAATTGACCGAGTATCTAATGCTGTCCATATGAAGACGTGTTAATTTAGAACCACTACAGAAACTATAAGTTTAAAGTTCACTTTAAAGTCAAGATTTTAATTTTGATGGCTAAAGGCTTTGACATTTAAATGAAATAAAAAAGGGGAAAGATGAGAAGAGTTTAAGGCCGTGCTTTCATATAAATTTTATTTTAAAAATACAATTAAAGTAATTGACCTTAAAGTTAACTTTAAGCTTAGTATCAATATTCAAATTTTATAACCAATCTATAAGTAGTTTTTTAGCAGGAGAACAAAGATGGGATACGTAACGACAAAAGACGGTGTAGAGATTTTTTATAAAGATTGGGGACCACGTGATGCCCAAGTTCTATTTTTTCATCATGGTTGGCCTTTGAGTTCAGATGATTGGGATACACAATTGCTTTTTTTCCTTAAAGAAGGTTTTCGTGTAGTTGCTCATGACCGCCGTGGACATGGGCGTTCGAGTCAGGTATGGGATGGTCATGATATGGACCATTACGCAGATGATGTTGCAGAAGTGGTTAAACATCTGAACATTAAAAATGCAATTCATATTGGCCATTCAACAGGTGGTGGTGAAGTGGCTCACTATATTGCACGTCATGGTCAAGAAAACGTTAAGAAAGCTGTTCTTGTCAGTGCAGTACCACCACTTATGGTTAAAACTGAAAATAATCCTGAAGGTTTACCAAAAGAAGTTTTTGATGACCTTCAAAATCAGGTTCTCACAAACCGTGCACAATTTTTCCGAGACCTTCCATCTGGCCCATTCTATGGTTTTAACCGACCAGATGCGAAACCATCTGAAGGTATTATTGCTAACTGGTGGCGTCAGGGTATGACAGGCAGTGCAAAAGCACATTACGATGGTATTGTGGCATTCTCACAAACTGACTTTACCGAAGATTTAAAGAAAATCACTATTCCTGTTTTGGTATTACATGGTGACGACGACCAGATCGTGCCTTATAAGACGTCTGGTGTGAAATCTGCTGAGTTACTTCAAAATAGCCAACTCAAAATCTACCCAGGTTTTTCTCACGGTATGTTAACCGTAAATCATGAAGTGATTAATGCGGACTTATTGGCATTTATTCGTGAATAATTTAAAACTATAAACTTTAAAAAAGGGGCCTATTAAGTGCCTCTTTTTTATTTATAAGAAGTTGAAATTAAAAGTAATAAAGAGAGAAATAATAAAAGGTATTGACATTAAAGTTAGCTTTAATCTTAAAGTAAAGCCATACTGAATGAGGTCATTCCAATGAAAGTGTTCGAAAAATTAGTATTCCCAAATGGCTCATATGTTCCTAATCGTATTGCTAAAGCGGCAATGGAAGAAAATATGGCTGATTTAAACCATGCACCATCAGAAGAATTAATGCGTTTATATCAGGCTTGGGCAAATGGTGGCGTAGGTCTAATCATTACCGGAAATGTGATGGTAGACCGCCGAGCGATGACTGGACCGGGCGGCGTAGTGCTTGAAGATGAAAAGCATCTAGATACTTTCAAAAAATGGGCACAAATTAGCCGTTCCAAAGGTGCTCAGGTTTGGCTTCAAATTAACCATCCGGGTCGACAAATGCAAGCTAACCTAGGTCAGCAGACTTGGGCGCCATCAGCTATTTCACTAGATCTTGGCAAAATGTCAAATCGCTTTAACACACCAATTGAAATGACTGAATCCATGATTGCAGAAGTGATTCAGCGTTTTGCAAACACGGCACGTTTAGGTGAAAAAGCAGGATTTACTGGTGTGGAAATTCATGCAGCGCATGGATATTTATTAAGCCAGTTTCTTTCTCCACTGAGCAATAAACGCCAAGATCGTTGGGGCGGTTCTTTAGAAAACCGCGCTCGTATTTTAATTGAGATTGTGGAAGCGGTTCGTAAAGTAGTTTCACCACAGTTCACGGTTGCAGTGAAACTAAATTCAGCCGATTTCCAGCGTGGCGGTTTTAGCGCTGAAGATGCTCAGCAAGTGGTTAAAATGTTAAATGAGCATGCGGTTGATTTAGTTGAACTTTCAGGTGGTAGCTATGAAGCGCCTGCAATGCAAGGCCAAGCACGTGATGGTCGTACACTTGCTCGTGAAGCTTACTTTTTAGAATTTGCACAAGAAATTCGTAAAGTTGCCAAAATGCCTGTTATGGTGACAGGTGGCATACGCCGTAAACAAGTGGCAGAAAAAGTAATTGAAAGTGGTGTAGATATGGTCGGTATTGCCACAGCTTTAGCGATTGAACCTAATTTGCCAAATGCTTGGAAACAAGGCCAAAATATTTCACCTGAACTCAAGCCAATTACATGGGAAAATAAAACATTGGCTTCACTTGCCAACATGGCTGTGGTCAAATTCCAGTTACGTAATTTAAGTGCTGGTAAAAAAACAAAACCAAATGTTTCACCAGCTTGGGCTTTAATTTTGCAACAATCAGCGATGTCATGCCGTACTCGCCAGTATAAAAAAGGCATGCGTAACTATTCATTTGCTTCTTAAAAAGTGAGTTGTGTTATGACAAATCTGAATGATTCAAACTGGTTAATTTATGGAGCAAATGGCTACACGGGCGAATTAATCGCTCGTGAAGCTGAACGCCAAGGTCTAAAACCGACTTTGGCTGGCCGTAACAAAGCTAAGGTTGAAGCACTTGCTCAAGAGTTGGGGCTTGGTTATAAAGCTTTTGGACTTGATAACGTAGATGCAATACGTGAGCAACTTCAAGGTTTTAAGCTGGTTATGCACTGTGCAGGGCCATTTTCAGCGACATCGAAGCCTATGAAGGAAGCTTGTATAAATGCAGGTGCTCACTATTTAGATATTACGGGTGAAATCGCTGTATTTGAACTGGCACAGTCACTGAACAGCCAAGCCGAAAAAGCCGATATTGTGCTTTGTCCGGGTGTCGGTTTCGATGTCATTCCAACAGACTGTGTTGCTGCTGCCTTGAAAGAAGCACTGCCAGATGCGACCCATTTAGCGCTTGGTTTTGACTCTAGAACAGGGTTTTCACCGGGTACAGCCAAAACAAGTACAGAAGGCATGGCCGAAGGTGGAAAAATTCGTAAAAACGGAAAAATTACCACTGTTCCGTTAGCACATTATGTCCGGACTATTGATTTTGGTGATGGTAAAAAAAGTGCCATGAGTGTTCCTTGGGGAGACGTATCGACAGCATTCTATACAACCGGCATTCCAAACATTGAGGTGTTTGTACCTGCATTTCCTAAAATGATTTTTGGCGCGAAAATGCTGAACTATGTACGCCCAGTATTAAAAATCAATGCTGTGCAGAAGTTTATTAAGTCACGTATTGAAAAAACGGTTGTGGGGCCAAATGAGGAGCTTCGCGCGAAAGTACCTACCTATGTTTGGGGCGAAGCAAGAAATGCACGTGGGGAAATCAAAACTGCCCGTATTCAAACGGAAAACGCCTATAGTCTTACCGTAAATAGCTCACTGGCTGTGGTGAATTATTTACTCAAAAATACCGTTAAAGGCGGTACATATACACCCGCAAAACTGATGGGGTATAAGCTAGTGACCGAGCTGCCGGGTTCTGGACCGCTAGTCATTACTTAACCAAGCCTTTATTAAAACAGTATGTTTGTAGATAACCCGAATAAGGAGCCATTCTTGTTCGGGTTAATTATATATTTTATAAATATTTCAGGAGGATATAGAGCTATATAGATACAAGAAAAATCAGAAAACAAAACACTCCATAAGACATCATTTAAATTGAATATACTAAAAACGATAAATCTTTTTCATAACAAAGGAATGAGAATAATGAGAAAACTCATACTGTTTCTACATGCATCGCTTGATAGTTTTGTCGAAGGACCAAATGGGGCAATGGACATAGGTTGGATTGCTTATGATGCTGATTTGGCAAATCATGCAAAAGAAATCTTGAGTACTGCCGATACGGTAATTTGGGGACGTGCGACTTACCAGATGATGCATAATTATTGGCCAACCATGCTTTCAAACCCCGAAGCTTCGGGGCATGAACGAAATCATGCTGAGTGGATTGAAAAGACTGAAAAAATCGTTTTTTCAACAACCTTAGATACAGTTGAATGGAATAATTCCAGACTGGTCAAAGACCATGTTGAAGAAGAAATTAATAAGCTCAAGCAGCAACCGGGCAAGGATATGGTGATTTTGGGGAGTCCACGGTTTGCACACTATCTAATGCAACTTGGTTTAATTGATGAATATAAAATTACGGTTTCGCCCGTTTTAATTGGTAGTGGCTTGCCACTATTCCAAGGTATTCAACAAAAGACCAATCTTAAACTTATTGAAAATAAAACCTTTGCTTCTGGTGCGATAGCTCTTCACTATCAAAAGGTTGGTTAATTTTTTCTATAATATTTATATGAGAAAGACGAATTACAAGGCTAGTCTGTAATTCGTCTTTTTAGATTTATTTCATGCTGCTTAAACGTTTAACGACTGCTTCGGCAATTTCTTTACTCGACTGAGGGTTTTGTCCAGTAATAATTCTGTCGTCTGAAACCACATATGAGGTAAACGGAATAAATGCTTCTTTATATTTTGCACCACGTTCAATGAGTCCATTTTGTAAAGAAAATGGAACTTGAGACTTAATACCTGAAAGTGTTTCTTCTATATTTGCAAAACCCGTAACAGTTCTACCTGCAATTAACGGTTTGCCATTTTCATCCTGTAAAGGTAATAAACCTCCTACACCGTGACAGACTGCTGAAACGACTCCACCTTGGCGATAGATCTGTTCGCTAATGTTTTGCAAAGCTTTATTATTTGGGAAATCCCACATGGTGCCGTGCCCACCCGTATAGTAAATGGCTTTGTACTGGGTAGGATTAATCGCGTTCGGAGCTAATGTTGTTTTTAGCCGTTGCATAAATGCTGGGTCGGCTAAATGCTGACGGGCAGATTTGTCTAAGTAAATAGACTTTAAGCTACGTTCATCTAGAGGCACTTCACCACCTAAAGGGCTTACAAAGTCCATTTCATAGCCGGCAGCTAATGCAACATCATAAAAATGGGTGAGCTCGGTTAGCCAAAGTCCTGTTTTATCTGAACGAGAAGGGTAAGCCGAGTGATTAGTCATTACGACTAAAATTTTTCCATTTGTTTTTGCAAGGCTTTGAGCTTTATCTGAACCTGCGGCATAAACCACATTTGTAGATAAAAGAATGGCAAAAATAATGCTTAACCAACGTTGAAAATTCCACACTTTAAACATCAGAGGTTCCTCATTTATCACCTGTGATCCATCGTATGTTTAAAGTGTACTTTAAGGTCAATAGAATTCTATAAGTTTATGGCGTTTTTGATTTATCGTAATAGAGATTCATAAGGCGTTCGGCATTTTCTTCACAGGTAATTTCATCGGGATTGTTATTAATTGCTTCAATCATAGTGAGTAAATTTTGCTTACTGACTTTAAGCTTTTGTTCTAAAAGTTCGATTTCTTGAATTTTAGATTCAAGTGTTTGGATGAGTGCGTCATGGTTCCAAGTAGTCACTTTTGACGGTAAAAATGATTTAATTTCTGCTAAAGAAAAACCAACTTGCTGGGCCTGTTGAATTAAAGAAAGTTGCTTTAAATCGTTATCGGTATATTCACGATAACCATTCGACTTTCTTTTTGCTTTAGGCAAGAGTTTGATTTGCTCGTAATAACGAATTGTAGGGGTACTTAAACCACTTAGTTTCGATAACTCGCTAATATTCATAGCCACATACTCTATTGACATTCAAGTTAACTTTAGACTTATAGTTACTTAAAATCAAGGTTCATAACTTTACCAAGCACACACTTTCAGTAACAGCTTTCTATGCTTTGATAGATGAAAGAATAGAATTATAAATATGAAAAATGAGGTGAAAAAATGTCTAAACGCATATTACATGTCGTGACCAATGTTTCACGCTACAAGGATGTAGATGAGCCGACAGGACTGTGGTTAGGAGAGCTCACCCATGCTTATGATGAGTTTGAAAAGCAAGGTTATGTGCAAGATATTGTCAGCCCAAATGGCGGAAAAACCCCAATCGAGCCTAAATCGCTTGCGCCTTTGGTTGCAGATAAATCTGTTAAAGCCAGAGAAAAAGACCAAGCTTTTATTACTTTGTTAGCAAATACTTTTAAGCCTTCCGATATTCATTGGCAAGATTATGACGTGATCTATTACACGGGTGGTCACGGTGTGATGTGGGATTTTTTAGATAATCCTGAACTGCAAGAAATCACCAAAAATATTTATGAAAAAGGTGGGATTGTTTCGAGTGTATGCCACGGTTATTGCGGTTTGCTTAACGTCAGACTTTCAAATGGCAAACGTTTAATAGAAGGTAAAAAATTAACTGGCTTCGCATGGAGTGAAGAGGTTCTGGCAGGGGTAGCGAAAAAAGTGCCGTACAATGCCGAAGAGCTCGCTAAAGAATATGGCGCTCGTTATGAAAAGGCTTTTATTCCTTTCGCGCCGTATGTCGTTCAAGATGACAATTTGATTACTGGTCAAAACCCGTTTTCAGCTAAAAAGACAGCTTTAGCGATTATAGAAACGCTTGAAAAGAGTGCTTTGTGAAAATTATTCAAAGTTATAAATAAGATAAGCCGAATACTGCAAATGGAGTGTTCGGCTTATTTTTATCGAACTATGAACGCCACCAATAATTTTCAACATTCGGCTCGTTTAAGTTCAAAATTTGTCCCATTTGCGGTGTGCTAATGGCTAAATTATTTTCATGAGCCAAACCTACAATCCGTTCAAACGGATCGTCCCAAGCATGAAGCGCCAAGTCAAAAGTACCATTATGTACAGGCAACAAATGACGTCCTTTTAAGTCTAAATGTGCTTGTAAAGTTTGCTCTGGTTGCATATGAACATCGGGCCATTCAGGGTCATAAGCACCAGTTTCTAACATGGTCAAATCAAACGGACCATAACGATGTCCAATTTCTTTAAACCCGTCAAAATATCCCGTGTCACCGCTAAAAAACACACGTAAGTCATTATCAATAATCACCCACGACGCCCAAAGCGTTGCATTGCTATCGCCCATACCACGGCCTGAAAAATGATGGGCAGGGGTAGCGACCAGTTCAAGTCCATCTACATGCGTGGTGTCCCACCAGTCGAGTTGTCGAACTTTCTCTGCTGGAATTCCCCATTTAATAAGGGTATCGCCCACACCAAGCGGCGTTAAGAAATGTTCAACTTTATCGTTAAGCTGCATAACCGCATGGTAGTCGAGGTGGTCGTAGTGGTTATGCGACAAAATCACACCTTTAATCGGTGGTAAGTCTGCAATGCTAATCGGTGGCTGGTGAAAACGTTTTGGACCAATCCATTGAAAAGGTGAAGCACGTTCAGAAAAAACAGGGTCGGTTAACCAAAACTCATTTTGCAGTTTTAACAAAATGGTTGAGTGGCCCAAACGAAATAGAGAGCGGTCAGGCGCACTTAATAATTGTTCTTTGGTTAAGCTTAAAACAGGAATTTCTTTGTTAGGTACAGTGTCTTTTGGTTTGTTAAAAAGAAACTTCCACATAAGTTGAAGTGTTTTGCCAAAAGAAGGCTTGTGTTGGTTCGGACGCGTATTTCTAAATTTGCCATTGTGCTGTTGAGATGGCATTAGGGGAGAAGGCAAGTCTGTTGTGTTTGAAATCGTCATCTTGTTTTTCCTTATTTGGAACAAACCTATATGTACAAATAAGAACTTGGGTTAAGTGCTTATTTTAATTCATTTAAATGAGTATTTACTCACTCATTAATTGGTTTAAAAATAAGGACGCCGTGCATCCTTACTCTTTTATCTATATTGAAACGGCATGCCAAAACGCTTCAAAGCCAGATTTGCGATAACGCTCGGCTTGAGAAGGGTCTTGGGCAATAAAATTAAGTGTAACTTCGGCAAGCGCACCTAAAATCGAAGCAATAAATAACGGTGGATAATCTCTTAATTTGCCATCGTTAATACGTTCTTGAATGTTTTGAGTAAAATCACAAAAGGTTTGCATACCAATTTGTTTGCTTTGCTCAGTAATTTGTTCCGATGTTGAAAGCTGCGCCATGACTTTACGTTTAAGGGGAGCTTCTAAACTCCAGTCCAAATAGCTTTGCCAGATATGCGACATTTGTGTTTGTAAGTCTGAGTCGGTAGGGTAACCAAGCATCATGACCTGACGTAGCTCGGCCTTGAGCGAAAGATATAACTGATTAAGCAATTCTTCTTTATTACTAAAATAGGTAAATAAAGTGCCTTCTGCCACGCCAGCAACTTTAGCAATTTTTGAAGTAGACGCACGTTCGCCAAGCTCTGCTAATGTTTCGATAGCAGCGCTTAAAATTGCATTACGTTTATCTTCACTACGAGGACGAGCCATATACAAACAGATTAATTGAGTGATTACTCAATCATAAACAAAAATAGAAAAAATGCAAGCTAAACAAAAATACCAACTTAAAACGATAGCTAACCGTTATGATCTTATGCTTGGCTGTTGGGGAATGAAATTAAATGAAAATTTTTACTGTTGACCAAAATAGTGCTTTAACGCGCTATGCAGGACAAAGTCTGGTTATTAAATTTGATGACGGAAAAATACTAGAGATCAATGACAGCCAAGAACCTTTAGCCGCGTTCCCTGAAGGCATTCTTATATGGAGTGGTCGTGCTCCGAATCAAGAGCCTATAACCGATTTGCAGTTTTCACAACTAAGCATTACGCCAGTTGCTAGTAATGGAATTATTATCGCGCCATACCAAGAACAAATAGTGACAGCTATAAGCCTGACTATGTTCGTTACCGATGAAAATGCGCAATTACTCCCAATTAAAGAAAAAAATGTTGTGATTGAGCTTAAAAGTGGAAAAACCATAGAAGTACTCGAAGACTATGCTAAAAAAGGCTTGTTGGTCTGGGGCGGGCGTGAACCCATTTCAGGACTTTCTATCGAACAATTGAAAGAAAGAACTGAAAGCCTAGGGATTTATCCTATGGCTAGCAATGTCATTTATTTATTTCCATTTAAGTTGTCATAAAAGGTTCAAAGAGGGCGAAAAGAATTGATAATTTGGGCAGTACTTGGGTAGGGACAGGAGTAGATCGTTTTGTTTTATGCATTTTTATAAATAAAAAATTAACAATAAATTTTAACTATTTATCCTTACTTTTTAATGATCTAATTTAAAGCAAATGTCATTTTGTATGCTTGACTGTAAGTGACTTGGATACTATCCTTTGCGGGCTGGCCTACATTGCCAGTCGGTTTTGACGGACCGATGATTCGACCACATCAGGATTATTTCTTCTGAGGAGTAGTCTTGTGTGCACACCCGTTCCCTCCCGTAGCGGTAGGACGGGAGTGGGACACCTTCGGGTGTGCTGGATGTCGAACCCAGTCCGTCAACCTGCTTCCGTTCTGCCACCATAATTTATAATGTTTCGGCAGAACTCCCAAAAGAAGGAGTTGGCTATGCACATTCATAAATTATTGGCAGTCACTGTCAAAAACTATCTCGACACCACTTAAATCAATTTAAAGCAGTTTGATTGCCTATAGGCTTTTCAGGCTTTAAATCATTACGTCTAAAACTTAGCAACAATAAAACTTGAGATGTGCCAAGCACAGTCTTTACGGCTTTGCTGTGCCTTTTTTTCTCCCAGAAAAGGCACAGGCTTTTTAAATCTCTTTTAGAAACAACAAGAATTTATAACGGTAAAACTATGCAAAATTTAAAAACTTCTTCCAAAAAATTACAGGTTATTCATACTGCCATACGCCTATTTGTTACTTACGGTTTTCACACAGCGGGCGTAGACCTGATTGCTAAAGAAGCCCAAATTACCAAATCCACCTTTTATAAATATTTTGGCTCAAAAGAAGGTTTAATTGAAATGTGCATTGCCTTTCAAGAAAGCTTGCTCAGAGAAGAAGTGCTCTCCATTATTTACTCAGGCCATTACCGCACTTCAAAAGAGAAACTTAAAGAAATTATTAACTTACATGCCAACTTTAATAGCCTGTACTACCTTTACTTAAAGCCTTTTTTGAAATTAAAATCGCTTACCCACAGGCTTACCGTATGGCAATAGAGTATAGAAAATGGTTGCTTCATGAGATTTTTGACCTGATTTTTAGTTTAGAAACTCATGAGTTAAAACCTGACGCCAATTTGGTTTTAAATCTAATAGATGGCTTGATGTTCCAGATTTTAAGCTCAAACAGTTTGGATGAAAGGGATATGGTGGTTGAGCGGTTTTTTGGGGGAGAGAGGCGCAGTTAATTAGTCCTGTTTTTAAAATGGGAGTAAACTGCCAATTAATCAATAAATTTTTTGAAAAATATAGAAATTTAACAACTTAGAGTAATATTATTAATGAATAAATTAAAATATTCTTGAGCATTAATATGACAATTAAAACTACTTTTACATTTGTCGGTTTACTTCTGGCTAGCAATTTCTATATATCTTTTGTTCATGCAGGTGTAGCAGTACGGGGATATTATCGCAAAAATGGAACCTATGTAAGTCCACACATCCGTTCTAACCCAGATGGACGACTTTATAATAATTGGAGTACAGTTGGTAACGTCAATCCATATAATGGAAAGGTAGGTACAAAAACTACATCTTCAAGTGGCAGTTATCCTTATAATTATACTCAACCAAATACAATTTATGATCAGTCATCTTCTAGCAATCAAAATGAAGTTCCAAAACAAACTGTAGATGAGAATTTAAAAAAAGATAGTAGAGAAGTAGCTCATTACAAAACAGATCTTGTCCCACAGCATATTAAGAATGAATCTATTGCAACTTATCTTTCGACAAATAAAGCTGAAGAAAAAAATATTATCGAAAATGATATTACATGGGTATTTTTAACTAAAAACAATTCAGATGCTACGTATATTAGGCCTGGTGTACGTGAACATTATAGTGATGGATACCCCATAATTTCTATGATGTTTACTGGAGTTATGAAGCCCAATGGTCGTCCCACTTGGTTAGGTAAAAGATTCATTAAAATGAAAATAAACTGTAATACTCAACAAGCGGCATTGGTAGCGGATGCTGTCATTAACTCGGATGGCACTGTTGTTAAAGATATAATTTATAGAGAGAAAGATAACGTAAAATGGGGAGAAATTAGTATGTTTTATAATACAAAAGACTTTTTTAAAGTGGCAAAAGTATGTAACTAATTTTAGCAGTTTATTGTCAAACAACTAATGGTAAGTAATAGAAAGAAGAATAACTAGTAGTTACGCTTCTTTTCTTTAGAAAGCTACTTTTTATAAACAAGGATGATCAAAAATTTCCTTGCCCTCTTTTTTCAAAGCTTCTTGCCACTTTGGTTGTTGTTCCTTGAGCCATTTATTTAAATCAGGCTCTTGCTCAATACTATGCTTTACAGCTTTTATATAAGTTGGGTTATTAACAAACTTACTCATTAAACATAAAGTATTTAAAGCAACAGGTCTCACAGACTTTTCAAGTTTGGACTCTGCACTTGCTTGGTCATCATATCTTTTTAATAAACCAAGTTTAAATAATGCATCATCATACAATTGTTTGGTTAAAGCTGTAGGAGCTTCTTTTGGAGCTAAAGCATAAGTACCTGCATCAAGATTGAAGACAGTAGGCAAAAAGGTAGCTTGAATATCTAGTTCTTCTTGTGGGGTTGGTTTAGCACTACAAGCAGTAATAAAAATAGGTAAAAGGCAAATTAATAAATATTTCTTCATTGGAAAATCATTAAATATTGTTAAATCAGGTAAAATATTGGCATTACTACCTGAATACTAACATTATTGAAAAAATAAGAAAAATATTATATTATTACGTCATGTATTGAGATATATAAGAAACTTAATCAAGTTTCAAAAGCATGAAAATTAAGAGTATTTTATATACCTTTGTGTTTTTCCCGTATTTTATTTTTAATAAAGGTCATAATAAATAATGTTCAATAGTATTTTTAGTATTCTTGATAAATTAGGTTATGGAATACAAAAACGCGCTATTAGTATTCATTTTTCAAATATGCAACTCAATTCTCAAATTATGTTGCAACGTATTGATGGCTATCATGGTATCAATGAGGGTTTATCCGCAGAACTTATTTGTTTATCAACCAATCCGTATATTGAACTTAAACAATTTATAGGGTGCCAAGTAGCAATCGATCAAATCACTGATTCAGGTAAATTATTTAGAACAACAGGCATAATTACAGGTGCTAGTCAGGGACAAAGTGATGGTGCTTTTAGTCTTTATCGCTTAACTATGCAGGATCCCACAAGTTTATGGCATAAAAGACGTAATAGTCGCGTATTTATGAATAAAAGTGTAGTTGATATTGTAGAAATTATATTCAAAGAGTGGCAGACCAAAAGTTCATTATTTGCAGCTAGTTTAAAACTTGATACAAGTGGCTTAACCAAATCTTATGATATAAGACCTTTTTCCATGCAGGCCAATGAAAGTGATTACACCTATCTAACAAGATTAATGCGTGAAGAATCTATTAACTGGCTTATAGATGAATCAAATTATATTACTACTAATAATAGTGGGGACATAGAATCTCAAAAGCTGAGATTAATTGATGATAACTTTCAATTTAAGTCACTTGATCGAAGAACAATACGCTATCATCGTTCAAATGCTACAGAGCAATATGACAGTATCACTAGTTTTATTGCAGAGCGTCATTTACAACCGACTGCTATTCATGTGCAACGTTGGCAAGCAGACAGTTTAAGTCAGCAAGATGGAAGTGGCTCAATTGTGAGCTCACATAAACATAGTTCACAAAGAGACAATGAAAGTCTGAGTCTGGAACAAGCGTGGAGTTTATCTCCATCATGGATTAGTGATCTTAAAGGTGAAGATCAAGCTACAGTATCAAGTAATGATCAACTTGATAAATTAAATAGACATCTTAGCCAATATCAAGCTCTGCAGGCTAAATATTTTACAGCGCACAGTAGTGTACGCGATGCACAGGTTGGGTACTGGTTTCAGTTAGTTGAGCATCCCGAGCTAGATAAAAACCACGCTGAAAATGATAAGGAATTTTTAATACTATCCAAACATTTTTACAATCAAAATAATCTTCCAAAAGACATACAGGGTCAAGTCGAAAAATTACTTACTCAGAGCCATTGGCAAATTAGTCAAGATAGTGAGCAAGAAAGACAAGCCAATGAGCTGATAGTAGTTCGTAGAAGTATTCCTGTTGTTCCTGAGTATGATCCACTCGAACATAGGCCTATTGCACATGTACAAAGAGCCAAAGTTACTACTGATGGTGAGGAAATCCATGTCGATGAATGGGGGCGTATTAAAGTTCGTTTCCTATTTACCCGTGCAGATGATCATGCTCATGATGGCGGTGCAGGTTCCAATGATATAGATACTGACTCAGCTTGGGTTGATGTACTTACCCCTTGGGCTGGGGAAGGCTATGGTACGCGTTTCTTACCGCGTAAAGATGAAATTGTTGTGATTGATTTTTTTGATGGCAACATAGATCGTCCTTTTGTCACTGGTCGTATTCATGAAGCCCAACGAACACCTACTAGATTTGATATTAAAGGAAAATTGCCAGAGACTAAGAAACTAAGTGGCATTCGTTCTAAAGAAGTTGATGGAGAAGGTTATAACCAACTTCGTTTTGATGATACAACAGGACAGATTAGTGCTCAGCTCC
This sequence comes from Acinetobacter sp. 766875, assembly GCF_000582055.1. Taxonomy (NCBI): domain Bacteria; kingdom Pseudomonadati; phylum Pseudomonadota; class Gammaproteobacteria; order Moraxellales; family Moraxellaceae; genus Acinetobacter; species Acinetobacter sp. 766875. The sequence continues at coordinate 53,678 of NZ_JEXX01000017.1, read as the reverse complement.
ATAGTAGTTACGGCGCAACCCAACTGAATTTAGGAAACTTAAGCCATCCTAAAGAAACCGCAGAAAGTGATGGAAGAGGTGAAGGATTTGAGTTAAGAACTGATAAATGGGGAGCTTTAAGAGCTGGAAAAGGTTTGTTAATTAGTACTGCTGAACAAGCAAACGCTACAGACGTACAATTAAATATTCAAAATTTATTATCACAGTTATCAGAATCTTTAAATCAATTACAATTATTAGAAAAAAATGCGCGTACAAGTAAAGTTTTTCAAGATGAAAATTACCAAATTAGTTTAGATTTAATTAATCAGACTGAAAAAACTTTAGAAAAGTTCACGGAGCCCAATATTTTAATGAGTTCAGTTAACGATCTTATTTCTGTGAGTCAAGGCAACCAGACTCATGTAGCAAAAGATAATATAAAATTAATTGCTGGTAAGCAATTTGATATAAGTTCTTCTGGTGAACTTACAGCGCAATCTGCCAAGGGGCTTAGCTTATATACACAAGATAAAGGCGTAAATCTGTTTGCTACAAAAGGTAATATTAAAATACATGCTCAAAATGACGAGTTAGAATTAGCTTCTTTAAAAGAGTGTAAAATTATAAGTACAGAAAACTCAATAACTTTAGCTGCAAAAAAAGAAATCATGCTCACTTGCGGTGGTGGTTATATAAAAATAAAGTCTGATGGTTCAATAGAAATTAACAGCCCCGGTCTGGTCGAGATAAAGTCATCTCAAACTAAGTTCACAAAAGGGGTAAAGCATAATTTTCCGCTTCCTAACATTTCTAGTAAGATTTGTGTTTCATGCTTATTAGATGCTGCTAGAAAATCACTACCATTTGTTCATAGAGAAATTTGATATGAAAAGTATAGAACTACTTGAGCAAATATCTGAGAATAATTTAGAAACTAATTTTTATTTACTCATTGATGCAGCGAAAGAACCTTTATTTATAAAAAAATGGCTGAAAAAGATGCCTCAAAAGAAAATTGTTCAGATTGGTAACTTGTTTGAGGGAACTATAGATGAAACTACTCCATTAGAAGTTTCACCCTTATTAGTACGTATAAATTCTGAATTGAAGTATGAAATTGAAACGCAATTATTAATGAATAATGATTCTGAAATGTTTTCTATTATTGAAACAACTCTATCTAAATATGAATTAATTAATCATTTGCAGCCTTTTTTACAAGCAGAATTACCAAATGGTGAGTTAGCATTGTTCAGGTTTTATGATCCATCCATCGTAAGAATTTTAAATAAGATGTTAGATGAAGAAAATTTTGTTTTATTAACTACTCCAATTAAGAATTGGTGGTATCAGAGTTCAGATAATAATTATTTAAGTTTAAAGAGTAATTGATATGGTAATTGAATTTACGCAAGAACATTTAGATGCTTTTCTTGATGATCGTGAAGAAACACTAGCATTATGGAATTGGAATCGATTAAAGCAATTGTATAGTGATTTAGCAGAAAAAAACTTTGGTAATGATGAAGTAAAAGGTGTTCAATTTCTTATTGTTGCTCAAAAAAGAATTAGAAAATATCTTAATGGTATGGAAAATAATGAGGATTATAATAAGTGGAGAGCAGCGTATGGAGAAATCTGTTTTATTTTAAATAAAAATAATATTGATGAGGATCCTTGGAACCGTAGTCTTCTTGAAGAGCGGTTATGGCCTCCTTTTTTAGCAATTGATATTTTAGCAGGAGTGCTAGAAAGTAGTTTAAATAATTCTGCTAGTCAAAAGTTCTATGCTTCATTGGAGAGCCATAAATGGGAGTAGCAATTGATGCGGGCTCATTTGGCGGTTGGGGTGTAGCTGCAGAAAAAGTTGGTGAAGCTGCGAAAGTTGGGACTAGAGTTAATCCTATTGGCGTATTGTTGACAGGTTTATTTACACCATCTGAGCTAGCTGATGGAACAATTACAGGAATGTTAAATCGACAAATTGATATGGCTACTACAGATATTGAGGATAGTAGATCAACTATTACACAAGCTGAAAAAGATAAGGCTTTACAAGCTAGTCAAGCTAAATCGAAAGAGCTTGAAAGGTCATGCAATAGCTCTAATAAAGAATGTAATAAAGGGCAACATAATGGACGAATTCAAGCCCAGAATGGAAAGAGAATGATCGTCACAGCTACTGAAGCTGGAAGTGTGTGGACCAATCATCCTTTTCCACCCCCACTTATTTTATGTAAACAATATGCGCTTTCTATGCGTATAGCTATGTTAAAACTTGAAGGGCACAGTAAACCAGATACTAAAATTAAAAGTCCTATTGATTATCATCAAGGAGCTACAAAAGCATATAAAGCGCAGGTAGCTTGGATGGAATCAAAAACACCATATGGAGTTACTGTTGGAAAGCATTCTTTTAGTTTTAGTGGTAAGCATTATATTGGTGTAATCCCTCCAACTGATGATTGCCGAAGAATCGATTTAGATGTCCTTAAGGGTGAAATTTTAAAAGGTTAAGTAAAATTATGATAGTTTCAGTAAATGTAGTAAGTTTTTTTAAAAATCATCCGAAGTTTCCATTTTTATACTGGCACAAGAATTATGATGAATATACTGCTATGTATCTTTGCTTAACAAATTTATTAAAAGCATATATACCTGAAAAAGATAGAAATGACTGGACTCATGCATATGATTTTATCGATTTTAGGCGCAATCCTGATGGTGAGGTAGCCTATCCTTTAATGTGTATTAATAGCAAACTAGAACTTGTAATAAATTTAGGCCCAAGAAAATTAGATGAAAATGAAATTGATGAAAATTTCTTTTCTGTACAAGTGAGTAGAGATGATCGATGGGGGGATAAGTGGATGGATAATGCACCCGAGGATGAATGGTATAATGAAATATCTATAATGTTTGATTTTAATAATGCTGCATCTTTAGAAAAAATTGATTCTATACTAAATAAAATTATGCAAAAAAAGTTAAGCTACAATGAGTTATTAATTTTAGAAGAATAAGTTTTAAGGATGATTACTACTTTTTATATTGAATAGACTATAAAGAGTAGAATCATAGTTATTTTTAACCATTTACCAAAAGTTTATTAGATGAATTTATATTCAATACCTGCTGATTTTATCAATGAAAAGGTGAACCTTTCATGGTGTGATATCAAATGGGGCTATGAAAATAATCTGATTACTTCGGAACTGCCAATCAAAAAAGCCGAAAATATTATATTAACGGAGATCTATACTAAGGCCGAGCTTGAGTTGTCATTCCTTATACCCACTGAGTCAAATGACATCAGTTCTTTTATTTATGAATTATGTCCAAATTTTAAAGAAGATGAATATGAGACCATTAGTCAAAAATGGTTATATGTAATTCTTAGCTGGCTCTGGCTTAATCGAGAAAGTTTTGAAGATCCTTTAGATGAAGTAGAAAGTATTTATACAGATTTTGATTGTCCAGCCGAAATGGATAATTTTATTAAATATATGCCTCCTACGGATGGATATAATCCATCATTGTATTCTTATGCAGAAAATATTAATCGCTTAATGAAGAATTGGGAAAATTACTTACAAAAAAGTGCTCTAAAGTACTAATAAAGCACTATGCGATTTATGAAGCTTAAGAATATTAGGAAAATTTTTTTAAATACTGGAGTACCATCAAATGCTACAAGATATTGGGGATCAGTATCCAAATGGCGCAATTAATAAAGAAATTATTGAAAATTTTGCAGCTACCTTAGAGGTAACATTTCCGCCAGAATATGTTGAACTTATTTCTCAACATGATGGAATTTATCCTGAAATTTCTAGCTTTGACTATGTTGACACTGATGGTGAGCTAAATATCAGTACAGTAGAGTTAGGAGGATACTCGCATGAACCTCGAATAGAAGGGATGCAATTTCCCGAAGGTGATGATGACTATGAGGGAAAATTAATAGGATTTGGATCTACACCTGGTGGAAATTTTATTTGTTTCGATTACAGATTCCCTTGGATCAAAGATCAACCTAAGATTGTGCTTGTTTTACACGATGAATTCTATGATTCTGGAATAAATGAGGGTAAAAGAAAGATTTTATATCTAGCTGATAACTTTGTACATTTTATAAATTCATTACATGAATTTATTGAGTATTAGCAATCTACAATGGTTTTTTAATTTTTAAATAATACTTTATCTAGCAGAGTGCAGTAGTTGAAAAATAACAGTTTGAAGACAGCGTGAATGTTAAAGGTTACTAATGATTTTATATGTCTGTAGTTATGTAATAAGAAACCTTTTTTTATCAGAGTCAAGAATTGGTGTAAAAGAAATGGGTTGGGAGAAATTATCAAATATAGTCAAGAATGTTTATGCTGTTGGTGGGAGTGTCATTATTCATAAAACAGATGCTGATTATTCTGAAGAGTCTGGACGATTAGCATATAGTGATATTGATAGCTACAGCATGGTTTGTGATTCAAAATATGGTTATTTATTTGGATGCAGTATTAGTGAAAATGAAGAATATCCTGAAGGTACTTATTTGCGCCTCGTGAATAGAAAAGCTAAAGATCCTGAAGAAGTTTATGTTTTTGAACCATATGAGGATGAATGGCAAGCAAAATATGTTAATCAAGATTTAGAACTGGTATTAAAATTATTCAAAGATATTTATGAGCACGGTGAATTATCATTTGAGGCAAAAATAATATTTAAGTAATTAAATTATTTTTTATTAAGCATTTAATGATACGAAGATTAGAGGTATAATTAAAAAACCAGCCTTAAGTAGCGCTGGTTTTTTTAATTGCTGCCTATTAATATTTATAAAAACTAAAAATAGAAAAACTGATTTTTTATAAACTTCAAAATATAAACCACTTTTTGAATCCTATAAGCTTTCGATAAAGTCGGCATCTCTTTCCAAATACAACACAGTCATGATACCAATAAAGGTAAGAATCCATAACCGTAAGAGGGTAATAGAATAAATACTAAGTTGAGTGAAAGTGGACTAAACGTCAGTAAATTTTACTATTTTTATAAAAAAAGCTCATAAAGATGTTGGCTTTTTTTATTACACATTGCTTAAAAAATATACAGAAACCTCTCTAAAACGAGTTGGAACGCTACAAACGCGGATGTTAAGTTGAAGTCCACTCTTCCCAATAAGTGAGGTGAGCAATGAAATTGTTAGCTTTGATTAGCATGGGAGTTGCAGCGAGTTATTGGTATAAAACTATAAAAGATAGCAAGCCAACTCTTCTGAAACCTAATTTTGATGAAATCGTAAAAAACTTTGTATTAGCAGAATTTAAAGTCTAATGCATATTCTTAAATTTAGTTAAATAAAAAGCTCATCGGAAGATGGGCTTTTTTTCAATCTATCATTTCCATACAAAAGACATTTATATTGTATATTTTTCAATCAATTAAAATATATTAATTAAAATTAATATATTGTTTTATAATACTTTTTATCGGAAAATTTTACCAAAAGTTCAAAAAATCTTTATTTTAAATGATGAGGTTAATGGAAACCTCTTAAATAAAATAAAGGAAATAAAATGGATATTTTAAAATTAATCGGCGGGAATCTGCTCGCTGTGGCTTTTATAACGGGAACACAGACAGCACATGCAGAATTTAAACGGTTTTCCGTATCTGCTGGATGGTTGCATGTCATGCCACAAGGAAAGGCAAATCCATTCAACATAAATACTGCTGTAGCAAATGGAACTACTGCCAAAGTTGGAACTATTTCTACTTCAGCATTTATGAAATCAATAGACCCTAATGCAAAATTATCAACGGGTGAAAATGCTAAAGAAATTCTTGATATGGTGTTTAGTCATCCAGTCGATGAAAATGGCAATCAAGAGCAGTCGGTTGGTCAACTATTAGGACTCGTAGATGAAAATGACATGGTTTCATCTGATATAACAGGTACGGCAACTATCAAAGGTCTAGAGCAATGGGAAGGAAAAGGTACAGGGCTTGAAGCAGAAGATGTAGATACATTGGGCTTAATGTTCAATTACTATATTAACGAGAACGTGTCTTTACAGTTAATCGGTGGGATTCCTCCAAAAGTTGATATTAAGGGGAAAGGAGAAATCAACGCGCCGTTATCTGGTTTTGCAAATCCTGAAGGGTTAGCAGCTTTAGTAATTGGAGATAAACTAGATTTGCTGCAAGATATTCCAATCACCAATCTTGGTAATAAATCGAAAGCTGCTACGGTACGTGCATGGACTCCAGCATTAGAAGCCCAATATCAATTCGGTAAGTCTGGTGTAAATAAGTTTAGACCCTATATTGGTGCTGGTGTTATGTATTCACGCTTCTCCAATATTAAGTTAAACGACCAAATCAACTCAGACTTAATTGCTGCGGGACACATGATTCAGAATGTGCTAGACAATAATGCTGGAGCTGCGTTAGATGGTAAAACCTCAAGTGCAAACCCTTATGTTCGAGTGAAAACGACTGATGCGATTGCTCCAATTGTGAGTCTAGGCGCTACTTATGACATTACACCAAATTGGTATGCTGTTGGTTCCGTGTCCTATGCAAAGTTAAATAACCGAGCAAATATTGATGTGATTGATAGCAAAACAGGTAAGCAGTTAATTCATGCATCAACCAAAGTTGATATTGATCCTTTAATTACTTATTTGGGTGTGGGTTATCGCTTTTAATATTTTTCTGTAAATCAACCGTATTCATTACGGTAAAAAAAGCCCTGCTAAATATTGATTATTAGCAGGGTTCGATTAAAGAATGAGAGCAAATAAATGATTACCTAAACCACTTTTTGAACCTTTTGTGCTTTCGGCAAAGTTGGTTTTCTTCCTAAATACAACGCAATCACGGCGCCAATAAAGGTAAGAATACATAACGGTAGAAGTGAAACAGGGAAATTACCTGAGTAATCTTTCACTATGCCCATAATAGAGTTCATAAGCCCCGTACCAATATGCGCAATGGTATTTACCGCTGCAATACCTACAGCCACTAAAGTAGGCGGTAAGCGCTCAGAAACCAATGCCCAGAAAGGACCTTTAATGGCATAGTTACCCATCAAAACGAGTGAGAATAAAAGTAAGCTCAAGGTTAAAGATGAAGTAAAAATAGTAACGAGCAAACCAAAACTCGTTACAAACAATGGAATAGCTGTGTTGAGACTCTTATTACCACTTTTATCGGCATGTACGCCCCAAACAATCATGAAAGCGGCAGCTAAACCAAACGGAATCATATTTAAAAGACCAGTCTGCATAGCAGTTAAATGGAAAGCTTTTAAAATCTGAGGCATCCATAATGATAAAATATTGCTCGTTGCAGAGCTTCCTGCATAAATAATTGCGAAGAACCATAAATATTTATTGGTAATCAGAAGCTTAAACTTACTCTTTTTCTGTTCGGCACTGTCTTGTTTTTCAGTATTTAACTGTTGGTTTTTTTCAAAAGTTAAGGTACTCGATAGCCATTCTCTTTCCTCAGAACTTAACCATTTAACATGATTCGGTTTATTTGGAAGCCAAACTAAACATAATATGCCAAGAAGAATTGCAGGCAATGCTTCAAAAATTAAAAGCACTTGCCATCCACTTAAACCAACTAAACCATGTAAGCCCAACAGTAAGGCAGATAATGGTGAACCAATAAAATTAGATAAAGGAATGGCAACCATAAATACGGCAACAATTCGAGCCATATATCGTTTAGGGAACCATAGGGTTAAATACAGTAATACACCAGGAAAAAATCCGGCTTCGGCAGCACCAAGTAAAAACCGTGAGATTGCATATGAAATAGGGCCAGTAATGAAGGCGGTACAGCAACCGACAATGCCCCAAGTAATCATGATTCTGGCAATCCAGATACGTGCACCTAGCTTTTCCATGGCCATATTACTTGGAATTTCAAATATGACATATGCAATAAAAAATAATGTCGCACCAAAACCAAAGGCAGTCGCGGTTAAACCAATTTCTTGATTCATGGTTAAAGCGGCGAAACCAATGTTTACTCGGTCAATATATGAGATGAAATAACAAAGAATGAGGAAAGGAAGAATACGAAAAGAGAGTTTACGGATCGTTGACTTTTCTACTTCCGATATAGATATATCATTTTTCATACATACTCCTTATGTACGTGAGAAACCAAACAGCTCGGTAGGGTTCTGATTTAAAATTAAACATTGCTCGTGTTTATCAAACACAATCTGTTTAAAAGCTCTAAATGCATTTTCATAAGTAATTAAAGATTCATGTTGGGTATGTGGCCAATCGCTTCCCCAAATGAGTTTGTGTAAAAAGCCTTTTTCTTTAAAAATGTTATAGGCCTGTCGTGCCGTATTTATGTTGTTTGGAGCGGCACCCAAACGGTAGAAACCGGACACTTTAATCCAGTGCTGTTTTACGTTAAGTAAGCTTAAAAATTTCTGATAATCCGGATCTTCGATCCCTTTAACAGGGTCAACTCGGCCAAAATGGTCAATTACGACATTAAAGCTGTATTCATCTAATTGTGGTAAAAGCTGAACTAGATATTTCGGCGGTGCGTGTAATTCAACTTGCCAGTTGAGGCTTTCCACATTTCGTAAAAATTTTTGCCAGTCAGAAGTATTTAGCGCAGGAGGGTTAAGACCGAATAGATTTAAGCGAACACCAACGATGCCTTGTGCCTTGAGATTCACTAGCTCATCAAAAGTCGTCGTATGTTGAACAACGGCGATCCCTTTTAAACGCTTAGGGTATTGCTGAATTGCGTTTAACATCGCTTGGTTATTGGTACCCAAAAAGCTGGGTTGAACCAAAACACCATGCGTAAAATTGTGTTCATCAAGATGAGAGATAAAACTTTGTACAGTTGCCTCATAATCAGGTGCATAACGTGCTGTTTCGATACTGTGGTCCTGAGTCGAAAAAACATGTGCATGTGTATCTATACAGTTCATTTTCATCTCACATTACAAATTTTAAAGCGAAAATAGCGATTAAAGCGGCAATGACTCCTACAGGAATTGCTTTAAATAACAGTTGATTAAAGAATTTGGTTTTGTCGATGTCTGCTGGTGCTGAAGCCATAATGAGGCTACCGCCAGACGAGAAAGGAGAAATCGCTGTAGACTGAGCGCCAACCACAATACAAATGAACAGCACTAGTGGGTTTAGGCCAGAGCTAAGTGCAAGCGCCGGAACAATTGGGAATAAGGTAGGCGCAACCACACCTAGAGTGCTTGAAAATACAGACATAATGGCACTGATCAGACATAACAGTACTGGAATAACCCACACAGGAACATTGTTTGCTAACCATTCAGATAGGGTCGTAATAATGCCAAGCTTCACACCTAATGCGATGAGCATACCGACACCGCAAATCATGATCAGTGTTCCCCACGGCACAAGTGCAATGACCTTTTTCTCATCGGCAAGTTTCATAAGTAAACTAATGAGCGAGAAGGTAATGGCAAGGAAGGCAATATCAATTTTGGAGTTTAAAAAGCTAATCGTTTTTACATCGGGAAAAACAAGGTGCAAGATTGGAAAAATTAAAACAATCGACATCATTAAAACAATAAGGAAGATGGATTGTTTCTGTTTTTTGTCGAATGGTTCAGGCTTTTGATCTTCAATCACAATTGAATTACTTTTTCTATTCCATAGGGTATAAATTCCCAACACCGCAATTGGAATAATTAAAGTTAAGACAAAAACTCCACTGCTATATGAAAAAGCTGTTTGTGAGCTAATGCCAGTATTTTCCATTAAGCTTCGGAAAATAATGCCACTTTGCGATGTCATAAAATTTGCGCCAGCCAGAGCGCCGTAATTTGCCGCCATCCCTCCAATAACCATATTCATATTGGTTTTTTTACACAGCAGCAGTGTAATGGGTGCCATAAAGGCAAGTACCGTATAAAAACCAGCACCTAGGCCTGCAATAATGGTTGCTGCGAAAAAAATCGCTAAAGGTAAAAACTGAGGAAAATTACGGCATTTATATAAAAGATGGCTGGCAAGCTTCTCTAGTGCGCCATTTGCCAAAGCAAAGTTATAAAACAGAGTGACAGATAAAATAATAAAGAAAATTTTGACAGGCCATAATTCAATAACTTCGGAAGGTTTAAGGCCCATGCCAAAGCAACCAATCAGGTAAGCAAACGCTATCGTAAAAAATCCGATATTGATTTTTGTTTTATAACCTAAGCCTATAGATACAGCTAAAGCTATCAGCATCAATGCGGTCATATTATCTTCCTTGATAAATATATAAACATCTAAACATATATATGTTTACTTTTTTGTATTACACAAAACTATGCTAATATTGTCAAATCGATTTCATAATGTTTAACGCAAATGCTTGATGAGACTGCATTTAAAAATTTTAAATTGCCAAGATATGAAAAGGTCCGTTGGGAACTTCAAAAACTACTGATTCAGTCAAAATGGACAGTTGAAGAGCCTATTCCAAGTGAACAAGAACTTGCGCAAATGTATAGCGTATCGGTAGGAACCGTGAGAAAGGCGGTTGAAGGACTGGTTGAAGATGGCTTATTGGTCAAACAGCAAGGAAAAGGAACTTTCCTAAAACAACCTAACTTTGAAAACTCGCTCATTCGTTTTTTTAGATTACGTAATAAAAAAGGCGATTTTATTCAGCCACAAGGACAAATCAAAAAAGTAGAAGTGTGTGATGCAATTCCGGAAGTAAACGCCGAGTTAGGGCTTGGGCACACCGAAAAGTTGCTTTATATCGAGCGTGTCCGTAAGCATGAAGACGTCGTTGTGTTAAGCGAAAGAATCTGGCTGCCTGAACGCTTATTTAAAAATCTGGAAGAAATTCCAATCGCTGAGTTTGGGAATCTACTTTATCCTTTTTATTATCAGCACTGTGGTCAATTTATTTCTTCTGCAACAGAACGGTTAACTTTTGAGAAAAATATTAAAGATAGCCATTTAAATAATCACCTTGAAGACCCTTTAGTGAAGGTATGCCGTATCGCAAAAAATCTTGAAGGAGTAGCAGTCGAATACCGTGAGTCTTATGGTTTGGCCGATAATTTTCATTATGAGATAGCGATTAATTAGTATCTAACGGTGATCCCTGATTTCAGTGTTTATTTAATTGCTGGAATCAGGGTTTTTGTCTTTATAAATGATGATTAAAAGAAAAATTTAATTCTGCCAATACGGTGTGTCTCCATAAATTTCTGCAAAATAATCTATCACTGCTCTAATGTTGAGCGGTGGATGGCGGACATTGGGATAAATGGCCGCGATATGCTGGGGTTGTGATTTAATCGCGACTTCATATTCAGGTAAAAGCTTTATTAAGTCACCTCGTTTTAAAGCTTCGCCAATCAACCAATCAGGAAATAAAACAATCCCCATGCCATGAAGCGCGGCTGTCATTAAACTCTCGGCATTGTTTGAAGACAGCAATGGAGTAATTGGATAATGTACCCATTCTTCATTGGGCTTTCTTACTAACCAGCGGTTAGGACCTTCAAAACCTTTATAGACTAGGCATTTGTGCTGATTAAGTTCTGTCGGATGATCAGGCGTACCGTATTTGGCAATATATTGAGGAGACGCTGCCAAATGATATTTTTGTGTACCAAAAATACGTGCATGAAATGATGAATCAGTCAGTGCTCCAATACGAAATATTAAATCTGTGCTTTCGCGTAATGGATCTATAAATTCATCGGTTTGAATTAGTTCTATTAAAAGTCTTGGATAACGCTCTGATAAACCAGCCAACCACGGTGCAATATGCCGTTGACCAAAAAACACAGGGGCATTAATGCGGACGAGTCCCGATGGCTCTATGGTTTTATCTTGTAAAGCCTTTTGAGCTTCATCAAATTGTTCGGTAATTTTTTTCGCGTACTCAAAAAATAATTTGCCCGATTCGGTCGGTGTGATTGCTCGCGTATTTCGGTAGAAAAGTTGCTGGCCCAATGCATCTTCAAGTTGTTGAATGGTGCGTGAAATCATAGACGCTGATACATCTTCTTTACGTGCTACATTTGAGAAGTTTTGCGCGTTATAAACACTAATAAAGAAGCGAAGCGTGCGGATATCAATCGAATTTGTTAAATCCATTTGTGCAATTTCTGCAAAAGTGATTCATGAATTATGCTGTTTTTCTGATGAATTGGCTACCTTACTATTCGTTGCTTAGATACAGATGAGGCAATGTAGATGCAAATTCTATTACTACTCCTAACCATTTTAGGGGGTATGGGGCTATCGGTCGAAGCAGGGCTTCTAGGGCCGTTAGGAAAGGAAGTGGGTGAGTTATGGGCCACGTTTAGTATTTTTGGTGTGGGTGCAGCACTTACCTTTCTACTCATGCTGTTTTTTAGCCCACGGAATAGTCCTTCATTTTTTACACTTCCATCTTGGCAATTACTCGGCGGTGTTCTTGGTCCTGCTTACGTCATTATTTTGACCATTACGACTCCAATTATTGGTATTGCAATGACCATGATTGGCATTTTAGCGGGTCAGGTGTCTAAAAGTCTGATTATCGACCACTATGGTTTACTGGGAACTCCACATCGAAAAGTAGACCGTAAACGGGTAGTGGCACTCATCTTTATTGTTGTCGCACTTATACTTGTGGCAAAAGCGTAGGAGATAGCCATGACAATTTTAATGATTCTTCTCGCTGTGATTGGTGGTGCTTTGCTGAGTGTACAGGCCGCAATTAATGGTCAACTTGGAGCGAAAGTTGGTGTTTTTCGTAGTGCTTTTCTGACTTTTTCGGTCGGTGCTCTAATTACGGCTCTCCTTATTTTTTACTTTGAACCCAAACAAACCTTAACGTTACTAGATGTTCCTAAATGGCAGTTATTAGGTGCTATGTGTGGCGTACCTTATATTGTCATTATGGTACTGGCTGTACAAAGAATCGGAGCTGCGGTTGCTACTGTTGCTGTGATTTTTGGGCAACTTTTAATGAGTATTTTGATTGATAACTTTGGCTGGTTCTGCAATGAAACACTTCCTTTTTCGCCATATCGATTAGGAGCGCTAATTTGCTTAGGGATTGCTTTATATTTTATCTATTCAAGTAGTAAGGATAAAAAGGTAGAAGGGTAAAATACGGGCTTAATATTGAAATTAATATAAGTCTCATTGTTAGTCGTAAAGCATGCTAATAATGAGACCTTACTTAAATTCAAGTACTTTGATAAATGAGAGAAGTTGCTGTCGAGAGATAGAATTAAAATATAAGAAATATGGTAAAGTTAAAAACCTAATTCAATACATTAAAATTGATATCAAGATATTGTAGGAAAAACATGGTTAAAATTAAACCTCACCCAGCAACAAGCGGAAATGCATCGGCTGATCGCCTTTTAACTTTGTTAACTGCTTTTAGAATAGGTGATAAATCTTTAACCCTAGCAGAACTCGCTGAACGAACAGAATTAAATAAAGCAACCATCATGCGTTTAATTGTTTCGCTAGAAGATTTTGGTTTTGTTAACCGTCTTTCTGATGGTCGATATACGCTTGCTAGTGAAGTCATGCGTTTAAACACAATTTATCAAGATGCTTTAGACTTAGAACGACACGTCGTGCCTTGTTTACAGCAACTTGTAGATGAAATTGGTGAGACGGCTTCATTTTACGTTAAGCATGGCGCATATCGCCTTTGCCAATATCGTATCAACTCTACTCATCGATTACGCGTTCATATTCAACCAGGTGAAGTTAGACCAATGGATGGGGCGGCAGGTGCTCAAGCCTTACGATCTACCCATGAACAAATTTTATCTAGAACTGAACCTTTTTATTCAACGGGTGTAACAGAACCGCATGCGGCTTCAATGGCATTGCCAGTATTTGACGCGCAAAATGATGTAGTTGGAGCATTGGTTGTTTCGGGGCCATCAAGTCGTTTTACTTTAGAAATCGCAAAGTCTGTAAGTGATTTTTTCTTCAAAATTGCAGATGATTTAACGAAAAGTTTGGGTGGTAAGAGTATCCGTAATTAATTCTAAGATTGTAAATGTAAAAAAAGGGGGCTCATGATTTAGCCCCTTTTTTATTTATGCTATTTACGAAGTACTTTGTGGTTGGTTAAACAAAACAGCTTTCTTTCTAGACATAATAAAAACCATGATAGCTGACACAAGATTTAAGGCTGCAAGTGGAAGTAAGGCGATAGCATGGCTTCCTGTTGCATCATGAATTGCGCCGTAGATATTCACCATCATGCCGCCACCAATCAGGTTGGCACATGCGCCAATTGCTGCTAATCCTGCCGCCGTTGTACTCGGTGACATCCATGAAGATGCCAAAGCCCAGAAAGGACCTTTTGCAGAATAAGCACCAATTAAAACGATACTGAGTAAAAAGATTGTGCCAATAAGTGAAGACGTGAACAAAGCAATTAACAAACCAATTGAGATCATCAATAGAGCGATTGCTGTGTGCCAAAGGCGTTCATTTTTACGATCTGAGCTGCGACCCCAAAGAATCATGGCAATAGAAGCGATGCCATAAGGAATTGCATTGACTAGACCAATTTCTACATTACTCAAACCGAATGATTTAATTAATTGTGGTGCCCAAACACTCATCGTACTACCAGCAGCAGAAGCACCCGAATAGATAATGATCATAGTCCAAATATATTTATTCTTTAAAAGTTGCCATAGTGAAATATGACCAATTGGCGTTTTTTGTTGGCGTTCAAACTGTAGTCTTTCAACTAACCAAGCTTTTTGCTCGCTATTGAGCCATTTTGCTTGTTCTGGTCGATCAGTAAGAACAAACAGACAAGCGATACCCAGTAAAACCGCAGGAATACCTTCTAAAATAAATAGCCAATGCCATCCACGCATGCCCATCCAGCCATCTAGGGATAATAAAAATCCTGATAATGGTGAACCTAGAAAGTTTGCACCTGGAATTGCCACCATGAATATTGCCACCATTCTGGCTCTATAATTAGCAGGCAACCAATAGGTTAAATATAAAATTACACCAGGGAAAAAACCTGCTTCGGCAGCGCCGAGTAAGAACCGCATAATATATAACGATGTGGAGCTTTCAACGAATGCAGTTGTGGATGATATTACCCCCCACGTCACCATAATTCGGGCAATCCATACTTTTGCTCCAAATTTTTGCATGGCGAGGTTGCTGGGTACTTCAAATAGAAAATATGCAAAGAAAAATAAGCTACTGGCAAAACCAAAAGCAGTAGCTGTTAATCCCAGGTCTTCATTCATTTGTAATGAAGCCATACCAATATTGCCACGATCAATAATAGCGATAACATAACAAATCGTTAAAAAAGGCAGTAATCGCCACGCTACCTTGCGCATCGTTTCACGTTCAATCGCACTCGGTTGAGAGTATTCTGTAGACATAAAAAAATCCTTTTTTATATTCAATATTTTAATTGTTCTTGCATCTAAAAGCTTAGAAACAATTGAGTTCCATGATTAGCTATTGAGTAACTTCCAGTTAGCGATAGCTCGTGGGTTTAGTAGTTGACCATTCCAAATACTCACGATTTGTTCGAGTACTAATAGACCGACACGATTACGTGAATCTGTTGTATTTGCTCCTATGTGAGGAGTCACAACCAAATTAGGTAATTCCCATAATGGGTTATCTTTTTCTGGCGGTTCTGAAGGAAAAGTGTCCAGACCTGCACCAGCAATTTTATTATTTTTAAGTGCATCAACTAATGCAGCCTGATCAATTAATTCACCACGTGCTGTATTAATTAAGATGCTTGAGCGTTTCATCTTTTCAAATTGAGGGTAAGAAAATAAGTGTCTATTCTCTGCTGTAAGTGGGCAATGTAAGCTAATAATGTCACTGTTTTCTAAAAGTTTTTCAAAGTCTTGCTCTTGTTCTACATAATCTAGCTCTGGCAAATTTTCTAGAAACGGGTCATATACTTTTACTTTCATATTTAAGGGAGCGACTAACTTCATGAGTATGCTACCGATTGCCCCTAAACCAATTAAGCCCAGCGTTTTGCCATATAGCTCCACACCATTTGCACTTGCTTTATCCCAGTGACCTTCTCGGATCCGTTGGTCTAACCATGTGACTTGTCGAGCAACATTAAACATAAGGGCAAAAGCGTGTTCGGCAACAGATTGTGCATTTGCGCCTACGGCAATAGTGACAGGAATTTTTCGTTCAGCAGCAGCCTGAGTGTCGATTGTGTCAAACCCAACGCCATGTTTTGCAATCACTTTTAAATTGTCAGAAGCAAAAATCATATCTCTAGAAAGTTTGCCTGTTCGAACAATGATTGCATCAGGTTGTTCATCATGGATGAGTTTTTCCATTTCATCTTTTGCCATGTAGGGTTCAGTTGGAATCAACTGAATATCATGGGATTGAGCATACAGTAACGCATCTGAAGTTAATGTGGGTCCCGTGATAAGAACTTTACGTTTCATTTTTGGCTTGCACTCCATTTAAGTATTTTGAACAAAATACGTCCTTAGTGGTTTATATTATTAAAACGACATTTCAAAAAATTAGTCAATAGAAAAAATAAATTTAAAAATTGAGTAAATTTTAATTAAATTTAATTTAAAAATGAAATGACATTTCAAAAAAATGCTGTCATATTAATTTGCACAAGAAAATTGATGTAAGGGAAAAATTATGGCAATTGGTTTTAGAGTGCTAAAAAACGACAGAAAAGTTGAGCAGAAATGGATTGAACAATATCGAGATCTACCAGTCGCTAATGTCAGTGACTCAATGAATCGAATGACTTCAGGTGGGGCTCAATTAAGACCAATGCATAAAAAGGGATATCTTTGGGGCCCTGCCATTACAGTTAAGGCGCGCCCAGGTGACAACTTGATGTTGCACTACGCGATTGATATTGCCCAAGCGGGAGACGTTATTGTGGTTGATGCGGGTGGCGATCTAACCAATGCATTAATTGGAGAGATGATGGTTGCGTATGCCATTAAAAAAGGTATAGCTGGCATTGTTATTAATGGCGCGATTCGTGATTCAGTTGTAATTGGAGAAGGTGAATTTCCACTTTTTGCAGCAGGAATTTCACATCGAGGACCTTATAAAGACGGACCGGGGGAAATTAATGTCCCTATCGCAATCAATGGAATGGTAATTGAACCTGGAGACTTGATTTTAGGGGATGAAGATGGGCTTTTAAGCGTGCCTTATGCGGAAGTTGAAGAAGTTTATCTGAAAGCAAGCGCCAAACATGCCGCTGAACAAAAGCAATTAGAGCAAATCGCCGTAGGTGAAAATGATCGTAGTTGGGTGATTAACAGCTTAAAACAAAAGGGATGTGAATTACCGGAATAAGGTCATTCAAAGCTATTCAAACAGGAAGGGAACTAGCGAAGTCAATGATTGAGCTTCGTTAGCCTATCTAAAGTTAATTCAATAATCATTATTTTACTGATTGAAAAATAGGAAATTTCAATTCGGTCTATGTGATTTCGTCTAAAGGAAAAGGACATGAAACATAAAGGGATTATTTATTTATCGTTATTAATGGGTATGACTCTGCAGCAAGCCAAAGCTGAAAGCCAAGATAACTCAGCGCTAAATGAAAAAATAATTAAATTACAACAGCAAATAGATTATCTGATGGAGCAGCAGAACTTAAATCAAAATAACGGATTGAATAAAGCACCTGAATTGAGTCAAAGCAAAACATCAAATACTGACAAACCTGTTTCGGCTGATCAGACTAAAATTAAATTTTATGGAAATATACGTGTTGATGCTGCGTATGATTTTGAAGGTTCAACCCGTACTATTGCGAATAAAACAGGGTCAATACCATTAGATAATTCAAACTCAACAAGTAAATCATTAAATGTTTCTGCCGCGACTTCACGTGTAGGGGTGGATATCGTTAAGCCGACCTCGAAGGGAGATTTAGTTGGAAAGTTAGAAGCCGATTTTATGGGAAGTGGTGGAGATAACGGGAATGGTTCGGTTCGGGTTAGACACGCTTATATTTCACTAGGAAATTGGCTAATTGGTCAGACGACTTCACCTTTTGTGAATAGTGATACAGCGCCAAGTTTGGTTGATTTTACAGGTGCAATGGGCACAGGAACTCAGCGTAATATCCAAATCCGTTATCAGCACATCGTTGATGCCAAACAAAAATTATTAGTCGCTTTGGAAGGTGGTGATGTTGAAAATAAAAATGTAGAAGGTGGAAGTCGTCTTCCTGCATTAACCATGAGATATGAATTTAAGAATCCAAATTTATTGGTTCAATTGCACGGCATGCTACATGAAAATCGAGCAATTTCTAATGCGAATGAGGAGCAAACTAAACTTGCTTGGGGAGCTGGATTAGGCACGAAGTATAAGCTTTCTGAAAATGATGCGATTGTATTCAATTATTACCATATAGCAGGTGATAATCGTTATATGCTTTATTCAAAAGATAATGACGCGTTCTACTTTGATCAAAATCAAATGTATTTAAGTGAATTTGATTCTATCGAGTTAGGGTATATGCGTAAATGGAATGAAAATTTACGCTCTTCTTTGTCTGCTGGTAGTCTTGTCCATAAAGATTCAAATTTTTCAGAAAATAACCTTAATCAAAATAAAAGGCTAATCAATGCAAGCGTCAACTTATTCTGGACACCTGTAGAGAAAGTCGATCTTGGTGTTGAATACACCTATGGTGAGAGAGAAACTTTTTCAGATTTAGACGGAAAGTTATCTCGAATCAACTTGTTAGGTCGATACAATTTTTAATGTAATCACAGCCACTTTAAAGAGTGGCTTTTATTTAATTTAGAACAGATGAGTTTTCATAATGTAAAAAAAGAGACCATTTAAGGTCTCTTTTTAATTACGCCACAATCTCAAATTTACTTTTTAGTGGTATCCACAGAAACTACAACAGATAGACCAGGGCGCAACAACTTAATATCCGGCTGGTTCTCAAGAAGTTTGATGCGTAAAGGTAAACGCTGAACAATTTTAGTAAAGTTACCCGTCGCATTTGTAGCCGAAATTGGCGAGAAAAATGCACCAGTCGATGGTGAAAAACTATCTACCACGCCTTTTAACTCAACATTGTAAGCGTCGACATAAACAGTGACAGGCTGGCCGATTTTAATTTGTTTTAGCTCAATTTCACGGAAGTTGGCTTCTACATATACTTGATCTAAAGGCACAACCACCATGAGTGGATTACCTGCGCCAACAAAGTTGCCCACATTTGCAGACTTTTGCCCAATCATGCCATCAATAGGCGCTCGAATTTCTGTATAACTCAGATTCAGTTTTGCTTTATCAAGTGCAGCTTGAGCTTGTTTTAAAGCGGCTTTTTTTGCTTGAACCTTAATCTTATATTGGTTGAGCTGATACTGTGCATCTGTGACTTTTTCTTTACTGCTGTCCAAGTCGGCATATTGCTCGGTCAATGTGGTTTTTGACTGTTGCGTAATCAATCTAGACTCAGCACCAAGCGCCTGTAGTTGCTCATAACGTGCTGTATTATCTTTGGTGAGTTTAATACCAGCTTCTACTTTTCTAAGCTGGGCTTCTGTTTCTCGAATAACAGTGGGTTGTCTTTCTACTGCCAGCTTTGCTTCATTTAAGTCAGCTTGTGCTTTAGCATAATTAGATTCTGCTTCAGCTAAAGCCGCCTGATAATCTCGTGCATCAATCCGTGCCAAAAGTTGGCCTTTTTTTACGGTCTGGTGATCTTTAATATAAATTTCTTCAATATTGCCTGACACTTTAGGAGCAATGGTTGAGTACTCGACATCTACCCGTGCATCGTCAGTTTTAACCACTGAAGAAGGTAAAAATATAACTTTTAAAATCCATAAAATGGAAACTAGAACGATAATAAATGCAATAACCATAACCCAGTGTTTCTTAAGATATTGCATCTTTGTTAACTTGGGTGACTCGGTCATGGAGTGATCTTGGGCTTCGAGAGTACTCATAAAGATTTTCCTGATTTATGACTATTCATTAACTTAATGAGAGCAATGCGTGGTGGATAAGTTCTAACTGGCAAAATCACCATAACGATAAATAAAATTGCAGTAAGTCCCGCTAAAATCAGATATTGATCGCTAATGACTAACACTGATTGCTGTGCCTGAATCGCAGAATTTAAGGCAGATAAACCACCGGAAACACGTTCGGTACCATCTGCACTCAGCACAGGCGGGGGAAGAGGATTAATAACAGGACCTTGAATATTTTGAAAAACATGTTGTGCGGTATTTTCAATCAGCCGTGTTGAATGGTATTCACCACGTACTCGATTGACCCAGTCCAAAAGGCACACACCAAGTACGCCGCTAATAGCACGCGGGGTGTTAATCATAGGCGAAGCATAGATTGCCATAGTTGGGTGGACACTATTTGTACCCATCATGAGGAGCGAAAGCACTACACAGGTTTGTCCTAAACATGAGATTGCATGCCAAAAATAGAATTGTTCTTGGTTCCAAGTCGTATCAAGTTGACTTGCACCTAAGCAGCCAACCATAACCAAAAGTAAACCAAATCCATGTACATATCGGCTATCAACCCAAGCTTGGTTCAAAACTTTAATAACAATCGGGATATAGATAAATTGTAATGCGGCAATTTGTAAGCCAATCCACATGGTTTGAGTAGGCTTATAACCATGCACGGCGCTTAAGTAATTAAGGGGTAATGTACTGGTTGACATACCAATAACCACAAAGCAGAACAACGCAATAACAGCATAACCAAAATTTCGTATTTCGAGCATTTGCGGTTTAATTAATGGTGTTGGATAGCGCCATTCATGTATTAAAAATAAAGGGAGGGTAATGGCACTCATTAAAGCCAAAACACAAATCAATTTTGAATGGAACCAGTCCAAATGATTGCCATGCAAAAGCATGGTACTAAGGCTTGCCAAACCAATAATGGCTAGAATCGCGCCAGTCCAATCGTAAGTTTTTATTCTTGAGTAATTTAACGGATCTTGCGGAATACCGAAGTAAACTAACGCAGCACTTAAAGCACAAAAAGGAATGGTTTGGAAAAATATCATCTTCCAACCAATCACATCCAAATAAAAGGCAGCAAGTGCAGCACTTAAGTTGGGGAAAAAAGTTGCTGTTAATGCATAGCAGGCCAAACCCCATAGACGAATTTCAGGTCCTAGGAATCTAAGTGCACAGGCCATAAGTAAAGGAATGGTTAAACCATTGGCGAGTCCTTGCAGGCCCCGTAATAAATAAAATATTTCGATATTTGGGCTAAAAGGAATTAAAACGCTAGAGAAGAGGCAAAGTCCTATCGCAAAAAGAAGAACCCGACGCATAGAAAAAATAACGGCCCAACTGGTGGACAGGATCATGCCAATAATCATGGCACTGGCATAAATACTACTGACCCAATAACCAGCGTCGACACTAATGCCCATTGCACCACGAATATCGACCAAGGTAATGCTGCTAATTCGGTTATTAAATTCGACAGTCATGGCTGCAAAAATTGCACCTGCCAAACCGATGAGTGGTCGTATATTCATCTTTTACCTTAAATTTTAAAATGAGCTTGTTGCACCGAACAGGGCAAATATTAAGCTCAACTGTACCGATCGGTACTCTACTATCTTATTAAAATTACGTCAATTCTCGATTTTGAACTTTTCGATGAGTTAAACTAAGAATGAAATTGCTAAATATGTTTGTAGGTTCGTATGTCAGATTGCACTAAAACCAAAGAGAAAGATCAAAAAATTCTAGATGCAGCAACAAAGTTTTTTCTGATCCACGGATTTAGTGGCACAACCACAGATATGATTCAAAAAGAAGCAGGTGTTTCAAAAGCGACCATGTATGGTTGTTTTAAAAATAAAGAAGCGATGTTTGCTGCCGTCATTGAGCGCAAATGTGCCAATATGCAAGAACAAATTATATTGGTTGAAACAAAGGCCAAAAACTTACGTTCAGCTTTAACTGAAATTGGGAAAACTTATTTGTGTTTTATTTTATCGCATTCGGGTTTGGCATTCTTTAGAGTCTGTATTGCAGAAGCCGTAAGATTCCCGGAATTATCTGAAAAGTTCTTTGAAGTGGGGCCACAACGTCTGGCAAATATTATTGCGGGTTATCTTGAAAAGTCGGTTAAACAAGGAGAAATTGAATTAACTTCCTCTTCGGAAGTCGCAGCAAATATATTTTTATCACTGTTAAGAAGTGATGCTCATCTAAAATGTTTGACTCATCTTGATTATTTAATATCAACCGATGAAATTAGTGCTTGGGTTGATTACGCGGTTGATTTATTTTTAAAAAATATCAATTACAAACCAAATTAATTTAGCAATTTATATCCTATACGTAAGACTTGAATATCGATAAAAAAGAGACCAACTTATGGTCTCTTTTTATTTTTTTAGATCGCTTCTCTAGTCGTCTCACCATTCACCAGTCTTAAAATCTGCAACGGGTTGCTGTCTTTTAAAGCTTCCGGTAATAAACTTTGCGGATAGTTCTGGTAGCAAACAGGTCTTAAGTAACGGTCAATGGCCAAGGTTCCAACTGAGGTGCCTCTTGCATCTGAAGTGGCTGGGTATGGCCCGCCATGCACCATCGCATCACAAACCTCAACACCCGTTGGGTAGCCATTTATAAGTAATCGACCGGCTTTTTCTTCTAGTACAGGAACTACATCTGCAAACTCGTTTAAGTCAGTTTCATCGGCAATTAAAGTCGCAGTCAGCTGACCATTCATGCTTTGTAGCGCCTGAATGAGTTGGGCTTTATCTTCAACTTCAATAATGACTGTGGTTGGCCCAAAAATTTCTTCCTGTAAAAGCTGGTCACCGGCCAGTAAAAGCTCAACATCAGCTTTAAACAGTTGCGGCTGAGCCTGATTGCCTTGTTGAGTTTGACCTGCCAAATGCTTGATGCCTTGATGCTGGGTTAAGTGCTCAAGACCAGCGGTATAACTTTTTAAGGTTCCGGCATTGAGCATAGTTTGTGCAGGTTTAGCACCCATAATGTCGGTTAGGTTGCTAATGAGCTGGCTAAATTCGACCGATTTAATACCCAAGATTAAACCCGGATTGGTACAGAACTGACCACAGCCTAAAACCACCGAATCAGCCAAGTCCTGTGCAATTTTTTCACCACGGTTTTTTAAGGCTTCTGGCAACATCAACATCGGGTTAATGCTGCTCATTTCAGCAAACACCGGAATCGGTTGTGGACGGGCTGCTGCCATGTCACATAAAGCGCGACCACCACGCAGTGAACCTGTAAAACCCACAGCCTGAATTAAAGGATGCTTAACCAGTGGTTCACCTACGCCATTACCATAAATCATGTTAAATACACCTTTAGGCATATTTGATTTTTCTACGGCACGCTCAATTGCCTGAGCTACAAAGTCTGCTATCGCCATATGTCCACTATGGGCTTTCACCACTACAGAGCAACCTGCTGCCAGTGCCGAAGCAGTGTCACCGCCCGCGGTTGAGAATGCTAAAGGAAAGTTACTTGCCCCAAAGACTGCCACAGGGCCAACACCGATTTTAATCTGACGCAGGTCTGGGCGAGGTAAAGGCTGGCGCTCAGGTAAAGCAGTATCAATACGGGCACCTAAAAAATCACCACGGCGTAATACTTTGGCAAACAAACGCATTTGCCCACTGGTCCGGGCACGTTCACCTTGTAAGCGTGCAAGTGGCAAAGCGGTTTCCTGCGATACGATTTCAAGAAAATCTGTACCCAATGCATCAAGTTCATCGGCAATATTTTCTAGAAAAACAGCACGCTGTTCAGGAGACGTATGGCGGTAAGTTTTAAAGGCTTGACTGGCTGCTTCACAGGCCTGATTAACCTCGTGCTCGGTTGCATGGTGAAACTCATAAGGCAAAGTTTCGCCCGTTGTTGCATTTACACTTTTCAATAAGGTTGTACCTTGTGCGCTACGTGAACCGCCAATAAAGTTGTGTCCGATAATGGTCATAACAAATATCCTGAAATTAATGAGAGTGTCTTGGAAGGTTGTCTTGGTTTACGACTCGCATATATAAAGTTGCAGGTTCCAAACAACCACCAGTCGATAATTGACCTACCATGTTGCGATACATTTCTTGCCAAGGTGTTTGAGAGGCAGAGACCGTCGGCTTCCATTCACGGCGGCGTTGTTCTAACTCTTCGTCAGAAATGAGCACGTTGACAGAACGTTTATTTAAATCAATACGTAAACGGTCATTGGTTTTAAGTAAGGCAATTCCACCGCCTACAGCCGCTTCGGGTGACATATTAAGAATAGAGGGGCTGGCAGAAGTTCCGCTTTGGCGGCCATCTCCTAAGCAAGGCAGTGAGTCAATCCCTTTTTTAATCAACTCCGCTGGTGGAGCCATATTGACGACTTCAGCACTACCCGGATAACCCACTGTACCTGCGCCACGAATAACCAAAATACAATGTTCATCAATGTTTAAGGCAGGGTCATTGATACGTGCGTGATAGTCTTCGGGACCTTCAAAAACAATTGCACGTGCTTCGAAGCTATTTTCATTGTTTGGATCTGATAAATAGGTTTTTTTAAATGCTTCGCCCACCACAGACATTTTCATAATGGCACTGTCAAAGAAGTTGCCACTAAGCACAATGAAACCGGCACCATGTTTAAGAGGTTGCTCATAAGGAAAAATGACATCTGCATTTGAAGTTTTTGCATTTTTGGCAATTTCCCCAATTGTTTTACCGCTAACCGATGCACAATTTTCGTGTAATACACCAGCTTTTTGTAGTTCGTGTAGAACGGCAGGGATACCACCCGCACGGTGGAAACCTTCACCCAAATATTTACCCGCCGGCATACAGTTCACAATGAGCGGAATATTTTCCCCAACACGTTGCCAGTCTTCTAAACTCAGCTCAATCCCCATATGACGGGCAATTGCAATGAGGTGAGGAGGGCAGTTACTCGATGCGCCTAAAGCTGAGGCTACTGCGATTGCATTTTCAAAAGATTGTTTGGTCATAATTTTAGAAGGACGTAAGTCTTCTAAAACCATTTCACATATTCTTTTGCCGGTCATGTAGGCCATTTGCCCACGTTCACGATACGGCGCTGGAATACTGGCACATGTCGGTAAAGACATACCCAACGCTTCTGCCAAAGCATTCATGGAAAGTGCTGTGCCCATGGTGTTGCAATGTCCGACCGAAGGTGAAGCAGAAGTGGTCATCTCCATGAACCCTTCATAGTCAATTTCACCGGTCGCAAGTAAATTGCGCGCATGCCAAAGCACAGTGCCGGAACCAATTAACTCACCTTTAAAATGACCATCCAGCATTGGCCCACCAGACAACACAATTGCAGGTATATCTGTTGTGGCTGCTGCCATTAAACATGCAGGAGTAGTTTTGTCACAGCCAGTGGTCAGTACTACACCATCAAGCGGATAACCATGCAAGATTTCAACCAAACCTAAATAGGCTAAGTTGCGGTCAAGTGCAGCAGTTGGACGACGGGTTTGTTCTGCAATCGGGTGGACGGGGAATTCCATTGGAATACCGCCTGCGTCTCGAATACCCGCTTTAACGCGTTCAGCAAGTTCTTTGTGATGACGGTTACATGGGGTCAAATCACTCCCCGTTTGTGCAATTCCAATAATCGGGCGACCTGATTGTAACTCGGCACGGGTCAAACCATAATTCATGTAACGCTCAACATATAAAGCGGTCATGTCAGCATGTTCAGGATCATCAAACCATTCTTGGCTACGTAAAAAAATCCGTTTATTTTGATCATTCATTTTTTGATCCTTTCACTCATACTTTTTGAAATTTAGTTTATTTACGAGATGAATCTTGCAATTCAACCGATCGATAATACGTGAAAATTATAGTAATTCACGCTGCTTCAAATTACGCATCAAAGCATTTATTCCAAAATTCCACGGTGTTGCTTTATCACTGGTCATAACCGTGTTGTACAAAGTACCAAGTTTAGGCGAATGAATACGGACGACATCTCCAACTTTATGGGTAAAGCCAGCCCCAGCTTGTTCGCGATCTTGAGTAGGTGCAAATAAAGTGCCCAAGAACAAAACAAAACCGTCTGGATATTGATGGTTTTCATTAAGAGTTTGTTGAATTAAATCTTCAGGATCTCGGCTAATTTGCGACATAGAGCTCACCCCATTTAACACAAAGTTATCAGTGCCTTGAATTTGCAGTTCAACATCGCAAGTACGAATATCATTTAAAGTAAAAGTATGGTCAAAAAGACGAATAAATGGGCCAATTGCACAAGATGCGTTGTTATCTTTCGCTTTGCTTAACAAGAGAGCGCTACGACCTTCAAAGTCCCGTAAATTCACATCGTTACCTAAAGTCGCACCTAAAATCTTACCTTGGCTGTTAGCAACTAATACGACTTCCGGCTCTGGATTATTCCACTCAGACTTTGGGTGAATACCAATATTTTGTCCTGTACCTACAGCTGCTAAAACAGGGGCTTTAGTAAAAATCTCGGCGTCTGTACCAATACCCACCTCAAGATATTGAGACCACATTTTTTGTTCGATTAAATATTCTTTGAGTTGTAACGCTTTTTCAGAACCGGGTTCGATTGTTTTTAAATTATCACCGATTACGCCTTGTACAACTTCACGAATCGATTGAGCTTTTTGTGCATCACCACCGGCTTGTTCTTCAATCACACGTTCTAACATGCTTGCAGCAAAGGTAACACCTGCTGCTTTAATTACTTGTAAATCAATTGGGGCTAAAAAGTATGCCTTGTTGGTATCTGGCTCGGCGACAGTATTGGCAAATAACTCATCAATTGAACCAACTTGTCTTCCTTCAATTTCAGATAAAGCTTTTAAAGGATCAGCCCTTTCAAGTAATTCGGAAATGGTATGAAATTTTTCCGAAATATCAAAAACTTGATTGCCTCTTAAAATAATAGGTGATGGACCCGAGATTTGACTTGGAATCCACGCACGGCCAATTAAGCATCCTTGAGTTGCATCATCTGGTAATGAGTTCTGGGAATTTAACGTAAAGTTCATTTAAAGCTTCCTTCTTTTATTTGAAATCATGATATGTTTCTTATTTAATAAACACCAATCGTAATAATTTAATTATTAATAACCAATGGTTATCGAAAAGGAATTTTAAAAATGGCAGATCTGACTTACTCAAGTTTAAATAACTGGCTTAAATTCAAGCACTTGGTTTTGTTAGAGACTTTAGCTCGAACCAATAACATGCATTTGGCTGCCGAGCAGATGAATTTAAGTCAACCTGCTGTAAGTAAAATGCTAAAGGAAATTGAGGGCCTTCTTGGATTTCAGGTCTTTGAGCGACTGCCCCGTAATATGCCTGTAACGGCATTGGGTGAACATGTCATTCGTTATGCCCAGCGGGTTTTGAATGACGCAAAACATTTTGTTGAAGACATCGAGATTTTACGGTTGGGTGGACATGGGTTTTTAAAAGTAGGGGGAATATTTGCAGCAACCGCCGTGGTAATTCCAAACTCAATTATCGAAATTAAGAAACAATGGCCGCTACTTTCTATCGATGTTGTTGAACAGACCAGTGATCATTTAATGGAAATGTTGAGTGAACATACTCTAGATTTAGCCATAGGCCGTTTTACCGATGTGACGCAAAGTCAGTTTTTCGATTTCCAGCCCTTAGGCCCAGAGCCGTTCTGTATTGTTGTCAATAATGCGCACCCATGTGCCCAGAAAAAGTTTTGTACATTAGAAGAATTATTAAAATGGCCGTGGGTACTTTATCCTAAAGGCACACCCATTCGGGAGCGTATGGAAGGTGCATTCGCCCGAGCTAAAGTCAAAATTCCTTTAAATACGGTAAATACCATGTCGATGCAGACCTTTTTACAGATCTTAAAAGGGGCGCCTATGGTGGGCATGTTGCCAGAAGCAATGGTGATTGATCAGGTGAAAGAAGGACAGCTACAGATTTTAGAAACAGACCTGATTTTAGATGCTCAAGATTATGGAATTTTGACACGTAAAGATGAACCAGTGTCTGATATAGCTGCAGCATTTATTAATATTTTACTTAAAAATGCAAAACGTAAGTAAAGTCCTCAGCCTCAAGACATAGAAGACTTGGGGCTTTTAAATTAAAAGAAAGCAGATTTAATTTAGTTAATGTTTAACCATGAAACTGATATTAAAAAGTTATCAATATTTAGAAATTATTCATTGGAAATTATTGCAGGGACTCCTTATCGTTTAATTCATGATGATTAAAAATCTTTAAGTGAATAAGAATTAGGAAAGGATCCCTGTATGAATGTGTTAATTACTGGTGGCACGGGTTTTATTGGAAAGCAAATTGCCAAAGAGATTTTAAAAACCGGAAGCCTGACTTTAGACGGTAAACAAGCTAAGCCCATCGATAAAATTATTTTGTTTGATGCGTTTGCTGGTGATGATTTACCGCAAGACCCTAAGATTGAGGTGATTGTAGGGGATATTACCGACAAAACCACAGTCGCAAACATCACAGAAAAAATTGATGTTGTTTGGCACTTAGCCGCCGTGGTGAGTTCGGCAGCAGAGGCCGATTTTGACTTGGGAATGGATGTAAACCTTTATGGCCTTTTAAATTTATTAGAAGAATTAAGAAAAAAACAAACCACGCCTCGAGTCATTTTTGCGAGTGGCTGTGCTGTATTTGGTGGTCAATTACCAGAAGTTGTAACAGATGATACGGTGGTTACACCAAAGTCCTCTTACGGTATGCAAAAAGCAGTAGGAGAATTGCTCGTTTCAGATTATTCACGTAAAGGCTTTATTGATGGCCGTGTTTTAAGATTACCGACTATTGTGGTTCGTCCGGGTAAGCCTAATAAAGCCGCATCTACATTTTTTAGCTCAATTATCCGCGAGCCTTTAAAAGGTGAAACGGCAGTTTGTCCAGTCCCGCCAGATACTCCGGTTTTTATTACTTCACCACGACGCTGTGTTGAGTCAATGATTAAGGCTGCGTCAATTTCTTCAGATGCACTCCAAGATAACCGAATTATTCCCTTACCGGGATTGACCGTTACCGTTAAGCAAATGCTTGAGGCTCTTGAAAAAGTTGCCGGTAAACAAGCAACTGATTTAGTGCAGTGGCAGGAAGATAAAACGATTCAAAGGATTGTTCAAAGTTGGCCGGTTCAAGTGAAAGCCGAATATGCCGAATCTTTAGGTTTCCAAGCAGATGAGAATTTTGAAAGCATCATTCAGGCACATATAGAAGATACCCAAAATTAATGGCAGTGATCGCCAATTCATGTGAGAGTTATTATGGAAGATATCAAAAATGTCACTGCTCTCGAAGAGCAGACAATTAAGCGTATTTCGAGTCGAATTATCCCGTTTCTTATTATTTTATTCATTATGGCCTTTCTAGACAGAACCAATATTGGTTTTGCTGCGCTACATATGAATGATGCAATTGGAATTACCCAAACTATTTTTGGCTTAGGTGCGGGTGTATTTTTCTTGGGTTACTTTATTGCAGAAGTACCGAGTAATGTTTTACTTCATCGGTTTGGTGCACGGATTTGGATTGCCCGAATCATGATTACTTGGGGAATTATTGCCGGGCTTATGGGATTTATCCATAGTGGTACCCAATTTATTATTTTACGGTTTTTACTGGGTATTGCAGAAGCGGGTTTCTTTCCGGGGGTTATTTTTTATTTAACCTTATGGTTTCCTGCTAAATATCGTGCCCGTGTCTTCGCGACCTTCTATTTAGGGTTACCAATTGCTCAAATTATCGGAGCGCCAATTTCGGTCGGTCTTATGCAATGGGGCAATACCATTGGCTATGAAGGCTGGCGTTTGATGTATATTTTAGAAGGGATTCCTTCCATTATTTTAGGACTGGTTTGCCTAAAATATTTAACCAATAACCCAAAAGAAGCACAGTGGTTAACAGCTGAGCAGCGTCAATGGCTCATGAATACGCTAGAGCGTGAAGAACGAGAAAAACAGCAATCTGCCGATGCTGCTTTAACAAAAGGTGAACTCATTAAACAAGTGTTTAAAAATCCTTTAGTGTGGATTATGGCAATTGTTTATTTTGGAATTACGTCTGGTTCAAATGCGATGTTCTTCTTCTTACCAAGTGTTTTAGAGTCGTTCCGTAATACCTTTGGTATGCAAATCAGCCTTATCCAAAATGGCTTACTCACCGCTATTCCATATGCATTTGCGGCGGTTGGAATGGTTTTATGGAGCCGCCGTTCTGACCGTAAACAAGAACGTTATAAACACGGTGCTTGTGCTGCACTTATGGCGGCTTTCGCAATTGCGATTGCTTTAATTGTGAATCAACCGTGGGCAATTATTGTGGGCTTTATTCTGCTCGCAATCGGTGTATTTAGTGCGATTAATATCTTCTGGACTATCCCTGGGCAGACTCTAACAGGAGTGGGCGCTGCAGCCGGTATTGGCTTAATTAACTCTGTAGGTAATTTAAGTGGTTTTACTGGTCCATATTTAACAGGCTATTTATATACCACCACGGGCACCTATACAGTAGCGTTCCTTGCCATTGCAGGATTTGTTGCCATGGGCGGTTTGGGGTTACTGCTTTTGGCAAAGTTAAAGTCTGATAGCCTAAAAGTAGAACAACAGCGACTTAAAGTGCGGACTGCTACGGAGATGAAATAATGGCTCAAATTGGTTTTGTTGGAACTGGTATTATGGGAATGCCAATGGCCATGAATTTATTAAAAGCTGGTCATCAAGTTAAGGTCTGGAATCGAACTTCATCTAAAGCAGAAAGTTTAAAAGAAGCGGGTGCACATGTTTGTAGTGAACTTGCACAAGTCGGAAAAGATGTAGAGTTTCTGATTTGTATGCTCAGTGATGGAAAAACCTGTGATGAAATTCTATTTCAAGAACGTGGTGCAATTTCACAGCTAAAACCTGAAAGCACGGTCATTGTGATGAGTTCAATACCGGTTGAAGTTGCAAAAACACAAAGTGAAAAATGTAAAGAAAAAGGACTTAGATATTTAGATGCACCTGTTTCTGGCGGTGAAAAAGGTGCTCAAAATGCAAGTCTTGCTATTATGGTAGGTGGTGAAGCTAAAACATTTTCACATGCTGAAACTATTTTAAGTGCAATGGGCCGACCAATTTTAGTAGGTGGGGCTGGCTGCGGAATGCTGGCAAAACTGGTAAATCAAATGATAGTAGCAACCACCATTGCAACTGTAAGCGAGGGGTTATTGCTTGCGACTAAAGCAGGAGCCGATCCTATTAAGCTCAAACAAGCACTCACAGGCGGTTTTGCAGATTCTCCAATTTTACAGCAACATGGCGAGCGTATGCTAAGTAGAAATTTTAAACCGGGAGGTACAGCTCGAAACCAGTATAAAGATATTCATACAGCCGTTAGCTATGCTAAATCGCTTGAGTTGAATTTACCTATAGCCGAAAAAGTCAGTCAATTATTTGAAAATATGCTTGCTGCCGGAGACGGTGAGCTTGATCATTCTGGTTTAATTCGTGAGCTTGAACGAATGAATCATGTGTAATATTGCTTTAATTTTAGCGGTACTTGATGAATAGACATAATCAAGTACCGCTTTTTTTCTGGTATTAATTTTTTAATAGTCCACGTTTATTGCTTTTATATATTCTTAATATCTACCGACGGAGAAACCCCAAAAAAGCGTTTATATTCTCTGGAAAATTGGGACAAGCTTTCATAACCGACTTGCATGCTGGTAGATGAAATATCGTATTCTTCGGTCATTAGCAAACGCCGTGCTTCGGTCAATCTCATTCTCTTTTGATACTGTAAGGGACTCATTGAGGTTATGTCCCTAAAATGTTGATGAAAACTTGATGCACTCATCCCCATTGTGCTTGCCAGTTCTTCAATACTAAATGGTTTCGCAAAATTTGTTTTCAGCCATTCAATCGCCTTCACAATTCGATGACCTGTAGTGCCTGCCGCTACAATACGTTTAAGTCGATCGCCTTGCGGGCTCATCAATAAACGATAAAAAATTTCCTTAATAATAAGAGGAGACAATATGGGAATGTCTTGTGGCGTATCTAGTAGTTTTATTAACCGTATAAACGCATCATTCAGCTCTGAATTGACTACTCCAACAGCCATTCCTTTTTTCTCAGTATTTACATCTTTAAAAGGTATGTGGGCTTCAAGCATGATTTGGGCGAGTACATACGGGTCTAGGCGTAAGACGATTGAAAGATAAGGTCGTTCAACTGAAGCTTCAAGAACTTGAGCAATTACAGGCAGGTCAATTGCAGTAAAAAGGAAATGGTTAGAGTCATAGGTATAGGTTTCTTCACTCAGAATCACCTGTTTTTTTCCTTGAGCAATCATACATAGACTTGCATCCATCATACTGCTACTTGGTTGGGTCAATGTTTCTGCGCGATATAAAGTCAGTCCCATAATAGGTGTTTCGAATGTACCTTTTTCTCGTGTCCATTGATCGACAAGTTGAGCCAATTCTTGATTATGGTTAGACCTATTCGCCATTCAGATTCTACCGATTACCCTCTGTATTTTTATTGTAGGCATTTCAAATAAGAAAAATAGTGAGAAGTGCAACAATTCGGAGGATTAGGCAAATCTGTGAGAGGAATAGAACAACACCTTACAACTTTCATTTTTATACTGTTTGAACAACGCTTAATCCTGCATCCCTCATTAAATTGAGGGCATTGGTATCAATCTAGGAAAAAAGATGAATGTTAAGGCAGTCACGTTTGTGACCAGTTTATTTATCTCAATGGGAGTACCCGCAATGGATAAAAAATCAGTCACAGCATTTCAAACCGTTAAAAAAGCCAACCAACAACAGGTAATTACCGGCCTAGATAATATTTTCACGGGTCAAGTTGCAATTAAACCATTAACTGATGTTACTGACAGTATAAATGCTTCCAGTGCTTATGTAAGTTTTAATGCCAATGCCCGTTCATTTTGGCATACCCATCCTAAAGGGCAATATCTCATTGTTACAGAAGGAGAGGGACTGGTGCAAGAATGGGGTAAACCTGCGGAAAAAATTTCTGTAGGAGATGTGATTTATTGTCCACCTGGGGTGAAACATTGGCATGGTGCAAGTGGAAATTCTGCGATGACACATCTTGCTTTAACTGCAACTGATGAACATGGCAAAAATGTGGACTGGTTGGAGCCTGTATCAGATGAGCAATATAAAGAGGCGGGCCACTGAAATTATAAAGTCCTTATTTCTAGCCATCAGTTTGTTGGCGCTGAATCAACAGATTTATGCAGCTACCCATATGGTCCAGCTTCCTTTATCTCAAAAGAAGGAAATAACGCAAATGCAAAATTCTTTATCCGAACAGCAACAGGCAATCATACCGATTGCTGCCTATGCTGCAAATGGTGACCTAGCTAAACTCAGTCAATCATTAAAAGATGGTTTAGATTTAGGGTTAACCATTGCAGAAATTAAGGAAGTTTTAGTTCAAACCTATGCCTATGCAGGTTTTCCTCGAAGTTTGAATGCCCTTACAACATTTATGCAGGTGCTAGAGCAGCGTAAAGAAAGCGGTATTCGTGACATAGAGGGTAAGACTAACAGCACTCTACCGAAAGATTATCAGGCACTTTTACAAGGTACTCAGAATCAAACTCAGTTGGTGGGTCAACCTGTAAAAGGTGCACTTTTTGAGTTTGCTCCAGCTATAGATGAGTATTTAAAGGCTCATCTTTTTGGCGATATTTTTTCAAGGGATGTGCTGAATTGGCAAGATCGTGAGATTGCTACTTTGAGCATGCTTTCGGCTCTAGAAGGTGTAGATAGCCAACTTCAATCCCATCTTAATATTGCAAAGACTCAAGGTGTTAGTTCTCATCAATTTGAAAATATACAGAAAATACTTGCTGAAAAAGTAAGTCTGCAAGTGGGTCAAAGGTTCCAAAATGTATTGACCAGTTTTCACAATCAATCGCTCTAAATGAGCTCCCAGCGAAAAATCGCCTTTATTTACATTAAGCATGAGAGAAAAAATATGACAACTGAAGTTTTAGGTTATGCCGCGCTGTCATCAGAAACTCCTTTAGTTCCGTTTAAATTTGAACGTAGAACCCCACGTGAAGATGATGTTGTCATTCAAATTGAGTATTGTGGTGTTTGTCACTCTGATCTACATCAAGCTAAAAACGATTGGGGATTTAGTACTTATCCATTAGTTCCGGGCCATGAAATTGTTGGACGTGTTACCTCAATCGGTCCTAAAGTCACAAAGTATAAAGTTGGTGATTTAGTGGGCATTGGCTGTATGGTCGATTCATGCCGTACTTGTTCTGCTTGTCATTCAGGACTCGAGCAATATTGTGAAGAAGGTAACATCCAGACTTATGGCGGCGTAGATCGCCATGACCAACGCCCAACTTATGGTGGATATTCACAAAGCATTACCTGTAGTCAAGATTTTGTATTAAAAGTACCTGAAAATCTGGATGCTCAAGCTGTACCACCACTACTTTGTGCGGGTATTACCACATGGTCACCGCTACGTCACTGGAATGTTGAAAAGGGCAGTAAAGTTGCTGTCGTTGGTTTAGGTGGTTTAGGACACATGGCAATTAAACTTGCCAATGCTCTAGGCGCTGAAGTGACACTATTTACTCGCTCAGCAAACAAAGAACAAGATGCAAAACAACTTGGCGCACATCATGTAGTGTTATCAACAGATGAGAATCAAATGAAGTCGGTATTAAATCAATTTGATTTAATTGTTGATACTGTGCCTTATAACCATGATTTGAAGCCTTATATTCCAACTTTAGCTTTAAATGGAACCATTGTATTAGTTGGATATTTAGGTGAAATTAGCGCAAATTCAGTACCTATGATTTTAGGTAGAAAATCAATTGCAGGCTCGGTTATTGGTGGAATTAAAGAAACACAAGAACTACTCGATTTTTGTGGTGAGCATAATATCGTTTCTGAAGTAGAGATGATTAATATGCAAAACATTAATGAAGCTTTTGAACGTATGCTAAAGAGCGATGTGAAGTATCGTTTTGTGATTGATATGAAAACACTGTCTGAAGATTAATTCAGACATTATTTGAGCTGTGCATACTATAGCTATGTGTGCACAGCCCATCAGGTTAATTAATGCAAGCACTATGATTTAGAAGGTATATATTTATGTATAGCAAAGATAAATAGCTTAAATAAAATACTAAATCCAAAAACAGGTATGCTGAGTCCTAACACGAGGCTCACCGCTATAAACATGATTAAATTATTTGACTCGCTTTTATAGACTTTTTGCCCAATCATTAAATAGTTTTTATTAGTTGGTAAATTTGGCGTTTTTTTTGCTTACTATCTAAGGCCATAGCTAACATACTTAATTTGATTGTTGTATAAATGATGATTCAAACCGTCTTGCTCTCTTATGGTGTTTTTTTCACATGAAAAATGCACTAAATAAACACATCTTTTTATTTTGCACTCTATTTGTGCACGGGGTGCCATAATGAAGTTATTGGCTTCATTACTCACTTTACTCATTCTATGTGGATGTTCCTCATCTGAGCAAAATAGAAAAACTCAAGAAAACTCAACCTCTCATTCAATATGTGTCTTTGATAGTACAAATACAAAAGTCTGTGTAGCCAAACCTGCCCAAAGAATTGTCTCTTTGTTTGAGTCGGGTTTAGATGGCCTCTATATGCTAGGGCAAGGTGACAAAGTAATTGGTATACCTGCTGAAGTATACATTCAACCTTTATTATTTAATGCGTATTCAAAAATAGATAAACGCATTGCTAATAAGCAGCTTGCAGCACCTTCGCAAGGAGCCAATGCAACCAATATTGAAAGTCTGGTGTTGCTAAAACCAGATTTGGTCATTTTGGGAAGTGGGCAAACCCAAACGATTGAACTGTTACGGCAGTTTGGTATCGCTGTATATGTAATGGAGTCAGGCACCTACAAACAAGTGAAAGAAGAGCTATCTGAAATTGCCGTTCTTAGTGGTGCCCAAAAGCGTGCTCAAGAAATTTTAAGCTTTTCGGATGAAATTGTGGCAGAAGTCGCAGCCAAAACTGCACGTCAGCCAAATAAACAATCGATTTACTATGCATGGTCAGGAGGGCGAATTTTTTCTACTTCAGGACGGGAGTCGATTACCAATGATTTTATAGAGCTAGCTGGTGCTTACAACATTGTTCAGACTGCTGCTAACCAGCCCAACGTCAACCCCGAGACTTTAATTGAATGGAACCCTGACAATATTGTGCTTTGGAATACCAATCCTAAACTGATTTATGAACGAAAAGAATTACAAGGTTTAAGCGCCGTACAAAACCGAAAGGTATTTAATTTGAGTCCTGCATTTATATATAACCCACACACCATCAAAATTATTATTACGGCGATTTATCTAAATCACAGTATTTACCCTGAACAGTCCGACTTACCTGTAAGTGCTTTACAACAGCGTATTTTAACCAAGTTGTATGGTGAAAACCTTGCAAAAGCGTTGGTGCAATAAATATGGAAAAACTGAAATATTACTGGTTTTACCCGTTACCTTTCCTCATGATTTTTATCTCTTTGCTCATTGGGCCAACTCAAACATTGAGTGCATGGGACTATTTGCGGTGGGGTGTGCAAGCAGTCTTTGGTACACCATATTTTGATGCAGAACAATTTAGGCTGATGCAAAACATTTTAGTAAATGTCAGGCTGCCTAGAATTTTACTGACCTTTATGGTGGGAGCCGCATTAGCAACTGCGGGTAATGGCTTGCAAGCATTGTTTCGTAATCCCTTAGTCGATTCGTATGTACTCGGTATTTCATCTGGTGCAGCGTTCGGTGCAGCTTTAGCGCTTTCATTAAGTTGGCTTTCGCCAAATCTATCAGCCTTTATTTTTGGTGTATGCGCTGTTGGCTTAACCTATTTATTTGCGCACCAGAAACATGAAAGCCAGACGTCTTTAGTCATGGTAATTTTATCAGGCATGATTGTTTCGGGGCTGTTTTTGGCAGGACTTACCGTTATTCAATACTTAAGTGATCCATTTAAACTGCAAGCGATCGTGCAATGGACGATGGGCAACTTACATCAGGCATCTTGGCAAAAAGTTCAATACGCTGTGTTACCAATCTGTATTGGCCTTGCCGGATTATTTGCAATGCGTTGGCGCTTAAACTTAATGGCACTCGGTGCTGAAGAAGCACAGGCTGTGGGCGTTAATCCGCGTTGGGAACAGCTTGTTTTAATTGTGCTGGTGACTGTATGTACCTCAACTTCTGTGGCTGCGGCGGGCATTATTAGTTTATATGGGCTGTTTATGCCACATATTGTGAGAATGTTGGTTGGGCCAGATCACCGCTACAGTATTCCTGCAAATATGGTGCTGGGCGGCAGTTTTCTACTGTTGATTGATAACTTTTCTCGGGTTTTACTGACATTTGAAATACCGATTGGTATTTTTACCATGTTACTTGGCGCGCCATTTTTCTTATTATTAATGAAAACACAGAGGACTCATTGGGCATGATTCAAATTGATCAGTTAAATTATGCCTATGGGCACAAACAGGTTCTTAAAAGTATTCATCTGGAGTTTCCTGAAAATCAGTTTTCAGTGATTTTAGGGCGTAATGGTTGTGGTAAATCAACACTTTTTAAATTGATGGCGGGCCTAGAACCGGTAAAAGATGGCTTGATTCGTTACTCTGGAAAACCACTATCGGACTTTAAAGGGAAAGATCGGGCTGCATTACTTGGTTTTTTACCGCAGTTTCATAAAACCGTATTTCCATTTTTGGTTAAAGATGTGGTGATTACAGGGCGTGCTGCTTTTAGCAGATATCGTCCTTCAAAATCAGACTGGGAGCGTGTAGATCAAGCCTTGCTTGATTTAGACATTGAGCATTTACGCGATCGTCCTTATACCGAGTTGTCGGGTGGTGAACGGCAGTTGGTTATGATTGCCCGTATTTTAGTGCAAGCTCCAAAAGTTATTTTGCTCGATGAGCCAACCAATCATCTCGATGTTTATTACCAGTCTTATTTAATGAAAAAGTTGCGTCAGTTGTCGCGGCAAAATTTTACGGTGATTGCGATTATGCATGATCCCAACTTGGCTTTTTTATTTGCAGATCATTTGTTCTTTATGCGCCAACACGAAGTAGTTAAGCCTGAGTCAAAAACTCGAATAACCGATCCGAAGTTTTTAAAAAGTGTCTATGATGTTGAGTTCCATGAAGCCATGATTCAAGACAAAACCATTGTGATTCCTGATCATTCGTGGCTGTAAATATGACGCTTCGTTATAAGCTAGTAGACAAATCAGACTATGCGTCTGCGGTAGAGTTTGCACTTTATACAAGACAGCTGTTATTCCCAGAAATTTATCATGGGCAAGTCCCCAAAGATTTACAAAATTTTGAGCAGCATTATGTCCATGATCCACTGGGCTGCTTCATTACAGTAAAAGACCAAAACCGCATTATTGGCACGATTGCATATCGGGCTTATGACCATCGTTTTGATTTAAATTTACCGTCTAATACGGTTGAGGTGGTTAAGTTATTTGTATTGCCTGAATACCGTCGTAAGGGCATCGCGACCCAGCTATGTGACATGTTGTTTAGCCATGCCAAAAACAGTGAAATTACGACTTTGTATTTGCATACCCATCCATTTTTACCGGCGGCTGAAGAGTTTTGGCGTCTACAAGGTTTTGAGGTTATTCAACGGGAATGGATCGATACCTATGACACCATTCATATGAGTAAATCTTTATAGCGCTTTATCATGCGTATGAAATCTTTTTTGAAATTGGCTAGGTGAATAACCCATAATTTTACTGAACATTGCGGTAAAAGCTGCCGAATGTTCATAGCCCAAACTAAAGGCAATTTCAGTAATTGAGATATTTTCTTTTAAGGCATTTAAAGCATAAATAATGCAGACTCGATTACGCCAAGCCTGAAAGGACATGCCAGTTTCAGACTTAAACCAACGATGAAAAGTTCGTTCACTTTTATTATGGTCATGTGCCCAATCTTTAGGGCTGCTATGAATATCAGGATGCTGCATAAACTCAGCACACTGTTTAGATAATAATGTGTTGTTAGGCAGCGGAATAAACAGAGGCAGGGCTGGTGCAGCTTCTAATTCATATAACAATAAATCGATAAGAGCGCCGTCACGGCCTGAGCGCGAGTAATCAATGGATAACTTATTTGCCTGAATGAGCAATTGATGTAACAAAGGCGAGACTTGTATAACCTCGCAATAGTTTGCTTGTCTTGGGGCATTACTCACTTCTATATACAAACTATAGGTACTGACTTTAGATAACCATACCTGATGTGGTTTGCCTGCCGGTATCCATACACCGCTGTACGGTAACACAAGCCATTGTCCATCTTCAGTTTCAACTTTCATGAGGCCTTCGGGTGCATATAAGAACTGTGCACGGCGATGGCTATGCGTATCTAACAAGGTATCAGCAGGATAATCTGACCCTAACGCTAGAACTGCTTGTGGTAGATGGTCTACATCGTTAATTGGAATATTACGCATATATTTTTGGCTGAAACAAATAAAAATATGGCTTTTCTACGTTAGTTTGCCATAGAGCTATTTTATATCATGCCTCTATAAACGTGAGGAAGATGATGATGCTATATGAGCTATTTTTATTTGGACTACTGTCAGGCATAACGACTTGGTTATTTGGTTTTGGCGGCGGATTTGTTGCTGTACCTTTGCTTTATACAGTCATTATTCAAAAGTGGAGTAATGAAAGTAATATCGGCATACATGCCATGCAAATCGCCGTAGCTACATCAGCTTTTGTCATGCTCTGCTCGGCAAGTTTTGCAGTCTTTCGGCACTATCGGTCTGGACATATAGATTGGCAAAAAATCCGCTTTTTATGGGGTGGTATTGCACTTGGTGGAATTGTCGGTGCGGTAATGGCCTCATTGTTTAATGGAAATTGGCTTCGCTGGATATTTATGGGTTATGTATTCATAACCATTCTAGATTGTTATTACCGACCAGGGTTTATAGTGACCTCAAGCCAAAAGCAACACTATGGTCAAAACAGTGAACTCATTAAAGGGGGCATTATTGGTTGGGTTGCAGCACTTTTAGGTGTTGGAGGAAGTGTAATGACGGTTCCTTTATTACGGCGGCGGGGTAGTTCTATGGCAGAGGCTGCGGCTATTGCAAACATTCTCACGCTGCCTTTGTCTTTAACTGCAACGCTGACTTATTGCGTATTGTCACTTTGGCAATCTACATGGACACCCAACGGATTTATCGGACTAATCTGGTTTGAAGCTGCTTTATTCTTGGTTGCTGGAACATGGATCGGACTATATTTTTCAGAAAAATTTATTTCAAAACTACCTGATTTATGGCGGGCAAAGTTATATCCGCTACTTTTAATAATAGTTCTACTCGTCATACTTTTTGTAAATTAACTTTTTATTTCAATTAATTGAAGAATAATCTCTCTTAAATATCGAATTTCTAAATGCTCTAAAACTGCAAATTTTATGTCTTAAAGGGCATTGAAAAAAGTTTAAAAATTAGACTTGAAATATATAGTGGCTTTGTGCCACTATATATTCATCGAAGGTCATCAGACAAAAAGAGGATGATATGGCTATCCAGCTTTTAGATGCGGCAAGAAATGAGATTCCAGTGAAATTCACGCAGTTTTCTGGTGGCGAGCGTCATGTTCAAATTGATGAGACAACCTTAGGTTCACTATCTGGCAAGGTATTGGTCCGTGCACACATGGCCTCAAGTCACGATGTGATGGACTATTTACTACTTGAAAATATATTGCTGACTCAGGGTTTAACCATTGACCTAGAAGTTCCGTATTTTCCATATGCACGTCAGGACCGTATTTGTGCAGTAGGCCAAGCGTTCTCGCTTGATGTGATGACCAAGTTACTCAACATCAATGATGACAAAAAGGCGGGCAAACAAGGCAAGATCACTGTTTGGGACTGCCATAGTGAAGTAACGACAGCATTACTTGCTGCCAATACTTCTTTTAGTGAAGTTGTAAACATCAGTTCAGTAGACATCATCGCAAAGAGTGAAGCGCTAAGCACACTGTTAAAAGATGAAAAAACA
Source organism: Acinetobacter sp. 766875 (assembly GCF_000582055.1). Taxonomy (NCBI): domain Bacteria; kingdom Pseudomonadati; phylum Pseudomonadota; class Gammaproteobacteria; order Moraxellales; family Moraxellaceae; genus Acinetobacter; species Acinetobacter sp. 766875. The sequence goes on along the minus strand of NZ_JEXX01000017.1, from coordinate 12,485 downwards.
GTACTGATTTGCCCAGACAAAGGCGCAAAAGCACGCACACAAATGGTTGCAGACGCTTTTAATCTGGAGCGAAAACTACCAATCACTATTGTTCAGTGTGATAAAAAACGTGACCCAGTAACTGGCAAAATTTTAGGTACGCATGTACATGCGACTGATTTATCAGGCCTAACAGCGGTCATTACCGATGATATTTGTGACGGCGGTGCAACCTTTATTGGTATTGCCAAAGAACTACGTCGTCTCAATTGCACTAAGGTCGTTCTATATGTGACCCACGGTATTTTTAGTAAAGGAATAGAGGTTTTTGATGGGCAGCTTGACCAGCTATTTACCTCGGACAGCTTTCCACAACAACCATCAGACAAAATTTCAGTAATTGCTTTTGCAGCAGAATAAAGAGAACAAAGATGACGATTAAACTTAATCCATTAAACGCTATCGATTTTTATAAAGCGGATCACAGACGTCAGTATCCAGCAGGTACAGAGTACGTGTACGCAAACTTTACACCGCGTTCATCTCGACTTGCTAAAATGTTGCCTGACTTTGGCGATAAAGTTGTGTTCTTTGGTCTTCAGGGTTTTATCAAACACTTTTTAATCGATACATGGAATGAAGGCTTTTTCAAACAGCCTAAAGACAAGGTAGTGGCTGCTTATAAACGCCGTATGGATACTTCACTAGGTGAAGGTGCTGTACCAGTCGATCACATTGAAGCATTACACGACTTGGGCTATTTACCATTACGCATTAAAGCTTTGCCAGAAGGCAGCCGCGTCAATATGCGTGTACCCGTGCTCACCGTTATTAATACCGACCCGCGTTTCTTTTGGTTAACGAATTATATTGAAACGGTGTTAAGTGCTGAGCTTTGGAAAAGCTGTACAACCGCCACTATTGCTTATGAGTACAAACGTTTATTAACTCAATATGCTGTAAAAACTGGCGCACCGCTTGATTTTGTACCTGTGCAAGGGCACGATTTTAGTAGCCGTGGCATGAGTGGAATTTATGATGCAGCTCAGTCTGGTGTGGGCCACTTAACCAGTTTTATTGGAACAGACTCGGTTGCTTCAATTGACTACGCGGAAGAATATTACAATGCCACAGGTGTGATTGGTGTATCTGTACCAGCGACCGAACACAGTGTGATGTGTATGGGTACAGAAGACAGTGAGCTAGAAACATTTAAACGTTTAATTTGCGAGCTTTATCCGTCTGGTGTTGTCAGCATCGTGTCTGATACTTGGGACTTTTGGCGAGTCATTACAGAATTTACAGTAGCGTTAAAACCTGAAATTCTGGCAAGACAACCCAATGCTTTAGGTTTGGCTAAATTGGTTTTCCGTCCAGACTCTGGTGACCCAGTTAAAATTATTTGTGGTGACCCAGACGCCGAAGTCGGCAGCCCAGCATATAAAGGCGCAGTTGAATGTTTATGGGAAGTGTTTGGTGGTACAACCACGGACCAAGGCTATAAAGTGCTTAATGAACGTGTCGGTTTAATTTATGGTGACTCGATTACACTAGACCGTGCGCAGCGCATTTTAGAAGGGTTAGAAGCCAAAGGTTTTGCTTCAAACAACTTAGTATTTGGTATAGGCAGCTTTACCTATAACTACTTAACTCGTGACACCTTTGGGTTTGCTGTAAAAGCGACTTGGGGACAGGTGAATGGTGTAGGCCGCGAACTGTTTAAAGACCCGATTACTGACTCAGGCGTTAAAAAATCTGCGAAAGGTCTATTACGCATCGAAGAAAGTGAAAATGGCTTTACTTTGTTTGATGAGCAAACAGCCGAACAAGAACAAGGTGGAGCACTAAAAACAGTCTTTGAAAATGGTAAACTTCAATATGAGTGTACTTTGGATCAAATACGTGAGCGTTTATCCATCGCATAACTGAGTTTAGATGAGCCGTTGCATGAGTATCGGCTCATCATTTTCATTGAGAGACTGAACGTGACTATTCAAACTGAACAAGAATTCCTTGCCAGTTATGATCGCCGAGATTATGACGCACCTTTACTCACTGTCGATATGGCTATTTTCTCGGTATTTAATGGTCAGTTGCAGGTATTACTCATTAAGCGGCCCAACTTTCCAGCTAAAGACCAATGGGCCTTACCGGGTGGTTTTGCCGATTTAAAGCACGATCAAGATTTGATGGCTACTGCATATCGTAAGCTGGTCGAAAAAACAGGAATTAGTTCACCTTATTTGGAACAAGTTGCCTCTGTGGGCAATGCCAAACGTGACCCGCGTGGCTGGGCAGTAACCATTTTGTATTTTGCATTAATCGATTTTAATGCCTATCAACACCAAGCTTTGGCTGAATACAGTGAATGGGTGCCTGTAGCAAAAGCACAAGATTTAGCATTGGCGTTTGATCATAATGAATTGCTCAGCTTAGCTTTAGAGCGTTTAACCAGTAAAACTCGCTATACAGCTTTGCCAGCTAGTCTCATGCCCGAGTTATTTACACTGACCGAACTACAAACCATTTATGAAATTATTCTTGGACAATCCTTAGATAAAAAAGCGTTTAGACGCCGTATGATAGAAGCAGGCGCAGTTGAAGAAACCAACCACAGTAAAATTGTAGGCAAACGACCAGCTCAGCTTTACCGCTATGCACTCGATTCTTTCGATTTTATATTTCCTCGTTCACTCGAATTACCTAGAAATAAAGAGAGTGAAGACAAGCAAAACAATGAGCTTTCTGACTAGCGCATCTTGATGCAATTTTGATTTATAATGCCGCGCTTATGATTGATGTCATGTTTTGATAAGCGCTTTGCCTATGTCACACGTTTCTCCCTGCTTCCAGCAAAACCAGTTTTTTGTGTTGGTGGAGTACCTCACTTCACTACATGAAATTTATCCTGTAAGACATGAGTTTGCAGGATATCCGGCTGCAATGACATTGGCAGATCGTGTACATTCAGATCATGATATCGCGCCGCTGGAAGCCAGCAAAAGTTACCCTGACTCAATAGAGAAAGTCTTACACTTTTCAGGTAAAGCGAGAGACATACAAGACTTTGAGCGCTTTTTAGAACAAGCCAAGTCTGCCAATATTCAAAACTTGTTATTGCTTACAGGCGACAAACTCAAAGAACATCATAATGGACGAGATGGGCAGCCTCGTAGTCGTTACCTAGAGTCGGTAAACGCCGTAATGGCAGCTAAGCAACATGGTGGTTTTCGTATTGGGGTTGCTTTTAATCCGTTTAAATATGTCGAAGCTGAGCGTGATGCACAGTATTTAAAACTGCATAAGAAGATTAAAGCAGGTGCTGACTTTATCATTACCCAATTGGGCTATGACATTGAAGCCTTAAAACAAGCCAAATCATTTTTAACCAAGCATGATTATTCGCAGCAAATACTAGCTTGCGTCATGCCACTGACTTTAGGCCGTGCCAACTTCATGGTAAAGCATAAAGTTGCGGGTATTGTAATCACTCCACACATGCTAAAAGTTTTGGCAGACGAAAAACAGGCAGGGCATACAGACCGTGTTTATTTGCGCTGCGCTTTACAGATTTTAATATGTGGACACTTAGGATTTGCGGGTATTCATTTATCTGCTTGTCATAAGCCAGAAGAGCAAATGCTGCTTGAAAGTTACATCGAGCAATACAGACATCTTAACCTTAAGGCCTTAGAAGAGCTTTGGAGTTCACTTTGGCAAGTCAAGACAGGCAAAGAGTTTACCCCTGAAATTGCTCGTTTTTCACGTCAGCCAACATCTAAACAAATCATTAAATATCGCCAACTACATGTGATGCATGAGGCCCTGTTCGGATCTAAAATTGCCAAAGGCGTTGGGCGGTTTATTTTTAAAGCGTCTTTTTGGGAAAATTCTGTGGTCGCTAAAGCATTACTCAAAACAGAAGTCTTGAGTAAACATAGCCTAGTCGGCTGTGAAAGCTGTGGTCAGTGTCGCCTAAGCGATACCTTATATATTTGTCCTGAAACGTGTCCAAAAGGTTTAGCCAACGGGCCTTGTGGCGGTACAACTTTAGACCGCTGCGAATTTGGTGACCGTGAATGTATTCATTCCGTTAAAGCAAGACTTGCCAAAGCTGTTAAGCAAACCGAAGTGCTAAAAGAAAAACTGATTCCAACGATACCACTTGAAACGAGAGGAACCAGTTCTTGGAAAAATTGGTATTTAGGGGCTGAGGCTTAAGTTTTATATTAACTGGATACGTTTACGACCCAGTTAATTATGACAAAGTACACGACCAAGAGTTCCAAGACCACCTCAGGCAAAACGGTTAGTAATAAAAAGCCCACTCAATGAGTAGGTGTTACAATCCTGCAAAGAATCTTTGTGATGAACTCATGCATTACCACTCTGCAGACTTAACGTATGTGATAAATATTAAACACGTGAACAGTTAGATTTCCGAAATTTAGGGTCGCTGGTTCGATGCTCGCCGGGCACACCATATCAATTGAGTGACAAAACAGATTCATACCTTCGCTGAAAAACTCTCACAACAATACTCAATGGATTATCAGAATTTCCACTATTTAGGATATGGATTAATCATTTTATGTACAATTCATTTTGTGATTGGCACCTTTTTCTATTTTCCTACCCCAAAAACTTTTGGGATAAAAAGAAGAAGTTTTCCGATTCAATTTATCTTATTTGTATTTTATTTTCTTATCTTGCAGGGTATATTCATTTTTAGATCAGAAAACCTCTAGTGTATAGATTAATTTTTATTCCTGTTTGAAGTATAAAAAATTTTATTTTGAAAAGCTCATCAAGTGGTGAGCTTTTAAATAAGACAGGTACCCAGAATTATTAGAGTTTCCTCTCATAAATCAATAAAGTTGCTTGCAAAAGTTGTACTGTTGGATATTTTTCTTAGGATCAAATATATCAATATGATCAATACTTTGTTCAACAGGAATTTTAAATGCCACAAAATAGGGTAGTTTTTCTTTATTCTGAGATGCTTTTTGATTCAGTCCTTTAATCTCATCATTTTCAATATCTTTATAACATCTTTTTTCAAATTTTAAGTTAGAAAGATAGGGCCGTACTTTTCGGGTATAGGCTCTAAAGAAATATGGATTTTTAGAGTGTAAATTAATTTCTTTTGAATGAATCTGTACATAGACAACTTTCTCTATTGGTGAAAGTTGCTTTTCAGATAGTAGAAAGAAGAAAAATGGTGAATTTTTTTCTAAATTATTAATTTGCTGTAGATCTTTATCTGAGTAGTTATCCTCTTTTATTTTCTTGAAAGAGTCAAAGTTCTTATTTGCATATATGCAAACTTCTTTTCCACAAATAACTCTAAAAAGTTGAGATTCATCATCCTTTATATACGTGATACTACCTAATATATTTGCTTGAGCACTTTCTTTACCTTGCTTATAAAAGTCTAAAATTTTCACCAAGGAAACAAGAAGAAAAAGATATAAGAAAATAGATAAATAATAAGAAGTTAATAGTGTTTTCGAGAGAGGGTTCTTTTCAGCTTTTTCTTTTTTTTGAAAATATTTATTCTCTTCTTCTTTAAATAATTCCTTTTTATCAATGTTTTTATTTCTTTTGATATACTTATGGATAAATAAAACTATAAGATATGAAAATATAATATTTATTTTATCAAAAAGCTCTTTTGAGTAAAAAAATTGTCTCAATATAAGAATTAATGGTGGTGCTAGTATAAGTGCCAAAAAAGAAGAAGCCCTAAAATTGGCTAAAAAACCTTGAAATACATAATCATGAAAGTCAAAACCCAGGTTTATATAATCATAACCTGTCTGTTCAACACTACCTATAATGAAATAACGGCCAGATATAAATAGATACCCTAATATGGCGGGTATCATCAAAGCTAAAATAGTTTCTCTTAATCGCATAAAAATACCAATTTATTAAATTTTAAACTTTCTTTATTGAAATGAATAAGTTGTATTGAGCTGAGAATTTATTATCTTTAGCTTTTCCCGATCTGCCTCAGCATTCACAACATGCATTTTCTTATGGCAATTCGGGCAAAGTGCTACTGTATTTTCGACGGTATCTGGTCCGCCGTGCGCTAACCATTCAATATGGTGAGTTTCCAGGTAAGGCTCACCATGTTGATCTTTAAAAGGGGCAGGTTGTTCACAGAGCTGACAAACACCATTTGCTAAACGCTTAGCAAGCTCTGCAATTGCAACAGAACGAATAAAGTATTTCGTTTTGGTATTACGATAACTAACTTGTGTTTGTGCTGTAGCGTGAGCATCAGCGATCAATTGTTCAATCGATTTCTTCTTATACTTACGCTTCTTTTTCTGGTTAGCGCGCTCTATGGTCTCTACACTAATCGCCGTATATGAATCAGACAATTTAACCGGGAATATCCATGCTAAACGATCTTGATCATTAGCATCAGGTTGAATCTTTTGGTACGGATCAGCTACGAGAGTTACAGGACCCTGATAGATATATTCTTTATCGATAAAAACTTCAAAAAGATGAACAGACACGCCATTAGTATGACTTTCAGCTAATGTTCTATTCTGACTTTTTAATTCTTGGTCACCTACTTGGCCCATACCAGTGTAATGTAGCTTATCGCCAATCCATTGATCTTCATAAATAGATTCAACATGGTTTAAAACAATGATAAGTGTATTTGTCTTATGAGATCTACGCATTTCGCCCTGAGGTGAGCACAGGAAGTATTCGCATAATTCTGCATTATTTAAAATGGTACCTGGTTTTAGTAGTTTAAAATCTTTCAACATTCTGCAGTCTTATTATCAAGTAAATATTTCACGATGGGGATATCAGCAGCAGCCCAGTCGAGCTGTTCTAATTCATCGATAGCGCACCATTGTACATCCTGGTGCTCACTTAAAGCCAATTCTTCAATAGTCTTAGTCACACACATAAAAGTGGCCAACTCGATATTAAAGTTGGGGTAAGTATGCTCTACAGTTAATAGATATTCTGTTACTTCAACATCAAGATTAAGCTCTTCTTTAATTTCTCGAATGAGCGCTTGCTCGAGTGTTTCTTCAGCTTCAACTTTACCGCCAGGGAATTCATACTTATTCGATAAATAAGGATACTTATGCTCACCTTTAAGGGCACATAAAATTTTATGCTGGTGCCAGATGACTGCAGCAACGACTTCTAGAGATTTCATTTAAAATATTTTAGCTGTGTTCTATATAAATATTATGCTTTGAACTGGCTTATGTTTGCACTTAATATTTAAAGGAATATAATAAAATTTCAATATAATTAAAAGGATAAAGTCATGAAAATAATAATGGTACACGGGATCAACCAGACTGATAAGGATCCTGAAACTTTGAAAAAGATATGGATAGAGGCCTTCTTAGAGGGGGTATTTCAGGCACATATACCGAATGTTCCAGCTACAACTGAATTTGAGTTTATTTACTATGGAGATCTGGTGAAGGATTATTTAAATACCCCGACTTCTAATAAAGTCTTGTTTGATTTACAGACCAATGGATTTCATGCTTTTGAAAAAAACTTTAATGATTTGTCATTAGACGAGCAGGATATTTTAATCAATATTGCTGACTCGATGGACGGACATAGTACTGATGAGATGGGAACATTACCTATTGAAGCAATTCCTGTTAATTTAAAAAGTACTTTAACTCCATATTCTTTTATAGATAAGGGGGCGAAGGCATTAATCAAAATTACGAGTAGATTTCAAAAGTTTCATACGTGGGTGCTTAAGATATTTGCCAAAGAGGCAAATCTATTTCTTGAGAATGAACAATATAGATCACAAGTGAGAGAAAAATTATTAACTGAGATAAAAAAGGATCCTTCTAAGGAAATTGTATTGGTTGGGCATTCTCTTGGTAGTGCTGTTTGTCTAGATGCTCTACAGCATTTAAATTCCTCTTATAAAATTTCTCGATTTGTGACTTTAGGCTCTCCTTTAGGTATCCCTGTATTTTATGATTATTTCAAAGATCGTACTAAGCCTTCTTCATTAAAAGGAGATTGGTTTAATTTTTATGACACGGATGATTTTGTTTCGGCTTATTTATTAACGAACCCTCCATATAATGTTAAACCAGAGATTCAGAACTTAAGGGCAAAAACACAGTATTTCCAACCACATTATATTGTTGGATATTTGGATGATGCTCTTGTTGTTAAAAAAATCTTAGGTGTCTGAGATAATTGAATTGTTTAGGACTTTAGAACTTGACCCTGTATAGGGTAAATGCTATTTTTGCGTTATAGTGGTCGAAGTTATAGTAATTCACTAAGTAGATAAAGCTCGCATTCGCGGGCTTTAAATTTATTAAAGCGTAGCGCATGAATAAAATACTTCTTTCTTTAATACTTTTACCTATTTTGGGGCATGCAGGATATTGTGAGAGCAAAGCACAAATTTATGTAATGACTGCATTTTGGAAAGTTGACAATGTTACTAAAGAAATTGCTTTAGATAGAGTAAAAGGATTAGAAGTTTTATATACAGATCTTGATACAGGTAAAACCCAAACTAAAGATTTTAAGGAAATAGTTGAAGAAATTTATAGAAATAATGATTACAAAGCTAAGGATCTGGTTATTTCAGAATATACTTCGCAGATGACATATGACTATGCAACGATATTAGCTACGTGTTTAGCTGAAAATGTTGAAGAATCCCGTTAGTTTTTATTGTGCTACTGATTTATATATGTGGAGATAGGTGAGTGAGACTAATACTTATAGTAATTTTAATGTCACTTGGAAGTCTATTGCATGCTGAAGAAAAAGAATCAACAGTTTGTAAAAAGCTTAATAGTGCAGCATATCAAATCATGTTAGAAAGACAGACTGGTATTAAGCCCCTTGATTTGCTTGAAAAGCTAATGATTCCTTTGGACCAAGATAAGAAAAATATGATAATCAATTACCATATCAATAACTTTTTTGGTCATGTAAGTGGTTTGGCTTATGAGACACCTCTATATACAAAAGAAGATGAAAAACAAAAAGCGGCTACAGATTTTGGCTTGAGAATTGAAAGAATTTGTACAAAGGATAAAACGGCATTATTTGCTCCTCCGGAATTTCAGACTTTTGAAGAATAACTAACCTTATGCAAAATCAAATACACCCAATTAATAACGTTGAGCAGTTAGATGTCCAAGATGAGCCAAAGCAAGAAAACTCGGTGCTTAATTCTGTGAATCCTGATCTAGTTGAAGTTAAAGATTTAATTGTAGAAATCGGGAAAGATATAGTTGATTTTGCATCATCTGTTTTCGATAACATCGATATCAATTTTTAACTTAAGAGCTCTCTAATAGTGAGTTTTTATGTGTTATAAAAAGATTTCCCATAATAAGGAGATCGAAGTGGAACTTACGCAAATTAAGGCAACAATAGATCGAGAATATGATCTCTTTGTAAATTCACATGAGTTTAAGACGTATCAGCACGATAAAGAAAAGCAAGCTAAATTCTTAGGCCATGCATTAACAACATTGAGATATCCTCATACAAACATCATTATTTTAGGTGGTGGTCGATATAAAGTTGTTGGTCATCATGATTTAAATTTTGATATCGATCTATTCCAAGCTCCATCTTTCTTATCAAAGCAAGCATTTAATACGTGGTTGGCTAACATCCTATCCCAACATTTATTTTCTTAAAATATATTGTAAATACATATTTTAATTTGTATTATCAGTATCAAATACTGCGCTGAAAGTTTATTGTTTTTATGACCCGTTTCTTTTTGAAGCGGGTTTTTTCATTTCGTATTTATATATATGTATTAGATAAAAGTATATATTGCTTTTATCACATAGCTAATTGTTTACTTCGCTGGAAAAATATTCCTTTTAAGAAGTTAATAAAAGGATAAGCTTGTTATTAAGCTCAAAGGAAGCACTTAACCGATCTTCTTAAAATTCGATGGATTTGGTTATATAGGTAAACGATGACCGCACTTTTAGAAAAGGATTTCAGTCCATCTGAGTTTACATTGTTTTCTGAAATATTATGGAAACTTGGCTCAGGGAAAGGGCAATACAATTTACGTGAAAATATCCTTGCAGATATTGCCATTTTATTACGGGCTGATTTCGCTGCATCTTATATTTGGGATTCAACCAAAAACTTATCGAGGGAAGGCGTAATATGGAAAATCGACCCAAAAGCCATGAAGGACTATGAGTGTGTTTGGCAATTTGATGATCCGATTACGTCACAGCTTCGCAAACGTCAAAAACCAACATTTGTAAATGAAGTTATGCCTCTTGCTGAACTTAAAAAAACACCATATTACAATGAGTTTTTGAGAGCCTATGGTTTATATCACGGTATAAATATTTATTTTGTCCGAAATGGTATGGATATTGGTGATTTACGTATTTGGCGTGCGAAAGACGCCGATATATTTAGTGAACGTGAAAAAAGAATATTAAACTTACTTGAACCTTATTTTACCCAAGCTTTACCAGCAGATTTATCAACCCAATACGGTTTAACTTCGCGTGAGCAAGAAGTGGTTCGCTTGGTATCTAAAGGTTTAAGTGATAAAGATGTGGCAAATTTACTGGAAATTAGCTTTACTACATTAAGGACTCATCTGAACAATTCTATGAGAAAAATCGGCTGCAATAATCGCACTGAAATGGCCTTGCTCATTCGACATTAAAGTTTAAGCAATCCTCAATTTTGAGGATGCGAATGAATGAGCAACTTATACTAAGGTCCTAAAATTACAACTTAAATGGATTCTAAGTTACTATGTTAAATACAAATGAAAAAAATAATTGGATCGAATCACAGGGTTTATCAAACGCTTCAGTAGATATCATTACTAAACTGATTCATGAAAGAAAAGTATCTTGTGAAGAGCTTGTGCATCATTACTTCGATACGATTGAAAAACAGCAATCCTTAAATGCTTTTATTAGCACAGATAAAGCTTCAGCAATTCAGCAAGCTCAATATTGGGATGAATACCTACTGAGTGGAAAACCATGTCCAGCTTTGATGGGTATTTTAATTGCGGTTAAAGATAATATTCATGTTGCAGGTTTTCCAAATAGTGCAGGTACACCAGCTTTAGCTCAATTTAGACCTCAAACTTCTGCGCCCGTTATTCAAAAGCTTATTGATCAAGGTGCAATCATTGTTGGTAAAGCCAATATGCACGAATTAGCCTTTGGGGTAACCGGTTATAATACTGCCATGCATATAGAGGGCGTTGTGGGTACACGAAATGCTGTAAACCCGTCACATATTGCTGGTGGGTCTTCTTCGGGTAGTGCGGTGGCTGTTGCGGCGGGCATGGTTCCGATTGCTATGGGTACAGACACAGGCGCTTCTATTCGTCTGCCAAGTGCCTTAAATGGCTGTGTCGGCTTTCGTCCTACGGTAGGACGATATTCACAAGAAGGTATTACCCCGATTTCACATACTCGAGATACCGCTGGATCTATTGCACATACCGTATCTGACATTATCTTAGTTGGTGAGCTTATTACTCAGGAGCCAAGAAAAGAACCATTACAGCCCCAACAAATTCGACTCGGTATCAATTCATATTTTTGGAATCATTTAGATGAAGACGTTCATGAACAGGCTCATATTGCGCTTGAGCTTTTAAAAAGTGCAGGAGTTGAAATTATTTCGGTTGATATGCCAAATTTAGAACAACTCAATCAAGCTATTTCATTTCCTGTGGCCATCTATGAAGGCAAGTATGACCTGATTCAATATTTGAAAGATCATCATGTAAATTTGACCATAGAGACTGTAGTCGATCAGATCTCAAGCCCAGATGTACAGGCAATTTTTAAACTGAATATTCTTCCTGAGTTAACTTTAGATCAGACTGGTCAATTTGTTCCTGTTTTACCTTTGTATGAAAAAGCGATTAGTGAAGCTCGTCCACAATTGCTTGAACTCTACCAAAACACATTTAAAGCGCATAATTTACATGCTTTATTATTTCCGACATCACCGATTGTTGCACCACTAGCAAACGAAGAAGTCTATTCAGTTGAAACTTTCCAGACACTCATGCGAAATACAGACCCCGGCAGTAATATGGGAATACCGGGCCTGAGTTTACCTATTGGAAAGGGCGCGAAATCAAAACTGCCAATCGGATTTGAAATAGATGGCTTAGCTCATCAAGATAGTGAATTGCTTGCGATTGGAATAACTTTAGAAGAAATTTTTAAGGTTTTAAATCAATAGACAAAACCTCTTAAATCACTATTTTTAAAGCTTTGTTTGTCTTTTAATAATAGGTCTAAATTTATTTTAAGACTGTTTATAAGCCATTTTACTTGTTATAATGGCTTATTTATTAAGCAATCATTGCTTGTTAGATTTAATATTTTGTCAGTTTGTTGTTGTTAATTTTATAAAATATAATATTTATAAATCATATATATTCTATTTTTATAAGTATAACAATTTTTATTGTTAACTCATTTTTA
>NZ_JEXX01000016.1:0-81138 GCF_000582055.1 Acinetobacter sp. 766875 | reverse complement strand
AAAAAAAAATCAGAGTAAGTTCTACAGTGGTAAAAAGAAGAAACATACGCTAAAAGCACAAGTGATCTATCATCCGAACAGCAAACAAATCATAGGGCTAGATATATCGAATGGCAGTCAGCATGACATTAAATTGGCAAGAAGAACGGTTAAAAAATTCAAACATTGTAAATATGTTATGACCGATTTAGGGTACTACGGATTAGAGCAAGATGGCTTTAAATTATTGATGCCAATAAAGAAAAAGAAGAATTTACCCTTATTTGATGTTGAGAAAAAGTACAATAAAATGATTGGAAAAATACGAGTTGTGATCGAACATATTAATAGTCAATTGAAAACATTTAGAATATTAAGTGAACGCTATCGAAATAGACGGAAAAGATTCGGTTTACGCATTAACTTAATCGCTGCACTGGTAAATCGGATGAACTTGCAATAACGACTTTCGCAAGAGGTCTATTAAATTTTAGCTCTTTAAAAATGACAAAAGCTAAAACAGTCAAGCTTGGCCAAAGGTAGTTCACAATGCTGACTTCAATCGCTTGTTGCGCTGTCTTTGAATAGGCAAGTGCAAACGAAAAGCAGAGTTCATAAGCGATAAATAAAATTGCACCTAAAATTAAATATTTTTTAGAAATTAACTTAAAGTTTGGCACTCTAAAAATAATAAGCAGTAACAACGCACTTAGTGAATAGATCAGTGTAATGCCAACATCTGGTCCAATCACGGTCGTAATATGTTTTACAAAACCCACCATAGAGGCCCACATCAGGATGGCACTTAAACCAATCAATGTTGCTAAATTTTTTGACATAAGAAATAAATGAACTTAGTTGAACACCTGAGCTACAGTGAAAGTTAAAATAATTAAAGTAAGTCAGGGTAAAGGAATTTTTAATTAAAAAATAGGCACGGATAGATAATTACCTAATAAATGATTATCAGCAAACATAAATACTTTAGATAATTAAACTAAATCTAAGGCATCAATTTATAGCTAAGCATTAAAGTAATGCTAAACGTCTAGAAAACACCCAGTTATGTATTAAAAGTTTAAAAATATAGCCGTTAATGCCGAGCACAGTTAAATAAATAAACTATAAGTCTCTCTCCTAAAGCATTACCCTGTGCATATTGCGAAAAAATAAGAAATGGAGATAAAAGATGCTTACACGTTTTTTACTGCCGACTTTAGGTACTACCGTTGTATGTGTACTTGCAGGATGTGCTTCATCCTCTCAATATCCAATTACCGAGAGTTACGGTCCAGAACCAAAGTTACCTGAACCAAAAACAAGCTTAATTCCAACCGTAAATATAGCACCAGCGAAGGGCTGGCCTAGTGGTGTTGCACCAACTCCGGCAGAAGGCTTAAAGGTAAAAGCATTTGCTAAAGGACTTGAACATCCACGTTGGCTCTATGTATTACCGAATGGTGATGTATTGGTCGCTGAAACAGATGCTCCGCCTAAACCGGAAGACAGCAAAGGCATTAAAGGTAAAATTATGAATTTCGTGATGAGACGAGCAGGATCATCTCATCCGAGTGCTAACCGTATTACTTTACTTCGTGATACCAATGGAGATGGAATAGCTGACCAGAAAACCGTATTTCTTCAAAATCTAAATTCACCATTTGGTATGGCACTGGTGGGGAACTATTTGTATGTTGCCAATACAGATTCACTTATGCGTTTCCCTTACCAAGAAGGCGCAACCAAAATTACTGCCAGTGGTACTAAAGTACTAGATTTACCGGGGGGGCCTTTAAATCATCATTGGACCAAAAACGTCATTGCCAATCGTGAAGGGACAAAGCTCTACATTACCGTCGGCTCCAATAGTAATGTAGCTGAAAATGGTTTAGATCAAGAAAAAGGTCGCGCACAAATTATGGAGTTTGACATCGCAAGCGGTCAGTCACGTCCATTTGCAACTGGACTGCGTAATCCAAATGGTATGGCTTGGCAACCTCAAAGCGGTAAACTTTGGACGGTTGTAAATGAGCGCGATGAAATTGGTAGTGACCTAGTACCTGACTATATGACCTCAGTTCAAGATGGCACTTTTTACGGCTGGCCTTATAGCTACTATGGTCAACATGTAGATGTACGTGTAAAACCACAAAATCCTGAAATGGTGGCTCGGGCAATTAAACCTGACTATGCATTAGGTAACCATACTGCTTCTTTAGGTCTCGCATTTTATGCAGCTGAATTGATGCCACAATTTAGAGGTGGGGCGATCATCGGTCAGCATGGTTCATGGAACCGTAAGCCTCATAGTGGTTATAAAGTTATTTTTGTACCATTTAGAAGTGGTCAGCCTTCTGGTCCACCGCAAGATATTTTGACGGGATTTTTAAGTGATAAAGGCAAAGCGTATGGGCGTCCAGTTGGGGTGGCAATTGATTTTTCAGGAGCTGTGTTAGTTGCAGATGATGTCGGTAATACGATTTGGCGTGTTTCACCAGTTGCTGAAATAACTTATGAGAGTCCAACCCAGCAAACCATTAGTAGTTCAGTGATTCAACCTTAAAAAGGTTGGACAGAATAGGCCTATTTTATGCAAATATTACGGTTATCTGATTATCCTCAATACAAAGAAATGGCTGCACAGTGGTTCTCTGAAAAGTGGCAAATCCCTGTGGAAGCCTATCTTGAGAGTATCCAGATTTCCATTGATCAAAAGCATGCTATTCCACAGTGGTACATTGTTTTAAATGAAAATAAGCATTTAATTGCTGGAGCGGGAGTCATTGATAATGACTTCCATGAGCGTAAAGATTTAACCCCAAACTTATGTGCTTTATTTGTAGAAGAGACCTATCGAAACCAAAACGTTGCAAAACACATTTTAGATTTTGTACGTGAAGACTTGAGTAATCAGGGTATCCAAACACTTTATTTAATAACGGACCATACCGAATTTTATGAAAAATGTGGTTGGCGGTTTTTAACGTTGGTAAAGGATGAGGAAGGCGAGATGGTACGTATGTATGTAGCAGATACCTAGAATTTAAATAGCCTCATTAGAGGCTATTTTTTTATGGCTTATTTATTTTTAAAATTTTTAATAATCATCAGAAGGGCAACCAGTGACAATAAGATAATAAAACCAATATAACTATTTGCCGTACTCATCAGCCCAATTTTACCTACAAAATACCCCGCTAAAATTGCAGGAATACTAAAAGCCAAATAACTTTCAACAAAAAAAGCAGCCATAAGGCCCGCACGTTCTTCAGGAAGCGCCAATGGCATTACACTACGAATGGCCCCCATAAACGCCGTACCAAAACCAACTCCAGTAATAATAGAACCTAAAAATAGAACTACAGCATTGGTTAGGTTAATAGCTATGAATAAGACAATAGCACCGATAGCAATCGAGAGCGTACCGGTTAATAAAATACGGAAATTTGTCGACTTCCTAAGCGTTAATATACCTATCGCACCGGAAAGGGCGAGCGCCATAAACATAATCCCGTTTAACCATGCCGATGACGTGTGGAAAATTTTTGCCAGTAAAGATGGCATAAGTGATAGGAAGAAACCACTGACCATCCAAAGTGCAATGTTAATCGGGCTAATACTCAATAAAGCGCTTTTTGTTTGCGGAGGAATAGCCATATTGGGTTTTAATGAAGCAAGTGCCCCGGATCTTTTTTGTGCGGTTTCTGGAGTAATAAAACTTAAAATTAGTTCACAAATAAGAAGAAAACATAAGAACTCAAAAACAAGCTGTAAGGGATGGGCAGAGAATTGCAAAATAGAACAAGTCAGAAATATACCAACAGCCATGCCTATCATTGGTGCAATACTATTAATCAGTGAGCCGTGAAGTTTACTAAAATCTAAAATTGCTGCCCCTATAGCTGAAACAGCAAGCCCTGTTGCGATTCCTTGTAGGCCTCGTGCAATGAATAACATTGAAACATCTGAAGCAAATAAGAAAAAGCTCATTGAAATAATTTGCAGGGAAATAGCTGCAATAATGACTGGGCGGCGTCCAATATAGTCTGACAAAGAACCAATAATGAGTAATGAGCCAAGTAGCGTAAAAGCATAGGTTGCAAAAATTAAAGTCAGTGTGACTGGTGAAAATTGCCAGAGCTGTTGGTATAGGCGGTAGAGTGGGGTTGGTGCACTAGATGCAGCCATAAATGTCATGAGCGTAATTGTATTGAGTGTCAAAGCACTCGCGGCATCTAATTGAAAAACAGCTCTTGACCGTTTTGAACTTGAATTGTTCATAGAACATGAATAACATAAAAGCGAATATTTAGCTTTTATACATTATTTTTACACTAAAGCAAATCCTTAGCTTTAGTGTATTTTGTATATAGATATAAATATTTATAAATTTTTCGAGACCTTTACAGAGTTTATAAATGGCAAAAGTTGTTACTGGATTACGCCCTGGTGGCCGTAGCGAAAGAATACAAACCGCGGTACATAATGCTGTAAAAGAATTACAAAAAGATTTCGAGCAAAGCCAGATTACCATTCCAATGATCGCTTCACAGGCGGGAGTAACACCTTCAACTATTTATCGTCGATGGGGAGACATCAATCAGTTATTTTCAGATGTAGCTTTAAATGAACTTAAACCTGATATGGAACCCAAAGATTTAGGTTCGTTTAAACAAGATATCACAGCATGGGTTGAGCAATATTTTGAAGAATATGCTTCCGAGGTGGGACAAGATTTATTACGAGATGTTCTGTATACATCAAATTCGGATTCTAATGCACGTATGTGCGAAAGTTTAATTATTCAGCAACTCGACATTATTCAAAATCGTGCAAAATTACGAAATGAGTTCACTATACCGAACCAAGAAATTATCGAAACTGTAATTGCACCCATGTTATTTCGGATTCTATTTACTAATCAGGAATTAAATTTAGATTACGTACGTAGTCTTTTAAAACGACTATTTATTTAAAATCATAGAAATATGTTCGTCTTTTTAGTTAAAAATGGCTCATTTAATTAGCCTAAGCATATAGGTTTTTGTTTTTATTAAACAATTAAATATCAATATTTCTTATTATTTAAAAATTAAATTCTCATAATTTAGAATAAATATGAATTTATTTTAATCATTTATTTTTGAAATGATAATTTTATTCATTATAAAATTAATACTGAAAGCATTTAAGGAAGTTTTAAATAAGTTAAATTCTATAATAAACATAAGGTTATTGAGAAATTTAATTATTTTTAAGAAATTTAATTTTTTAAAAATGCCGTAAAATAATTGTTTTGTATACAAAAATATACATGATTTTTGAATTTAACATTTTTTAAATTTATGACACAGGGTGTTTTTTATTCTTTACAATGGCTTCACTTCCTTTAAAGCAGCTTGTGGTGCACGCTTTATATTTTATTTTTTTATCCCCATCGAACAGGTATTTAGATAATGGATTTCAATACCCTTGACCAAGAAACGGTACAGAAAAAACAGAAGTTTCACCAAATTTTGTATGTACAGGTCATTTTTGCAATTATTTTAGGCGTTTTAATAGGTCATTTTTACCCTGAACTTGGACAAAGCTTAAAACCACTTGGTGATGCATTCATCAAGATCGTTAAAATGATTATTGCTCCCGTAATCTTTTTGACCGTGGTTACTGGTATTGCCAGCATGACGAACATGAGTCGAGTTGGGCGTGTGACTGGTAAAGCTATGCTATATTTCATTACTTTCTCAAGTCTTGCACTTGTGGTTGGTATGATTGTGGCAAACATCATTCAACCTGGTAAAGGCCTAAATATTGATCCAGCGACCTTAGTCAGCGATAAAGTAAATACTTACGTTGAGAAGGCTCATGCTACCAATATTACTGACTTCTTCATGAATATTATCCCGCAAACACTGGTAAGCCCGCTTGCTGGTGGTGAAATCTTGCAGGTTCTATTTGTGGCGGTGTTATTTGGTATTTCTTTAGCTGCTTTAGGTGATCGTGCGCGTCCAATCACTGATTTCCTAAATAACCTTACTGCTCCAGTTTTCTACTTGGTTGGCATGTTAATGAAACTTGCGCCAATTGGTGCTTTTGGGGCTATGGCATTTACTATCGGCGCATATGGGATCGAATCAATTGGTAATCTATTACTGTTGATTATGACTTTCTATATTACAGCTGTGCTGTTTGTATTAATTGTTCTAGGTGCTGTGGCACGCTATAACGGCTTCTCAATTATTGCTTTGATTCGTTATATCAAAGACGAGCTTTGGTTGGTTTTAGGTACAAGTTCATCTGAAGCTGCTTTACCTTCCCTCATGGATAAAATGCAAAAAGCAGGTTGCGAAAAATCTGTAGTGGGCTTAGTCATTCCTACAGGTTACTCATTTAACCTTGATGGTACTAATATTTATATGACCATGGCTGCTTTATTTATTGCACAAGCATGTAATGTAGATTTATCCATTAGTGAACAGCTTGCATTACTTTTAGTGGCAATGGTGAGTTCAAAAGGTGCAGCAGGGGTAACGGGCGCAGGCTTTATTACACTGGCCGCTACTTTGTCGGTTGTTCCATCTGTACCAGTGGCAGGTATGGCGCTGATTTTAGGTATTGACCGTTTTATGTCTGAGTGTCGTGCTTTAACTAATTTAATTGGTAATGCATGTGCAACAATTGTTGTTGCTCGTTGGGACAAGGCTCTGGACAAGGACGTTCTAGATAAAGCATTAGGAAAATCTAAAACGAATTAATTAATTCATTTTTTAATTCGAAATAAAAAACCTGTAGCAATTGGCAATTTGGGAGAGGCGCCATGCTACAGGTTTTATTTTATTTAGTCGAAAATTTAATTTAAAAAAACTATCTTCTATGTAAATGCTTAATTATGGGAGGTCAGTATAAAATTTCTCACAAACTCTCATATAGATCTACTTTGAAAGCAGAACTTTTGAGGTGCCTATACTATAAATAGTATGTGCAAGAATAGTTCAAGCTTATGCTTTTAAATGATCCTCAAACTCTTCACCTAATTGCATCGCTAAGGCATTACCAGCCAAATCACAAGTGACTAAACCATACTCTTTTTTAAAACTGAAAGTGAACCCTTTTCCATCGGCAAGATTTTTAACCGAATATCCTAATTTTTCTAACCAAATACGGAACGCAATTAAATTTTTAGCTTTAACAACCTTTTTCACGTGAGAACTCCTTCTATCCGTGTCTTACACCTTATTTATTAATAGGGATTTACTAAGATTTTTTAAAGGGGGAAAACTTTGTTTTATTTTGCAACTTGTAAAAAAAGTAATAGAGATAAACCAATCTTCTTCATTTTATGAATTTATTCAGTTTTTGTGTAATCATTTTTATCACTAATAAAATTTAACTATTTAATTTTTATAATTATTTTAAAATATTAGAATTAGAGTAAATTTTAATCAAAACAAATTAATTTAAAATCAATAAATGTAAAAAATAATTTCATGAAACACGCCTTATTCAAAAAGATACAGTTCTTAAAATTAAACTGTATCTTTATATAAAGCCAAAAAATTAGAAATTATCTTTTAAACTACGTAATTGAGCGAACTCATCTACACTTTCAGCACGTAAAAATGGATTGGTTGCCAACTCAAGTTCAATACTACTTGGTAGGGTAATTTTACCTTCCGTGCGAAGCTTACGAACTTGTTCTGCACGTTCTTGTAAGGCATGATTTTCAGGTTCTACGCTTAAAGCAAACTCAGCATTAGAAAGCGTATATTCATGTGTGCAATAGACTCTGGTTGTGGTTGGAAGGGCAGCAAGACGATTTAATGAGTGATACATCTGTTCTGCCGTACCTTCAAATAGTCGGCCACATCCCATTGCAAACAAAGTATCTCCACAAAAGAGCGTATTCAACTCTTCAATAAAATAAACAATGTGTCCTAAGGTATGACCAGGTGTTGCAATAATCTCTGCTTTTAAATCATTAAACTTTAGATGGTCATCATGTTGAAGAGGATGGGTAATACCAGGAATTTTACTTAATTCGTCTCTTGGACCATATACAGCTAGAGTGGAATTTGCCATTAAATCTGCAACGCCACCAATATGATCTTTATGCCAATGTGTAAGCCAAATTTGCTTTAAAGTTAAATGATGCTCATCACAAAATTGAGTGACTAACTCAGCCTCTGTTGGATCAACTGCAACAGCTTCATGAGTTTCAGTATCTTCTAAAATCCAGATATAGTTTTGTAGGGCATTTTGCACATCAATAAAATGAATTCTATAACGCATTGTTTTTATCCTGAAACTAAATCCAAAGAGTAAATGATTAATCGCTAATTCTGATGATAACAGAAAATGCTATTAAGCCACGTACTCAACTGTTTGGTGACAGAAACTTCTAAAAACAAAAAAAGCTCCCGTTTAGGGAGCTTTGATTTGTATATAAATGATTTAACGTATCTTAGAGAGCCAGTTGCCCAAAGTCTGTACAATCTGTACTAAGAGCAAGAGGATAATCACTGTTAAAATTACGACGCTTGTATCAAAACGTTGATAACCATAAGAAATTGCTAAGTCACCAATACCCCCAGCACCAACCGCCCCAGCCATAGCAGTCGCGCCGATAAGGCTAATTGTAGCAGTTGTTAAGTTCAAAATAAGAGAACTGCGAGCTTCAGGTAAAATAAAGCGTGAAATAATCTGCCAAGGTGTTGCACCCATTGCTTGAGCAGATTCGATAATTCCTTCATTTACTTCAAGTAGGGAAGTTTCAATGAGCCGTCCCATATATGGTCCAACATAAATTGTTAAAGGAACGATTGCTGCCCAAGTACCAATTGATGTACCTACCAAGAACTTGGTGAGAGGAATAACTGCAATAAGCAAAATAATAAATGGGAGCGAACGCAGAGCATTCACAATTGGGTTGAGTAAATGATAAATGAATTTATTTGGCAAGATACCTTCTGGGCGAGTTACAAGCAGGATAATCCCTTGAATGAAGCCCCAAATACCACCAAATAAAAGCGCAAAGAACACCATGTGAAAGGTTTCTTGTAACGCAGTTACGAACTGGTCCATAGAAAGAGAGCTATGCCAGAAAGGTTGAGTCAGTTGAGTTAACCACTGTACGATTAAATCTCTCATACTTGATCTCCTGACTGAACTACACTTACTTCATTTTTCTCTAAAAACTCGATCGCTTGACGAATCAACTGTGGATCACCTAAAAGCTGTACAAACATTTGACCAATCACTGTGCCATTAATTTCAGTCATATTGGCAAACAAGATATTTAAACTAATATCAAATTGTTTAATAAGTGACTGAATCACAGGTTCTTGAGCGGAACGGCCTAAAAATTGTAAGCAGTAGATACTATGGTGATGCTGATTTTCTAGTTGATTTAGAATATTAACTGGCAACTGCTGATGTAAAACAGTTTGTATAAAGTTTTTAGTCGTTGGATGCTGAGGATTGCTAAAGATATCAATAGTTGAGCCTTGCTCAATCACTTTACCAGCTTCCATAACAGCAACATGGTCACAAATGGATTCAATTACATCCATTTCATGAGTAACCATGACGATGGTAATTTTCTGTTCTTGATTGATTTTCTTTAAAAGCTCTAGAACAGATTGAGTAGTTTGAGGATCTAGGGCAGATGTGGCTTCATCACATAATAAAATTTTAGGATGGTTTGCTAAAGCACGCGCAATACCGACACGTTGCTTTTGACCGCCAGACAACTCATCTGGATAAGCATCTTTTTTATGCTTAAGATCAATAAAATCTAATAACTCATTTAAGCGCTTTTCTCGTTCTGCCTTTTTGTAATTTAGCAGACGCATTGGCATTTCAATATTTTCAGCAACGGTTTTGGTTTGAAGCAAATTAAAATGCTGAAAAATCATACCAATATTTGCACGCTCCTGACGTAATGAACGCGCATCCAAAGCAGTGAAGTCCTTTTGATTAATGATAACCTGACCTTCGTTTGGTCGTTCAAGTAAATTAATCAGGCGAATTAAGGTACTTTTACCTGCACCACTATAGCCAATGATGCCGAAAATACTGCCCTCTGGAATCTCTAAATTGATTTGATCAAGTGCGCGTATGGTTTGGCTTTTGAGCTGATAGTGCTTTGAAATGTTTTTAAATTGAATCATATCGTCAGAAACTATGCTGGAAAGAAAAAACAGGCAAAGAGAATTTGCCTGTTTCACGTTGGGGCTATTATATTACTATTTAGCTTCTGAGAGATAGCTGATTGGTTGATCTACGTCAACTTTTGTTCCACCAAAGTGTTCTTCAACGTATTTTTTAACAGCTGGAGTGTGGTAAAGCTTACCAACTTTTTGCAGAACAGGATCATTTTTACGTGATTCAGCAGTTGCTAAAACGTTAACATTGAGTTTTGTACTTTGGTCAACAGGTTCAAAGAAAATAGAATCTTTGAGGACGTTTAAACCACCTTCCATTGCTAAGGTGTTACCTAATGCAACGGCATCAACTTCGTCTTTAAGACGCATTGCAGTAGCCATTTGAATTGGTTTGATATCGATCTTTTTAGGATTTTCGATAACATCAATTGGACTACCTTGAGCAGGGTTAAAGTCAGCTTTAAGTTTGATTAAGCCAGCAGTTTGTAATAGCAGTAAAGCACGGGCTTCGTTGGCAGCATCATTTGGGATTGCAATAATTGCACCTTCTGGAAGCTCTTCAACTTTTTTGTATTTACTTGAATAAATACCCATTGGCTCAAGATAAGTGGTAGAAACTGCCGCAATCTTATCTGGGTTTGAGTTATTAAATGCAACAAGATAAGAATAAGACTGGAACGCGTTCAAATCTACTTCTTTATTTGCAATCGCTGTATTCATTGAAACGTAGTCTGTGAAGTTTTTCACTTCTAACTTCAAACCAGCAGCTTGAGTTTCAGGTAGAGTTGCAATATAACGCCAAATATCAGCATCCGAACCTGTAGAGGCAATCACTACCTTTTGTACTTTAGAACTATCATTGTTTTGTTCGGATTGTGGAGCACTTTCTTGTTTACCACATGCTGTCAATAATACTACTGACATACTTAAAAAAAGACTGATCAGCTTTTTCATTTAAAAAAGTCCTGATTGAGAAGATACAGAACAATATTTATTGCTCTATATCCACATGAAAAGGGAGGAGTTGGAATTACAACTAGTCTAAACTCTGTTATCTTTTTCTGGGGTTCCATAATTTGCTTGCATATTTTGGCTATTCCAAAGGGTAATTGTTTAATAAACAAAAACTGTTTGCCCAAACAGTTAATCCCCAACGGTAGTCAAACGAGCGTTCATAAATCTAGAACATTAAAAAACTCTCTACAGGCATAATTTGTAGAGCAAGTCTCTATGGAAATTATTAAAACAGCAGTGTTTGTTGACAGTCACAACGTTGCGCTAATGATAACAATAAAAATGTGATTGATATAGAGGACTTTTTTCTATTTGTTGATATCTTAAGAAATCTCATAAAATTTATGTATTTTTCTTATAGTAGGTACGAAATGAAAAACTCCCTAATTAGGGAGTCTTTTCATTTTTTAACTTTTACTCAGCTTTTTCACGAGCAATAGCACGGTAACCGATGTCGCTGCGGTATTGCATACCTGTGAAGGTCACTTGTCCACAAACTTCTAAAGCATTAATTTGTGCTTCAAGAACGCTGTCACCTAGAGCAGTTACGCAAAGCACACGTCCGCCAGAAGTCACAATGTGGCCATCTTCACGAGTAGCAGTACCTGCATGGAAGATTTTAGTATCTTCTGGTGATTGACCAATACCTGAAATCACATCGCCTTTACGCACGCTGTCTGGGTAGCCTTCTGCTGCAAGTACAATACCGATTGACTTACGCTCATCCCACTCTGCTTCGCTTGGTAAGTTACCCGCGATACCTGCTTCAACCAAATCAACAAGAGATGACTTTAAGCGCATCATGATTGGTTGAGTTTCAGGATCACCGAAACGGCAGTTAAATTCGATTACGCGTGGTTGACCTTGTTCATCAATCATTAAACCAGCATACAAGAAACCAGTGTAAACATGACCGTCAGCAGCCATACCATCAACAGTTGGACGCATAATTTCAGTCATCACACGTTCAAATACGTCTGGAGTTACAACTGGAGCAGGAGAGTAGGCACCCATACCGCCAGTGTTTGGTCCTTGGTCGCCTTCAAAAATACGTTTGTGATCTTGTGAAGTTGCCATTGGTAAAATATTTTTACCATCAATCATACAAATGAAAGAAGCTTCTTCACCAGCGAGGAATTGTTCAATTACAACACGTGAACCTGCATCACCAAATTTGTTGCCTGCAAGCATGTCATCAATTGCTGCAAAAGCTTCTTCGTTGGTCATTGCAACGATGACACCTTTCCCTGCCGCTAGACCGTCAGCTTTAATTACAATTGGTGCGCCATTTTTTTCAACGTAAGCTTTCGCTGCATCAACTTCAGTAAATACTTCGTAAAAAGCAGTTGGAATGTTATGGCGTTTTAAAAAATGTTTAGCAAACGCTTTTGAGCCTTCAAGCTGCGCTGCATATTGAGTAGGACCCCAAATTTTTAAACCAGCTTCACGTGCAGCATCTACTACACCATTTACTAATGGTGCTTCTGGACCAACAACAATCAGCTCAACATTATTTTCTTTAGCAAAAGCAATAATTGCAGGGTTGTCCAAAATATCAAGTTGGACGTTAACGCATTTTGCTTCTGTTGCCGTTCCGGCATTACCAGGCGCAACAAAAACTTGAGTAACTTTGGTATCTTGCGCGATTTTCCATGCTAAAGCATGCTCACGACCACCACTACCTAAAACTAAAATATTCATTTTTAATTTGTTCCTTAACTTTAATCCTTTTTCATCCCCCTCTATTTCTCGAAGTGGAGAGATAGTTCCATTATTGTGGAAAACCCTCCTGAATAAAAGGAGGGTTAGGGAGGACTAAATTTAAATTAGTGGCGGAAATGGCGCATACCAGTGAAGACCATTGCAATACCAGCTTCATCAGCTGCAGCAATGACTTCTTCATCACGCATAGAACCACCCGGTTGAATGATACATTTAATGCCAGCTTTAGCTGCATTATCAATACCGTCACGGAACGGGAAGAATGCATCAGATGCCATAACAGCGCCTTCAACAACTAAACCAGCATGTTCTGCTTTAATTGCAGCAATACGTGCTGAATTAACACGGCTCATTTGACCCGCGCCTACACCAATAGTTTGACGGTTTTTTGCATAAACAATAGCGTTTGATTTTACATATTTCGCAACTTTCCATGCGAAAATAAGGTCATCAATTTCTTGTTCAGTAGGAACACGTTTAGTAACTACTTTAAGATCATCTTTAGTGATCATGCCCAAGTCTTGGTCTTGAACAAGTAAGCCACCGTTAACGCGTTTATAGTCAAGTTGCGGAGCACGTGCATCAATTGCAGGTAATTCGCCACATACTAAAACACGAACATTTTTCTTCGCACCAGTTACCTCAAGTACGCCATCAGCAATGCTTGGAGCAATAATAACTTCAACGAATTGACGGTCAACAATTGCTTGAGCAGTTGCAACATCTAACTCACGGTTAAATGCAATAATGCCACCGAAAGCAGATTCTGGATCTGTTGCATAAGCTAAATCATAAGCAGCTTTAATGCCGTCTAAAGAAACCGCAACTCCACAAGGGTTAGCATGTTTTACTATGACACAAGCTGGTTTAGCAAATGATTTAACACATTCAAGTGCAGCATCTGTGTCAGCAATATTGTTATAAGACAATTCTTTGCCTTGTAATTGTTTTGCTGTAGAAACAGAAGCTTCTTTTGCGTTTGCTTCAACATAGAAAGCAGCAGATTGATGTGGGTTTTCACCGTAACGTAAATCTTGTGCTTTATTTAATTGAGTGTTGAACGTACGAGGGAATAAATCAGCTTCACCTTCGGTCTTACCAACGCGAGCGCCTAAGTAAGAAGCGATCATACCGTCGTATTGAGCTGTATGTTCAAATGCTTTAACCGCTAAATCGAAGCGTGTTTCATAAGAAAGTGAACCTGTAGCTTTTAATTCGCTAATCACTGTATCGTAATCTGAAGTATTTACAACAATACCTACAGAGGCATGGTTCTTAGCAGCAGCACGTACCATTGTCGGACCACCGATGTCGATATTTTCGATAGCATCAGCAAGTGAGCAGTTAGGTTTAGCAACTGTAGCTGCAAATGGATAAAGGTTGACAACAACTAGATCGATTGGATCAATGTTGTGTTCTTGCATAACTGCTTCGTCTAGACCACGACGAGCTAAAATGCCGCCATGAATTTTTGGATGTAGTGTTTTTACACGGCCATCCATCATTTCTGGGAAACCAGTATGTTCAGATACTTCAACAACAGCAATGTTATTATCTTTAAGCAACTTGTATGTGCCGCCTGTAGATAATAATTCTACCCCTAAAGCCGCAAGGTTTTGAGCAAATTCGACAATTCCTGTTTTGTCTGATACAGAAATCAAAGCACGTTTAATAGTCATGATGTTCAAGTCAACAATTTCAAGTCTACGGATTAAAACCAATTAGAAGCATAAAAAAATGCCCACGACGTCGTGAGCATTTTATCATTTATTCACTCATTAAACCGTGAGCTTTTAACTTTTTGCGTAAAGTGCCGCGGTTTAGTCCAAGAATCTCTGCGGCACGTGTTTGGTTGCCACGAGTATATTCAAGAACTACAGATAAAAGAGGTTTCTCCATTTCTGCTAGCACCATGTCATATACCTGAGATGGTTGCTCACCTTGCAATTGTGCAAAATAATGACGAACTGCGCGATCCACGTGGATGCGAAGAGCAACATCAGATTGTGCAGTAAAAATAGGAGATTTGCTATTCATGCGAGTTAATCCGAAAATCAAATACTAGCTTGGGTAAAGTAGTATATAAATGTGGTCTAAAAATACGGAGTCCTGTTTTAGATCCTAAAACAGTGACTCTAAAACATAAGAACAATTAGCTTGCCATAAATCTTCGTATTGAGTAAAAAATAAGCGTAACAATAGTTAAATATTTGTTACAGCCCCCTCAAAAACAAAAAAAGTTAGGCTATGCGCTTAATTTAGAAAAGCACACATGCTTAACAGTATATTTTTTGAATTGAGAGCGAGGAGTATATGAGTCAAAGCTTTCGTGGCGCGTATCATACCATTGTCTAGGAAAAAGTGAGCAAATTAACTGCATTTTTTTTTATTTTTTTTTCACTTTTTTTACAAATTAGGGGTGGACAATTTCTAATCGATAATTTACTAGGCTTTTTTTGCTTTTATTTAAATCAAATTGAAATTTAAACGGTGTATTAGTTGGGATACGTTGAATGCCTCGTAAATTTTCAACCAAGTATTGTTGAGGAGTAAAAATGATCTCTTCTTGATTGCCTTCTTGACCAAAACTTAATTTTAGGTTTGGTAACTCAATACTTTTATTATTTTGATTGACTAGAACCCCAGAAAATCGAGTATGTTCTATATCTATTCTACGTAGCTTTACCTTTTCTATATAAAGAAGTTGATATTGTTCAGCTGACTTACTGCAGTGCAGTATTTGACAGACATAATTAAATGCATGGCTAATAGCAGGGCTTTGCTGCATAAGTTTTGGGTTGAACCAGAGAATCTGAAAAGTAAAAACTAAAATCAGAATCAGATTCGCAGAACTCCAAAGTGTATAGTACAACCAGCTATGCTTTTTACCATTATCCTGTTCGGGTGAAGTTGCTTGTTCAGCTAAGTTGAGGTTGGGAAGAGCATTGATGGGCTCGTTGTGGAAGTAATTTAAATTATTTAAATATGTCAAAAGATCAATATTAGAGTTTTCAACTTTCTGATCAAAGATATCTAACACATGAGAATGTGTCATATATCGTGTTTGAATCGAGCCGTCAGCTAAAACAGATGAGTTTGTTGCTTCTGGGAGCTCAATGTTAACCAAGTTGGTAAGAGCATTAAAATTTAAATTACATTTAGGGCAACAAACCATACCCTGAGCAACAGTTAACTGGGTAAGAGAAACTTTATAAACTGTTAAACACTTAGGGCAGCGGGTTTGTTTTTCATTCATGAGTTAAATAATCTCAATTTATTGTTTTACGTTTTCCTGAAATGCGGCACCAGTTTTCTTCGCGCTTTTCGACATCTAATATATCAAAAAATTCAGAATAAACACCTGAAACATCAGCTACTTGCTCTTCAATTACACCAGCAAGTGCGAACTTGCCATCAGATTTCAATAATTGTGCAAACTCTGGCGCAAGTGCCATGAGCGGTCCTGCTAAAATATTTGCAACTAAAACGTCTGCCTGTTGAGGTTTGAATTCTTGATCGAACTCTTCAGGGAGACCCACATATAGGCGGTCTAAAACCCCATTGAGTTCTGCATTTTGTTTTGTCGCAAGAACAGCTTGAGGGTCAATATCTGTCGCATAGACTTTTTTAGCACCTAATAATAAAGCTGCAACGCCTAAAATGCCTGAACCACAACCATAATCAATAACGATTTTATCTTTTACATCGGTTTTACCTAACCATTGTAAACATAAGAATGTACTTGCATGGTTACCTGTACCAAAAGCAAGGCCTGGATCAAGTTTAATATTAGTCGCATCTGCTTCTGGTGGTTCTAACCACTCAGGTACGATCCAGAATTTTTCCCCAATTTGAATCGGTTCATAATAATCCATCCATGCACGTTCCCAAACTTGGTCTTCAAGTTCTTCATGACGCATAGGTACATCTGGAAGTTGAGCTTTTAAGAAAGCTTCTAAAGTGTCAACATCAATTGGGTCTTGTTCGTCTTGTTGATAAATACCTGTAACAATAACTTTATTCCATAAAGGTGTTTCGCCTGGTAATGGTTCAAGCAAAGCCTGATCTTCAGCATCATCCAGCGTTACGCTTACCGCACCTAGAGACATTAAAAGTGTTTCTGTGAATTCAACTTGTTCTTGATCAACGGTAATGTGTATTTGTAACCACTTCACGAAAAGGACCTAAAAATTTTATTTAAAGGTGTATTGTAGCCGACTACAATGGTTTAAAAAAGAAAACGGCCCATCTTTAATGGACCGCTTTTTGAAAATTTCGCTGTGTTATAGAAAAATTAAAACTTTTTTCTATACCTTAGATTCAAACTATATTAGGGAGCAGGGGCCTTAAATTGTAGTTTGCCATTTTCGTTTGGTTGGCAAGTACCATTGAAGGTTGCACCATTATGGCTGTAAGAAACCCAATCACCCTGACGTTTTTTAGCACAAGCTCTCAGTTCTTTTTGCGTTACTGATGTACCTGACTCTGCAGCATGCTTGCTTGTTTTAGCAGTATGACTCGATTTAGTAGTATGAGTCGATTTGGCATTATGATTAGTCGCAGCGTGGGTCAACGTTACGCCTGAAAAACAAAGGAGAGATGCAGTTAAGATTTTTAACATGGTCGTTTTCATTTTGTGTTCCTTCTCGTTGCGTTAATTTTAAAGTCGTAGAAGTGCTGTACGTTTTTTATTCTAGAATGAAAAATTTTTAAAAACATTCACTTTGTATTGAATTCCTGAAACAAAATGTCAAAACATGTGGTGTAGCGTAAATCATGTGATGACAATTTTGTAATTATGTACATCAATAAGCAGATAATTTTGCTATAATGTTCCGTCTTTTTTTTCTGGTGTTTTTGTACTCATGCACTATCCTAAAGTTTATGATGTTATCGTTATCGGTGGCGGTCACGCAGGTACGGAAGCGGCACTTGCTGCGGCGCGTATGGGACGACAGACTTTGCTTTTGACCCATAACATTGAGACTTTGGGTCAGATGAGCTGTAACCCAGCAATTGGTGGTATTGGTAAATCACACTTAGTACGTGAAATTGATGCACTTGGTGGTGCAATGGCATTAGCTGCCGATAAAGGCGGTATTCAATTCCGTATTTTAAACTCGCGTAAAGGTGCCGCAGTGCGTGCAACACGTGCTCAGGCAGACCGTGTTCGTTATAAAGCTGCTATTCGCGAGACATTAGAAAACCAAGCAAATCTTGATATTTTCCAACAAGCGGCTGATGACCTGATTGTGGAAGGCGATACCGTTAAAGGTGTTGTGACCCAAATGGGTATTCGCTTCGACGCAAAAACTGTTGTGTTGACTACAGGTACATTCTTGGGTGGTGTTATTCACGTTGGTTTAGAAAAATCAAGCGGTGGTCGTGCAGGAGATCCTCCTTCTATTGCTCTTGCTCAGCGTCTTCGTGAATTAAAACTACCAGTAGGTCGTTTAAAAACAGGTACTCCACCGCGTATTGATGCCCGTTCAGTTGACTTCTCTGTTATGACACCACAACCAGGTGACTTCCCATCTCCAGTGATGTCATTTATGGGGGATGCTTCAATGCATCCTGAACAAGTGAACTGCTATATCACACATACCAATGAAAAAACCCATGACATTATCCGTGGTGGTTTAGATCGTTCACCAATGTATACCGGGGTTATTGAGGGTGTAGGTCCACGTTACTGCCCATCAATTGAAGACAAAATTCATCGTTTTTCTGATAAAGACTCACATCAGGTGTTTTTAGAGCCAGAAGGTCTTGATACACATGAGCTTTATCCAAATGGTATTTCGACTTCATTACCATTTGATGTTCAGTTTGAACTTGTACGCTCAATTCGTGGTATGGAAAATGCCCACATTTTGCGTCCGGGCTACGCAATTGAATATGATTATTTTAATCCGCAAGCATTGAAATTTACCCTTGAAACCAAAGCTATTAACGGCTTGTATTTTGCTGGTCAAATTAATGGTACTACCGGTTATGAAGAAGCTGGTGCCCAAGGTTTACTTGCAGGTCTAAATGCTGCTCGCCGTGCGTGGGAGCAAGAAGAATGGACACCGAAACGTGACCAAGCTTATATGGGTGTATTGGTTGACG
Source organism: Acinetobacter sp. 766875 (assembly GCF_000582055.1). NCBI lineage: Bacteria > Pseudomonadati > Pseudomonadota > Gammaproteobacteria > Moraxellales > Moraxellaceae > Acinetobacter > Acinetobacter sp. 766875. The sequence continues at coordinate 62,149 of NZ_JEXX01000016.1, read as the reverse complement.
ATTTGATTACTTTGGGTACGAAAGAACCATACCGCATGTTCACTTCACGTGCGGAATATCGTTTGATGTTGCGTGAAGATAATGCCGATCAACGTTTAACAACTATTGGTCGTGAGCTTGGTTTAGTTGATGATGTTCGTTGGGCTGCTTATTGTGAAAAAATGGAAGCAGTTGAACGTGAAACATCTCGACTACAGCATTTGTGGGCAGCGCCTAATAACCCCATGGGTAAAAAGTTTGTCGAAATGACTGGTGCTGACTTGAGTAAAGAATGTAGTGCGATTGATTTACTCAAACGTCCTAATATTAGTTTTGCTCAAATCGCAGAACTTACGGGTTCAGAAGTTTCAGAACAAGTGGGTGAGCAAATCGAGATCGCGGTTAAATATGAAGGTTATATTAACCGTCAGCATGAAGATGTAGCTCAGTTAAAGCGTCTTGAAGAAACCAAGATTCCTGCCGATTTTGATTATGATGTTGTTTCAGGTTTATCTCGTGAAATTACTCAGAAGTTAAAAACTGTGCGTCCGGAAACATTGGCTCAAGCAAGTCGTATTCCTGGTGTTACCCCAGCTGCTGTTCAACTTGTAATGATCACGATTCGTAAAAATAACATGATCAAAAAAACAGCTTAATCATTTAAGTAATGAAAAAAGCCCAGTTAAGACTGGGCTTTTTTATTTTCTGATCAAAAAATATATGGAAACTTCCTAAGGAAGAAAATAGATTTCACTTCCTTTTTTTCTTATTTCACATGTTTTAAAACGAACGTTATATTGAATTCACGTTCAAACAAGAGGGCTTTAAACATGACAATGAAATCAATTCGCTATAATGGATATGATTTGGCATGCCAATGCTCATGTTCAACATAGCGCAAAAGAAGAAGCAGATCATTTTGGTGGAGGAGAACAGAATGATCTGAAAATAAATAAAACTATAAATACCAATATAAAATTAAGAAAATTATTATTCAAAATCTAAAGAGAACCTGACGGTTCTCTTTTTTATATCTAGTCATTTGTTATCAGGTTCAATTTCTCGTACTGCATTGTGTACTTGAACTGGTTCAATATGGAGCAACTTTTTACCGAAACTTCGTAACCACCAGACGAGTTGAGATGTAAAAGGAACAGTCGCCGTAACTTCGACAATGTTTTCTTCAATTGGAGTAATTGTCTGATCTTTACTTAACTGACTTTCATAAAAAGTTTTGGCAGTTTGTTCAGTCATGGTTAAGGTGAGCTGTATCAATTCAGTAGGTTGGTTGTAGTCTACCCTGAAACCTAAAGCACCCGAGTCAATATAGTGATCAATATCAAAATTAACGGGATGGAGCGCACGACTTTCTAAAACCTTAGCGGATTTGAAGCGGTGTAGGGCAAAGGTTTGTACTTCGGTTTTATCATGGCGGGGGCAAATTAAATAAATAACAGCACCTTTTTGGACCAATGCAAGCGGATTTAAAATATAAGTTTTATCTTCGCCTTGATTTACACGGGCTTGATAAACACACTCAATTTGTTTGTCTTGCAGTAAGCCTTCGTAAATTGCTTGTTGAGCAGCACGGTCGACTACAGGTGGAATCAGTGGTTGGCTTGCTGGCACAATACGGACACGATTAATCCATTGTCTTACATTATTTTGTGTAGACAGACTACGTTTTGCTAAGTCAAACCAAGGACCCATCTCATCAAGTAGACTTGGTGGGAGCAAATGTTTGAGATGTTCTTCAACCATCATAAAGGTTACTGCTTGAGAGCTTGTCATATGCGGTAAGCTTTGAATTGGTGCATCTGATTGCCACCGCCAGCCTTGAGGCACAGCTTTATTACTTTCAATTGGAAAACGCTGAGCAATTTGATTTAAATCACGCTGAATTGTCCTTAAACTGATTTCGATACCTTCACGCTCAAGCATTTCTTGCAATTCTCGAGTCCCGATCCATTTACCGGTAGGAAGGCGAGATAGAATCTGCCACTGGCGATATAAACTATTTGAAGTTTCTTTTTCTATTACAGACATAAGCGTAATACATCTATATCCAATTGCTTTGGTGTCAACACAATAAAAAAACTTTACACATTTAGCAAGTTTGTCAGATTCGGTTTATGGCACCTTTTACAATCAATGCTAAAATTTAAAAGAAAGTTATAACAACGAAAGCCAATAAGCATTATAGATATATAAGTGGCACTGAAATTGCTTATTTAAAAATGAAATATAGATAAATGATAAGACGAGGTTGCTATGTCAGAACAAGAGAAAGACCTACAAGCCGATATTGATTATTTTTTACAAGAGCAGGCGACCACCGCATTACTTAACCAGACTTCGTTTATGGACAATCTTTCGGTACAAACGAACTTATTTGAACAACTAAAATCGCAGTTTTTTAACGAAATGCTAGACGATGTGACATTTAACGGTGCTGCTTCTAAAAAAATTGAGCAATGGTTGAGCATTCGAACTTTAGATGAGCTTAAGCAGTTAAATGCGGAGGCCAAACAACATTTTCTCTATCACGGTATTACATTTAATGTTTACGGCGATAAAGAGGGTGCAGAGCGAACCATCCCTTTTGATTTAATCCCGAGAGTAATTGAAAAAAAACAGTGGGAGAAAATAGCAGCTGGATGTGCACAGCGAGTTAAAGCTTTAAACTATTTTTTAGATGATATTTATCATGGACAACATATTTTAAAGGAACAGTTAATTCCAGAAAATCATATTATTTGTCATGAGGCTTTTCAGCCACACATGCTCAAGCATAAGCTTAAAGGTAAAATTTATTCTCAAATTAGCGGTATAGATATTATACGAGATGGCGAAGGTGAATTTTTTGTACTAGAAGATAATTTAAGAACACCTTCTGGCGTCTCTTATATGATTGAATGTAGAAATATTAGTCAGCAACTCATGCCTGAACTTTGTGCTGCAAATAATTTGCAAGGCATTGAACATTACCCAAGCTTATTAAAAGAAATACTTCAAGAAAACTCAGAGGTTGATTGTCCTTTTATCGTAGTTTTAACACCAGGGCGTTTTAATAGTGCTTATTACGAACATGCCTTTTTGGCGCGTGAAATGGATGTGCCACTGGTTACTAACCGAGATTTATTTGTAGAAAATGATCAAGTTTTTGTAAAAACAATTCGTGGACGTCAAAAGGTTGATGTGATTTATCGTCGGTTAGATGATGATTTTTTAGATCCGCTTGCCTTTAGACCTGATAGTGCCCTAGGGGTAGCAGGTCTTATGTCCGCTTATTTACAAAAAAATGTAGTGATTGCAAATGCACCTGGTACTGGTGTAGCCGATGATAAATCGATTTATCCGTATGTTGATCAGATGATTCAATATTATTTAGGTGAAACACCAATTCTGAAGAATGTCCCTACTTATCAATGCCGCGAAAAAGAACATTTAGACTATGTATTGTCTCATCTAGATCAATTAGTGATTAAGGAAGCTCAAGGATCTGGTGGTTATGGCATGTTAATTGGTCCTAAGGCGAGTTCATGTGAAATTGATGAATTTAGAAAAAAATTGATTGCTACACCGCATGAATATATTGCACAGCCAACATTAGCTTTATCTGTTGCACCGACTTTAACGACATCAGGAGTGGCTGAGCGCCACATCGACTTACGTCCGTTTGTATTGAGTTCCCCATATCGCACTGAAATTGTACCGGGAGGCTTAACACGAGTGGCCATGCAAGCAGGATCTTTAGTCGTAAATTCCTCCCAAGGAGGAGGCATTAAAGATACATGGGTCGTTGAAACGCTACATTCCTAATAGTCGGTTAAAGAGGAAATTTATGGTTTTACTCAATTCGAGTGCACACCACATTTATTGGTTGGGCCGTTATTTAATGCGGATTAAATTTGCTGTATCACATTTACCATTTACCGATGATGAAAAAGCAACTCAATTTGCAGCGGCATTTGGACTGGTCATTGAGCAAGCAGAATTACTGAACTGCTATATGTTGGATACGAAACAAACATATTCATTACTGAACCAGTTCATGATTGCTAAAGATAATATTCAAGAATTAAGAGGGATACTATCTTCTAGCGCTTATGCCGAACTGAATCATGCGATTAAGTCACTTCAAGCTCATCCTGATTCATTAAATAAAGCTTTAGCTCAATGTAATCAAATACTTGATTCTGAAAATGAAGATATAGCCTTATTTCTGAATTTAGGAAAGAAAGTAGAGCAATTAGATATACAACTACGTTTTCAGCAAGACCTTACGGGACTTTTACAGGAGCTAGAAAAATTGCTTCAACAGCTGAATGACTTAGGATGGGAGAAGCTAAATCAATCTTGGCAATTATTAAAAGATCATCCGTCTTGGGATGCTTATTATAATTTTACTCAGCAGCTGGAATATATGTTCGAGGCATGATTATGAAATTGATGATTAATCATCAAACGCATTATAAATATACTGAAACTGCTAAAAACAGTATTCAGTATATTAAGATGATGCCTCAAACATCGCTGCATCAACATGTTGTGAATTGGGCAATCAGTGTGCCAGGTGATAAGACACTCAAAAGAGATATTTTTAATAATATTTGGTTAACCGCTACGCAGCGTTATGAATACCAACATCTTACTTTTATGGCGCAGGGTATTGTTGAGCTTTTAAATACAGAGATAGGTGGAGTAGATGTACCTATACCATCAAAAATATTTCTTCAAAGTACAGCGGCCACTCAATATGATTCTGAAATGTTGGATTTTGCCCAGAAAATTGTAACCGTCAAAGATCGACAACACATTGCTTTGCTCAGTGAGAATATTCTGCAAAAGATGCCATATCAACCAGATAGTACATCTGTTCATACGACTGCCACGCAAGCCTTTCATGCAGCTCAAGGAGTATGTCAAGATCATGCACATGTTTTAATCGCCATGTGTCGTGCGTTACAATTACCAGCACGTTATGTCTCTGGTTATTTATTTGATCAAAATTATCCGCACCTTGCCAGTCACGCTTGGGCGGAGGTATTTTTAGATAATCAGTGGTATTGTTTTGATGTAAGCAATCAATTGTTTACGCCAAAGCATCATATTTATCTCGCAGTTGGACGGGACTATCTTGATGTTGCCCCAATTAGAGGTGTGCGAGAACAGGGTGGTATTGAAAATATGATGTCTGTGGTTCAAGTGTTGGCTTGTTGAATGTAAAGAGAACGAAATGACCTATTGTTGTGCGCTGAGATTAGAACAGGGTTTGGTGTTTATAAGTGACACTCGAACTAATGCAGGGGTCGATCATATTTCTGTATTTCGTAAGCTTCATACTTTCGGTGTAACGGGAGAGCGTTTTATTGCCTTGCAAACAGCAGGTAATTTAGCAACGACACAAGCGGTTATCGGGCATTTGCAAAATGCGCTTACTTTGCAGCAAGAGCCTAATTTATATAGTATTAATACAATGTTTGAAGTGGCTGATTTAGTCGGTAAAACTTTAAAAAATGTTTTAGAAGATATTAGCTCAGATACTCAAGAACAAATGAATTATGCTTGTAGTATTTTGGTGGGTGGACAAATTAAAGGCGGTGATATGCAGCTTTATAATGTTTATCCGCAAGGTAATTTTATTTGTGCTACAACCGACACGCCTTACTTTCAAATTGGTGAAAGTAAATATGGTAAACCTATTTTAGATCGTGCTTTATATTATGCAATGCCGTTAGATGATGCTCTACGCTGTAGTTTAATCTCGTTTGACTCAACACTGCGTTCTAATGTGTCGGTAGGTTTACCATTAGATGCCTTGGTCTATAGCAGAGATAGTTTTGTGATTCCTATGGGTAAACGAATTAGTGAAGATGATCCATATTTTTCACAAATTAGTCGTCAGTGGTCGGATACTTTACGTCGTGGTTTACAGGAAATGCCTAAACCTACAGATGATTATTGGCGTTAAAAGGTATTTCAAATAAAAAAATCCAAGCAAGCTTGGATTTTTTATTTACTAAATTATTAAGTACTTTGGCGGACTGGACGAGTGCTTAAGCGGCAAAGTAATTCATAACCAATTGTGCCGTTAGCTTCAGCAACGTCATCAACTAAACGATGATTACCCCAAAGTTCCACTTGGGTACCAAGTTTTACCTGAGTATTTGTGACATCAATCGCTATCATATCCATACTTACACGTCCTACAACTGGACAAAGTTTGCCATCAATAGCGACAAAGTTTTGCTTAACATAAGTTCTTGGATAACCATCACCATAGCCAATAGAAACTATGGCAATATCCATAACCTGTTGGGCACAAAAAGTTGAACCATAACCAACGTGTTCACCAGCTTGAATATGATTTAGTGCGATTATTTCGGCACTAAAAGTCATGACAGGTTTTAAATCAAGCTCATGTACTGTTTTATCTGCAAAAGGTGAAGCACCATAGAGCATAATACCCGGTCGTACATAGTCAAAATTCAGTTCTGGCCATTTAAAAATAGCCGCTGAATTACAGCAAGACGCTAAAACTGGTTCACAAGCTTGTTTTACTTGCAAAAATTGCTGTTTTTGTTGTTCATTTAAAGGATGGTCTACATCTGCATTGGCAAAATGCATAGCAAGTACACAGGTAAATCCTTCAGATTTTAAAGTTTTAATGACTTCAATAATTTCTGGGTTTTTAAAACCTAAACGATTCATACCGCTATTTAATTTAACCCATACTTTTAAGCCTTGGGCAATGTATGCTTGTTTGTGTTTAATTAACCATTCAAACTGTTGTTGATGATGAATAACACATTCAAATTTTTGCTCAATTGCGACGGGCATTTCATCTTCAGAAAATACGCCTTCAATTAAAGTAACTGGTTGTTCGAAACCAAGTTCACGGATTTCTAATCCTTCTTGTAGGCAGGCGACACCAAAGGCATCTGAGGCATTTAAGGCTGCTAAACAGTCTTTGACTCCATGTCCGTAAGCATTGGCTTTTACCATACTTACGATTTTTGAATTTGCTGCGAGTTGTTTGACACGGTTTAAATTATATTGAAGCGCTTGGCGATCAATATAAACTGTTGCTTGACGCACCCTCATTTACTCCTTTGGGCTAGAGATAGAGTTTATTCTTCATCATCATATTGGCTGTAATACTCAGGAGAGAGATTACTAAAACGAGTATATTGACCTTCAAAGGCAAGGCGAACGGTACCAATAGGGCCGTTACGCTGTTTACCAATGATAATTTCTGCGGTGCCTGCTTCTTTAGATTCTTTGTTATAGACTTCATCACGGTAAATGAACATGATTAAGTCGGCATCCTGTTCAATCGCACCCGATTCACGTAAGTCGGACATTACTGGGCGTTTATTTGGACGGTTTTCCAGACTTCGGTTAAGCTGGGAAAGTGCAATCACAGGACAGTGCATTTCTTTTGCTAAGGCTTTTAAGCTTCGTGAAATTTCCGAGATCTCGCCAACACGGTTATCGCCCATACCCGGAACTTTCATGAGCTGTAAATAGTCGACCATGATACAGCCGATTTTACCATCATGCATTTTTGCAATACGTCTAGCTCGGGCACGAACCTCTGTTGGTGGTAAAGCTGACGAATCATCAATATATAAATGCATTTGTTGAAGCTGCAAAATAGTACCAGTGACTTTAGTCCACTCATCTGCATCTAAATTACCTGAACGTAAATGTCCTTGGTGAACTTTACCCATTGCAGAGATTAGACGCATTGCAATTGAGTCGGCTGGCATCTCCATAGAGAATACGAGAGCAGGAAGTTTATTGTATTGCAAAACACTTTCAACCAAGTTCATGGCAAAGGTAGTTTTACCCATAGACGGACGTGCCGCGACAATAATTAAGTCTCCAGGTTGCATACCGGAAGTTTTATTATCGAGTTCTAAGAAGCCAGTAGTTAAACCAGTAATATTGCCATCGAGTTTTGAAAGTTCATCAAGTTTACTAATTACATCGGCTGTTACAGAGCTAATTGCTTTAGGACCAGAATCTTTTTTATTGTTATTGTGCTGTTCAGCTAAAGAGAAAATACTGGTTTCGGCTAAATCTAAAATTTCACTAACACCACGCCCTTTTGTGTCATAAGCATTTTGTAAAATTTCAGTACTTACCTTGATCATACTGCGTAGTGTAGAGAATTCTTTAATTTTGGTTGCATAGGTTTCAAGGTTATAGAAACTTGAAGGTGAATCAGCCATAAGCTGCATTAAGTATTCTTCACCACCAATAGCATCAAGTAAGTTTTGTTTTAAAAGCCAGTCATTCACTAAGACCGCATCATAAGGTGAATTTTCCTGCGCTAATTTTTCAATTGCACGGTAAATATATTTATGACGAGTGGCATAAAAATCATTTTCTTTGAGTAGGTCACTGATTTGTTCAAAAGATTCAGCAACGGTCATCAATGCAGCAAGCACTGCTTGTTCAATGGCTAAATTGTGTGGGGGAGTGCGAAACTCTTTAAGTTGGCCTGATTCACTCGTCTTATTTTCTGTTGGAGATGAAAGCGTTAAAGAAGTGGCATTCGCCTGAGACATAATTAGACCTGATGATAAAATGTGTGCACAAAAAAAGGGTTTTAAGCCGAGAACTATCTTAAAACAAAAATAAATAAACTACCTAATTAAAAAACCAATTAAACTGAAGAACTGATCAGGAATTAATATATCTAATTTTATTTCATAAATTTAAGAGATAAAAAAAGAGCATGCGTGAGCATGCTCTTTTTTTTGATGAGAAATTACTCAGATACGATAGTAACGAGAACTTCTGCAACAACATCATGATGCAATTGGATTGCGATGTTGAATTCACCAGTGTGACGAAGCGCACCGTTTGGTAAACGAACTTCTGCACGGTCAACTGTAAGACCAGCATTCGTTAACGCGTCAGCGATGTCACGAGTACCGATAGAACCGAAGAGTTTACCTTCGTCACCAGCTTTAGCAGTGATAACGATGTTAACTTCATTCAATTGTTCAGCACGTGCTTGAGCAGCAGCTAATACTTCAGCTTCTTGCTTCTCAAGTTCAGCACGACGAGCTTCAAAAGCAGCAGTGTTAGCTTCAGTAGCTGCAACTGCTTTACCTTGAGGGATAAGGAAGTTACGGCCGTAACCAGCTTTAACTGATACTTTATCGCCTAATTTACCAAGGTTCTTAATGCGTTGTAATAAGATAACGTCCACAGATCACCTCACTTATGGTTGTCAGTGTACGGAATCAAAGACAAATAGCGAGCTTGTTTGATAGCAAGTGCTAATTGACGTTGATAACGAGCTTTAGTACCAGTGATACGGCTAGGAACAATCTTGCCGTTTTCAGTGATGTACTGTTTTAAAGTGTCGATATCTTTGTAGTCGATGTACGCAACATTCTCAGCTGTAAAGCGGCAGAACTTGCGACGACGGTAAAAACGTGCCATTGATGTTCTCCTTATTCAGCTTCTTGAGCAACTTGCTGTGCTTCTTCGCGTTGAGCTTTACGCGCACGCTTTTCTTCAGCACTCTTAGCAAGCAATGACTCTTCAGTGATTGCGTGTTCACGACGGATGATAAGGTTACGAATGATCGCGTCGTTATAACGGAATAATTCTTCTAACTCATCAAGCGTAGTTTGACCACATTCAACATTCATAAGAATGTAGTGTGCTTTGTGAATTTTGTTAATTGGGTAAGCCAATTGACGACGGCCCCAATCTTCTAAACGGTGAATTTGACCATCAGCTTCTTTGATCTGAGAGATATAGCGTTCAACCATACCTACAACTTGATCGCTTTGGTCTGGATGTACCAAAAGTACGATTTCGTAATGACGCATTGTCAGCTCCTTACGGTTTAAACAGCCCCTAAAAAATTAGAAGCAAGGAGTCATAGCTAAAATATAAATAGCTACGTCGCAAAAAATGCGAAGGCTGAATTATAGGTAAAAATTAGACTAAAAACAAATCTTTTGATAAGAAATATGAAAAGTTGTTTTTGAGGAGGAAATCCTCCCTTAATTAAAAGAGAGGAAGATTTGGAGCAGGGGATTGATAGGTAAAGCTAAAGCTCAAACTTAACAGGGTAATTAATATGACCGAGTAGAGGAAAAAACGTTTAGCCCAAAGTTGATCGTTTTCGGCTTTGAATCCAATAATCGATAAATAGAACCAGTATGCAGTTAAAGCATTAAAGGTAATTAAAAAGAATACATTGGTATAACCAAAACAATATAACCCGTTCAAAACAGCTGCAAATAACAGGATATATATTACACATTCAATTTTCGTACGATAAATAGAACGTGCTACAGGCAAAATTGGAATTCCTGCATTTTTGTAATCATCAAAACGATAAATTGCAATTGCCCAAGAGTGAGGCATTTGCCATAAACCGTATGCTAAAAACAAAAGCAAGGCTGCCACATCAAATTGATGAGTTACTGCTGTATAACCAATAACAGGAGGACTCGCTCCGGAGATACTACCAATAACGGTTTGATGGATTGAGGTACGTTTGGTCCACAAGCTATAAAAACCGACATAGACAACAAAACCAATTACTGCAAACAAAAATGCGTAACCATTTACACCAAACCACAAAATGCTAAAACCAATTACCCCAAGTACAAACGCATATATAAGCGCAACAGTAGGAGAGATGGTTTTTTTTACAAGTGCGCGGTTTTGAGTGCGCTGCATCTTTGTATCAATATCTTGATCAATAACATTATTGACGACACAACCTGAGGCAACGACTAACGTTGTTCCAATGAGAGTGAGCAATAATAATAAGATGTCTATAGAGCCTTGGGCGGCTAAGAAGAAGCCGCCCAAAGTGGTAACGAAATTACCGAAGAGAATTCCTGGTTTAGTCAGGAATAAATACTTTTTCAACATGACAATCAGTTTAGATCATCATATTGTAGTGAAGATAATTCATAATCCACACAGAACCGATTAACAGTACAGCGATACATAGGATCGTGTAGATAAATGCAATCATATTCCAGCGTTGTTCAGATGATGTATTCATGTGTAAGAAGTACACAAGTTGTACAAGAACCTGAGCAACGGCAGTAATTGCAATCACTGTAACTAAAAGACCACGGCTGAAACCACCTGCCATCACCATCCCGAATGGGATGATGGTAAGGATAACAGATAGAATAAAACCTACAGTGTATTGCTTAAAGTTACCGTGTGACGCACCAGCAGCATTATGCTCATGACTACTCATTAGAGAACTCCCAGTAAGTAAACGACGCTGAATACACAGATCCAAACGATGTCAAGGAAGTGCCAGAACAAGCTTAAGCAAGCAAGACGACGTGTATTCGGTAAAGTCAAACCTTTAGTTTTGATTTGATACATCAATACCAACATCCACACTAAACCAGAAGTTACGTGGATACCGTGCGTACCAACCAAAGTAAAGAACGATGACAAGAATGCACTATGAGTTGGACCATGACCTTCCTCTACAAGGTGATGGAATTCATAGAGCTCCATACCGATGAAGGTTGCACCAAAAAGGAATGTAATGAATAACCATGTGATTACTTGATTTACATTCTTTTTATAAGAGGCAAGTACAGCAAAACCGAAAGTTACCGATGAAATCAATAAGGCAAATGTTTCAGTTAACACGTAACCTAATGAATTATGGAACAGGTCATATGCACTTGGAGTCCCTGCTGGAACATGACTGCTTAATACAGCGAACGCAATGAAGAGTGATCCGAAAAGAATCAAGTCACTCATCAAGTATGTCCAGAAACCAAAGACCGTTAAATCTGTATCATCATGTTCATGATGACCATCGTGGCCATGGTTGTCGTGATGAAGTACTTCAGCCATTTCCTTAGTCCTTCTTCAAGTGTTTTTCAAGTAAAGCATAGCGTTCGTTTTCAATACGCTCAACTTCAGCAGCTGGAACATAGTAATCAACATTCTTAGTGAATGAGCTTACGATCAAGCTAATAACAGCTGAAACGAATGAAACAACAACGAGCCACCAAATATGCCAGATAAGTGCAAAGCCAAGAAGTGTAATGAACATTGCAATGACAAAACCAGCAGCACGATCAGTCGGCATGTGGATGTCTTCATATTTAGTATTACGTGCGTATGCTACACCGTTTTCTTTGTCAGTCCAGAAACGGTCAATACCGCTACCATCTGGTTCATGCGCAAAGTTGTAGAATGGAGCAGGGGAAGAAGTAGCCCATTCAAGTGTACGAGCATCCCATGGATCGCCTGTGTGGTCCATGTTTTGGTGACGTTGTAAGAAACCAACGATGATTTGCATTAAGAAGCATGCAATACCAATCGCAACAAGAACAGCACCAAATAATGCAATCGCAAGGTATGGATCCCATTCAGGGTTGTCATATGTATTCAAACGACGAGTCATACCCATGAAACCAAGGATATAAAGTGGCATGAATGCAAAATAGAAACCAAAGAACCAGAACCAGAATGCAGCTTTACCCCATGCTTCATTGAGCTTCCAACCAAACATTTTTGGCCAGTAGTAAATGATGCCGGCAAACATACCAAACACCACACCACCAATAATTACGTTATGGAAGTGAGCGATCAAGAATAATGAGTTGTGTACCAAGAAGTCCGCAGGCGGAACAGCCATAAGTACACCAGTTAAACCACCGATACCGAATGTTACAAGGAAGCCGAGCGTCCATAACATTGGAGTAGTAAAGGTGATGCGACCTTTATACATGGTGAATAACCAAGAGAAGATTTTCACACCAGTAGGAATCGCAATAACCATGGTCATGATACCGAAGAACGCGTTAACGTTCGCACCAGCACCCATGGTAAAGAAGTGGTGAAGCCATACAACGAATGCTAATACAGTAATTGCAATTGTTGCATACACCATAGACTTGTAACCGAACAACGCTTTACGAGAGAAGGTTGCAACGATTTCTGAGTATAAACCAAATGCTGGTAATACCAAGATATATACTTCAGGGTGACCCCATGTCCAGATCAAGTTCACATAAAGCATTGGGCTACCGCCAAGCTCATTTGTGAAGAAATGGAAGCCAAAGTAACGGTCTAATGTAAGCATTGCAAGCGTACCTGTTAATACAGGGAATGATGCAATGATTAATACTGCCGTACAAAGTGAAGTCCACGTGAAAATAGGCATGTCCATTAATTTCATGCCAGGTGCACGCATCTTGATGATGGTAACGAAGAAGTTAACACCGGATAAAAGCGTACCTAGGCCAGAAACCTGAAGTGCCCAGATATAGTAGTCAACACCTACACCAGGAGAATATTGAATACCAGACAGAGGAGGGTAAGCCATCCAACCAGTCGCAGCAAATTCACCTAATACAAGTGAAAGCATCATTAAACCAGCAGCACCAGCGAATAACCAGAAGCTTAAAGAGTTCAATAATGGGAAAGCAACGTCACGAGCACCAATCTGTAAAGGAACAGAGATGTTCATCATACCTACAACGAGACCCATTGCTACGAAGAAGATCATGATTACACCGTGTGCGGTGAAGATCTGATCGTAATGGTCAGGATGTAAATAACCTTCACCACCGCCTTTAGCGAGGAAAAGTTGTAAACGCATCATGATCGCATCGGCGAAACCACGCAAAAGCATGACGACAGATACGATGATATACATGATACCAATTTTTTTATGGTCTACAGTTGTAAACCATTCTTTCCACAAATATCCCCATTTTTTGAAATAGGTGATACCGCCAAGCACAGCAATTGCACCAAGTGCCATAAAGACCATGGTGACAAGTACGATTGGCTCTGTCGGGATAGAATCCCAACCCAATTTACCAAAAATCATATCCATGTCTTATTCCCCTTGAGCAGCGTGTTCAGCTGCAGCATGAGTTTCTGCTGTTGCATGCCCAGCAGAGTGGTCAGCACCATGATAGTTACTCATATAATGGTTGATAACTGTTTCAAACAGTTTTGGTTCAACTGAAGAGTAATAAGTCACAGGGTGTGGCTTAGTCGGGAACGGTTTCATCGCTTCTGCTTTAGCAAGCGCTTCTTGATCACCAGCAGCTTTAGCACGATTGACTAAATGCTCGATTTGGTGCTTAGAACGATCGCCATCACGTAAGGTTGCCAATTCAGCTTGGTCAAGCGTAGCTTTTTGCACTGCTTCTGGATTAATAGTTGAACCATTACCAGCTTTAACTGCTGCTACCCATTCGTTGAATTGTTGCTCTGTAACGCTATGCGCTTTGAAACGCATTTGAGAGAAACCATAGCCTGAGTAGTTAGAAGAGAAACCACGATATACACCAGTTTCATTTGCTAACAAATGAAGGTGAGTTTGCATACCTGCCATCGCGTAAATCTGGCCACCTAACTGTGGAATGAAGAATGAGTTCATTGTGAAGTTAGAAGTGATTTTGAAACTTAACGGAGTTTTTTCTGGGAAACGTACTTCGTTAACAGTCGCAATGTTTTGTTCAGGATAAATAAAAATCCACTTGAACTGTTCAGCAATAACCTGAATAGTTAAAGGTGCTTTATCTGATTCTAAAGGACGGTATGGGTCATACTTGTGGGAACCCCACCAAGTTAACCAAGCTAAAATACCAATAATAATGACAGGGATACCCCATACTACAACTTCAATTGCAGTTGAGTGTGCCCATGTAGGTTTATAGTCTGCATCTTTATTTGACGCACGATATTTCCAACCAAACCATAATGCCATGATGATTGAAGGAATCACCACGAGTAACATTAAATAGATCGCAGTCATCATAAGGTCACTTTGACCTTGACCAACTGGACCTTTAGAGTTTAGAAGTACCATATCACCACCACACCCAGTCAAAAGTGCGGCAAGCGTTGATAAAGACAATACAGCTAAAATCGTTTGTCTCATTTTACAACCTCGGTGAAGAGTCCCATTCCCTAATTAAATATGGGATAGCGATTAAAGTGTCGCATGATTGAGAACGCTAGTCTTAAAATTTAGACTTCTCAATGATGCGACACCGCTACGTTGTAGGGCATTATGCCTCATATCGACAAACTAAGCTACATGTAAAGCAGCTTGAAATAATTGTTTTAAAACCCGATTTTTTTTGTAGGGTATCGAATTATGATGGAGCTTTTATTTAAATATCAACTCTCTATAGAAAAAAGGAGGCGGGGCGCCTCCTTTTTTTTAGACATTAAATGAATCAGTCATTCACTGTCATTTGATCACTTTTGTTCTTGCAATTTTGTCATGTAAAGCCTGTCGCTTTTGTCCTAATGCAAAAGCATAGTCAATAATTGTACTAATTGGCATAAATAGTAAGTTTAATATAATGAAAACGATACTTCTGAGTAAGAAGATACGTGTTAGATTAACTTTACCATTAGTTTCAGCATCGACAATTTTAATTCCGACAATTTTTTTACCAATACTTTGCCCAAACTTGGTCAACAAAAATGCTTGAATAGCGAGCATTATTACTACATAAAGTAACATTGTATGCCACGCTTCCACTGGAATTAGTGTAAAAAGCTGCTGCTGAAGTTCAGCTGCTTTGGTTGATGCAACTTCAGCAGACTGCATCTGTTTTTGTAACTCAAAAAGTTGTTTATATTGAGCTTCGTTAAAGAAAAAAGACGGAATGGCTGCAATAGGTAGCCAAAGTAATAAGTCAATAATTTTTGCAAGCGCACGAGATGAAATTGAAGCAAGCTCATGTGTCTTAGTCTCGACTCGAATTTGCTGGATAGTCTCGTTATAAGGCGTATTTGTATTTGCCGAAAAAGCAGAATAACCCGTAGGTTGATATACAAGTTTACCTTGGGTTAATTCTCCTAAAGCTTTCCATTCTGTCATGCCTTCATGCCAAGCTAAATCAGTAAGTAAAACTTGTTGGCTTGCCAACATCTGATTTAGTTGCTCTAAGGTATAAGGCCCAGCTTGTTGATTATTACGTGCCAAGTAAATTTGCATAAGTAAAAATTCTCTATTCTAAAGATGAAAAAAGACCCACGGATGGGTCTTTTTCTATAACAAATTAGATTTGCTTGATTTTTTCTTCAGCAAGGAAGAACCATGTATCTAAAACTGAGTCAGGGTTTAAAGACACTGATTCAATACCTTGTTCCATTAGCCATTTTGCAAGGTCAGGGTGGTCAGATGGTCCTTGACCGCAAATACCGACATATTTACCAGCTTTACGACAAGCATGAATTGCCATAGAAAGAAGAGCTTTTACAGCAGCATCGCGCTCATCGAATAAGTGAGAAACAATACCAGAGTCACGATCAAGACCAAGTGTTAATTGAGTTAAATCGTTAGAGCCGATAGAGAAACCATCGAAGTGTTCAAGGAATTGTTCAGCTAATAATGCGTTAGTTGGTAATTCACACATCATGATGACTTTTAAGCCATTCTCGCCGCGCTTTAAACCATTTTGAGCCAGCAACTCAATCACGCGTTTTGCTTCAGATACTGTACGCACAAATGGAATCATGATTTGGATATTGGTTAAACCCATTTCATCACGAACTTTTTTAAGCGCGCGGCATTCAAGTTCGAAACAGTCACGGAAGTTGTCCGAAACGTAACGGCTTGCACCACGGAAACCAAGCATTGGGTTTTCTTCTTCTGGCTCGTATAACTTACCGCCAATAAGGTTTGCATATTCATTTGACTTAAAGTCAGACATACGAACAATGACTGGTTTGTCAGCAAAAGCAGCTGCAAGTGTTGCAATGCCTTCAACTAGTTTTTCAACATAGAATTCTACAGGTGATGCATAGCCAGCTGTACGTGTCATTACAGCAGCACGAGTTTCACGAGGTAAGCTTTCAATGTTAAGGAGGGCTTTAGGATGGACCCCAATCATTCGGTTAATAATGAACTCTAAACGAGCAAGACCAATACCTTCGTTTGGAATTTGAGCAAAGTCAAAGGCACGGTCAGGGTTGCCTACGTTCATCATGATCTTGAATGAAAGTTTAGGCATAGATTCAATAGAGTTACGCTGAACTTCAAAATCTAATGCACCTTCATAGATGAAACCAGTGTCGCCTTCAGCACAAGAAACAGTAACTTCTTGACCATCAGTTAATACTTCAGTTGCGTTACCACAACCTACAATTGCTGGTACACCAAGTTCACGAGCAATAATTGCAGCATGACACGTACGACCACCACGGTTAGTGATGATAGCCGCAGCACGTTTCATTACTGGTTCCCAATCTGGGTCAGTCATGTCTGATACAAGTACGTCACCGTCTTGTACTTTGTCCATTTCTTTAATTGAGTTAACAATACGGACTTTACCAGAACCGATACGCTGCCCAATTGAACGGCCTTCACAAAGTACAGTACCTTTTTGCTTGAGTAGGTAACGTTCCATTGTGCCAACATTTTGGCGGCTTTTTACGGTTTCAGGACGAGCTTGAACAATATAGATTTGACCATCGTCACCATCTTTTGCCCATTCAATATCCATCGGAGCGCCATAATGTTGCTCAATAATAAGCGCTTGTTTAGCTAACTCTTGTAATTCATGATCATTTAATGCGAACTGTTGACGTTCTTGTTTTTCAACGTCGACAACAACCACAGACTTACCTGCTGAGCCTTCTTCACCATAAATCATTTTCTGGTGCTTAGAGCCAAGATTACGGCGTAATACCGCATGTTTTCCAGCATTTAATAATGGTTTAGAAAGGTAGAATTCATCAGGGTTAACCGCACCTTGCACAACCATTTCACCTAAACCGTAAGATGCAGTAATGAATACGACATCACGGAAACCAGACTCGGTATCTAAGGTAAACATTACACCCGCAGCGCCAGTTTCAGAACGGACCATACGTTGAACACCCGCAGATAATGCGACAACATCATGATCGAAGCCTTGGTGTACACGATAAGAAATAGCACGGTCATTATATAAAGAAGCAAATACTTCTTTGATGGCGATAAGTACGTTATCAATACCGCGAATATTCAAGAAAGTTTCTTGTTGACCCGCGAAAGATGCATCTGGTAAATCTTCAGCAGTTGCAGATGAACGAACGGCAACCGCGATATCAGGGTTGCCGTTAGAAAGTTCTGTAAAAGCGGCGCGAATTTCTTGTTCTAAGGTTGCAGTGAGTGGAGTCTCTACAATCCATTGACGAATTTTAGCGCCTGTTTCTGCAAGTGCATTTACGTCATCAACGTTAAGCTGTGCAAGTTCTGCTTGAATTCGAGCGTTAAGACCGCTTTGGTCTAAGAACTCACGATAGGCCTGTGCAGTTGTTGCAAAACCACCAGGTACCGATACACCAGCATTTGATAAATGGCTGATCATTTCACCCAAAGATGAGTTTTTCCCACCTACGAGTTCGACATCGTGTTTCCCTAATTTTTCTAGACCGATTACGCGCGCTTCCAAAGTTTTCACTCCACTTTTGCAGTATTAATGTCTATCTTGGCATGAAATTAAAAAAATAAAGTGCTTAGTTGAGAATTTTACTAAGCGACAGTCATGTAAGATCAGTTTACTATAAAGATTATATAGCACTAAGACAAATGTTTAAGGAGAATTTTAATGTCAGAAAGTAAACAATTTAAGCGGAGTGTTTTTTTTATTTCTGATGGAACTGCGATTACTGCCGAGACCCTTGGACATTCGTTATTAGCCCAATTTCCCAATGTAGATTTTGATATTCACATCATGCCTTATATTACAACTGAAGAGGCAGCAATGGCAGTTGTGGTTGAGATTAATAAATGTCAAACCAGAGATGGATGTTTACCATTGGTATTTGATACTTTAGTTGATCCGCATGTACGAGAAATTATTAATACGGCTAAAGCAGTTAATCTGGATGTGTTTGAAGGATTAATTAGTAAGCTAGAGCAGGAACTCGGTACACCACCAACGACACTGGTTGGGCAAACACATGCGGTAACTGACTCTGAATATTATAAAGCCCGTATTGATGCTGTTCACTTTGCACTTGATAACGATGATGGGGCACGCACCCGACACTATGACAAAGCTGATTTAATTTTAATTGGTGTGTCTCGTTCCGGAAAAACTCCGACTTCTATTTATCTATCTTTACAGTTCGGTATTCGTGTTGCTAACTATCCTTTAACCGAAGAAGATTTAGATGATAACCGTTTACCAGCAGTATTAAGAGAACACCGTAGTAAGCTCTTTGGTTTAATGATTGATGCAGAACGTTTAGTGGCGATTCGAAGTGAGCGTAAAGCGAATAGTCGATACGCAAGTTTTAGCCAGTGCCAAATGGAATTAAGAGCGATTGAAGGTATTTATATTTCAGAAGGTATTAAATATTTAAATGTAACTGAAATGTCGATTGAAGAAATCTCTACTCGTATTTTACAAATGACTGGTTTAAAACGACGTATCGGTTAATTAAATCAAACATTTATTTAAACCATTCAATTTGAATAATATTAATATATTGGAATTGAATGGTTTTTATTTTTAATACATATTGAAAATAAAAGTTTTAAATATAAAACGCTAAGTTAATAAATAGTTTCTGATTAGTTATCAGCGTGTAAATTTTTTATAGGGAGTTTGTGAGATAAAATAAGCTTTTTGAAAAGAAATGTATATAAAATAATAATCTATATTTTAATAAATAGTTGTTTTTAATTATTTTTTAAATAAACAAATACTTTTTTTCTACACATTTTCCATTTGTTAATTCTATCGCTTGTTATTTAGTTATTGTGATGCAGTTCACATTTTTAACTATAATTTCCCATCTCGATATGGGACTATCCGATTATCAAAATGCTAAAAAAATGTGTTTTTTCATTGGTATATCTCTTACCAATTCATTTATACGCAGCTCAAGTTGATGTACTGCGTGAGCAAGCTGTTCAAAATTATAGAGCAGGCCAAACTCAACAGGCTGTTTCTCAACTCGATCAATTGTTAAAACATTATCCGTATGATCAAAAATTGCTTGCTGATTATTTAATTGTTATGTCAAGTGAAAAAAAGGATCTGACGAATTTTTCCAATTTTTTAGAAAATATTAATTATGTGAATTTTCCTGAATATGCAAAGTTACCTTTAATTCGAAATTTTCGTGATTTTAAACATTTTCAAACAGCAATTGATTGGTCAAATAAACTTAATATTCAAAAATCAGTCGATGGGCGTACCTTACTATCGGTTTTATATGCTGAAGCTCAGGACTCAACGAATGCTAAAACTCAGTTATCAAATATCAACATTAAAGGTTTAAATACTGATCAGTTGGTACAGGTTGCATATGCTTATCGTTTAATAAATTTGCCCATAGAGGCCTTAGCTACAATTGAACAAGCTTATCAGCAAAATTCTAAGTCTTCAGCTGTTTTGCAAGAGTATGTTTATGACTTGGCTGCTATTGGGGCATATAAAAAAGCCCAGCAATTACTTCAAGTAAACGTAAAAAATCAGCAAACTGAGCAGTTACAGCAGACTTTACAAGTTAGTGAGTTTTCTCAGCATGTCAATAATGCAATTGCCCGCTATAAATACTTAAATCGCCAAGGCTTATCAGATGCAGAAAGCTATGCTGAATTAGATGCTGTGTTAGACCAAGGGCAAAAAATACAACAGCAAATGTCACCAAACAACCCTAACTATTTAAGGTTTCACTACGATTATTTGTATGCGCTAGATTTTAGAGGGCGTTCAAAAGCGGTTATAGAGAATTTCACCCAGTTGAATATTCCACTCGAAAAATTACCGGCATATGTACGTCATGCAATTGCTGATAGTTATTTGGCGGAGCAGAAGCCGAAGCAAGCTGAATTTGCTTATAAGACTCTTCTAAACGAAAAAAATTATCCGGATATGATCGTCTATACCGGATTGTATTATTCCTATATTGAACAGGAAAAATATAAGGAAGCTGAACAGCTTTTGGCAAAAGTTGATCACCTTATTCCGACTTATAAATATAGTCAGGCGAAGGGGGTAGATAAAACAAGCCATCCTGATCGTGATGATTATATTGCTTTAAAAGGGATGCATTTAGCCTACGCTAATCACCTGGATCAAGCTGAACAGCACTTTCAAAAAACAGTCGAGCAAGCACCTGCGAATGAGAGCCTGATTAATAATCTTGCGCGTGTAGAACGGTGGAGAGAAAAACCGCTAGAGGCAAAAAAAACAATTTCCCGGTTAAATGGTATAGATCCGATTGCTAAAGACACTCGCATTAATGAAATGCAGAATGCTCAAGCTTTAGGTGATATTCCGACATGGCGGAAAACCACTCAAAACTTAGTGCAATATTATCCTGATGATAGTGGTGTCATAAAAAGCCGCAAAGAGTTGGATGATCGTAATAGAGCCACAATTTCACACTCAACTACTTGGGGCCAAAGTAAGGCCGACAATAGTGATACTGTAAGTGGGCAGAATGGTTTAAAAGACCGTGAAATGGAAACACGTCTTAATAGCCCTTGGATTAAGGATAATTATCGTTTATTTGCTTGGCATCAAGATCGTTATGGTGAATACAATTTTGGTGACGTGCATAACCAGCGCTATGGTGTCGGGGCCGAATGGCAAGCTAATCGTAAGGCATTGTCTGCGATCTTGTCGCAAAGTACAGATGGCGGACAAGCAGGTGTTCGTCTTGATTGGTCTCAGTGGTTAAACGATCACTGGCACTATCAATTGCAATATAACAGCCAGGCTGACATCCCTCTACAGGCAATTGATGCGGGAGAAGATGGCCAGTCTTACCGAGCTGCTTTGACATGGCAAAAAGATGAATCACGTCAAATTGGCGCAAGTTACGGTCTGACTGATATCAGTGATGGTAATAAACAACAAGAATTTTCAACTTTTTGGCGTGAAAGACTATTTGCGGCGCCGCATCACATTACTTATGGCACTGTTCGTGGTTTTTATGGCAGTAATAGCCAAGATCAAACTACTTATTTTAGCCCAAGTTCGCATTACAGCGCGGAGTTGAACTTAAGCCATGACTGGGTGACTTGGCGTGAATATGAGCGTTCATTTAAACAGCATTTCGAGGCTGGAGTGGGGCTTTATAAACAAGCCGATTATTCCACTAAGCCAACCTATTCTTTGCAATATCAACATCAATGGCAGCTATCACGTACATGGCAACTCAATTATGGAATTGGTTGGCAATACCATCCTTACGATGGACATGATGAACAGCATACCTATGGTATTTTCGGATTTGAAGGGCGTTTTTAATGAATAATTTATTTTCGAAAATGTTGAGCTGTGCTTTAGCTTCAACATTGTTACCTCTGCAATTTACATATGCCCAAATAGAAAAAGATTTACCAAAAAATCATACGGTTTCTTTAACTTTTCATGATGTCAGAGATGATGTTTTAAAAGAGGGCGATCGGGATATTTATGCAATTCAAACTAAAAATTTAGCGCAATTCTTTGACTGGTTGAGTCAATCTGACTGGAAGCCAATTCGCCTGAAAGATATTGAAGAGGCTCGTAAGCAAGGTAAAGAACTACCTCATAATGCTATTTTGTTAACCTTTGATGATGGTGCTTTAAGTAGCTACAGCCGTATATTTCCATTGCTTAAGCAATATCAGATTCCGGCAGTTTTTGCACTCCCAACCAGTTGGCTAAATGGTAATACAAAAGCTGGCTATGAAGCCTATGGACAAGGGAACTTGGTGAATTGGAAGCAAGTACGAGAAATGCAGGCTTCTGGCTTAGCTGAGTTTGCGAGTCACAGTGATGATTTGCATCATGGTGTGCTTGCTAACCCTCAAGGGAATGAACAACCCGCAGCAACTTCTTATATGTATTTAAAATCACAAGCGCGTTATGAAACGGATGTGGAATATCAGCAGCGTATTTTAAAAGATTTAAAAAAATCTCATGATGTTTTAAAAAAGGAATTGGGTGTAGAGCCGAAAGCAATTGTATGGCCGTATGGTGCGGTCAATCAGCAGTTAGAAAAACTAGCTCAACAGGCAGGTTTTACTTTTTCTTTTAGTTTAGGACGTGATGGGGTAAATCAGATTAATGACGTTACCTTTAAACGTAGTCTTATGGTGGATAACTCTACAGCTGAACAGTTGTCTGAGACCTTACTCAATATCTTGAACTCTGCAGAGAAAGATTTATATAAACAGCCAAAACATTTTGTGAGTATGGATTTAAAGCAATTAGCTGCTTCAACCAATATTCAGTCAGATGAAAAATTAGGGGCATTGTTATCCAAACTTTATAGCTTAAAAAACAATACGCTGATATTGAAGCCTTTAGATGATCAAGATGGAGATGGGCAATATGACGTTGCTTATTTCCCAACAACTCAAATGCCAGTTAAACAAGATATCTTAAACCGTAGTCTATGGCAGGCACAGACTCGTGCAGGACAAGCGGTCATTTTAGAGTTACCTGTATATCCTCAAAAAAATAAACCGTTTTTGGTGGCAGATTTAGCTAAAGATATGGCACGTCTTAATAGCAATTTAAGTGGTATTCAACTTAATGCCGGAACTGCTTTAAATTGTGCTATGCAAAGTGCAACGATAAAAGAAAGTAACTGTGTTGAACAAGTAAAGCAATTATCACAACTGAGTCAACTGACTCAAAAAGCTGCAAGGCCTTATTTGAATATGAGTAATCAGGCCCAGTTTAGTCTGCTGCTTACACCTGACTTAGAGCATATCGATCAATTGCCAGCGCTTTTAAAATCACTGTTAACCCAACATGATTTAGTGAATCTAAAATTTAATGTTGTGGGTAAGCAGAAACAATTTAAACATGTCTTAGAACTTTTAAATACACTTGATGCGAAATACAAGCAACGAATTATGCTGACTGTAACATTACCAGAAAATGATCAGAAAAATGCTTGGCAAGAGGTGAAACAAAGTCTTTTCGATATTCAGCGAACAGGTATTCAGAAATTTGGGCTTGAAGGTTATACCTTTGAAAATTCAAAAAATGTTCATGAGTATTTATATAACCCAATGAGCTTGAATTCGAGTTCGGTCATGTATAAACCCTTCGTCGGTTTAGCAACTGAGGGGAAAAAGTAATGAGAGTATTACTCGATATTCTATTTGCTTTTGCCTTTTTATATCCTTTGCTTATGGCGTGGACATGGATGGTAGGTGGCCTCTGGTTTTTCTTTAAAAGAGAATACCATGAACAGCAGTTACCTGAGCCTTCAAATGAAGGGTGCAGCATTATTATTCCTTGTTTTAACGAAGAAGCTCAGGTAAGGCAAACTATTCGTTATGCCTTACAAACAAAATATCCAAATTTTGAAGTGATTGCTGTTAATGATGGTAGTAGTGACAGAACTGCAGAAATTCTTGATGAGTTGGCAGCTCAGGATACTCGATTAAGGGTCGTGCACTTAGCGGAAAACCAAGGTAAGGCAGTGGCTTTAAGATCGGGGGTTTTAGTAAGTAAATACGAATATTTAGTTTGTATTGATGGAGATGCTTTACTACATCCTCATGCTGTACTTTGGCTTATGCAGCCATTTCTAAAATTTCCTCGTATTGGAGCCGTCACTGGAAATCCTAGAATTCTCAACCGTTCAAGTATATTAGGGAAATTACAGGTTGGTGAGTTTTCTTCAATTATTGGATTGATTAAGCGGGCGCAGCGTACGTATGGTCGTATTTTTACAGTATCGGGTGTAATTGTTGCATTTAGAAAAACTGCTTTAGTCCGTGTTGGATTTTGGTCTGATGACAAAATTACTGAAGATATTGATATCTCTTGGAAGCTTCAGATGGACCATTGGGATATTCAATATATTCCTCAAGCACTTTGTTATATCTATATGCCTGAAACTTTTAAAGGCCTTTGGAAGCAGCGTTTACGCTGGGCACAAGGTGGGGTAGAAGTCTTATTGGAATATATTCCAAAAATGTTCAAAATCCGTTTACGCCGTATGTGGCCAGTTATGCTTGAAGCTTTAGTCAGTATTGTCTGGTCTTATGTAATGATATTTATTTTCTTGCTTTTCTTAATCGGACTTTTTATTGATTTACCTCAGCAGTGGCAGATTAATTCACTCATGCCCCAATGGTATGGCGTGATATTGGGTGGAACATGCCTCATCCAATTTTTAGTAAGTTTATGGATAGATCATCGTTATGACCGTGGACGTCTTTTTAGAAATTATTTTTGGGTAATTTGGTATCCATTATTTTTCTGGCTACTGACGTTATTTACTAGTGTAGTTGCAGTCCCTAAAACTATATTTAATACCAAAAAGCGTGCTCGTTGGGTAAGTCCTGACCGAGGCTTTCGAGGAGATAACTCATGAAAAATAAAGAAAATAATGACATAGAAGTTTTAGATATCCCAGAATATATTGATCAGCCTAAATATGTGAAAAATAAAACCGCAAACTATACTTTGCAAACAGTAGGCTGGTTTTGTTTAATGTGGCTGTTTTTCCCACTGGTTTCATTATTTTTATGGTTTTATGAAGGGCATCTCATCTATGACTATGTATGGGTAGATCATATTTCTGAGGTCAATACAGTCCTCCATTTACTTCTTTTAATATCCGTAAGTGCTTTGGTCTTGATTTTATGGGCGAGTTATAACTGGCTTAGATTTCATGGTGATGATCGCCGCAGCAAAGCTCCGAATAGTCCTGTTGAGTTATTGGCTTCACAATTTATGGTCAGTACCGAGTCATTATCAGAGTTACAAAAGTCTCAGCGCATCATCTTACATTATGATGATCAGGGATATTTAACTCGATATGATTTGAAATGAGTAAAAAAAAGCATGGTCTATCAACCATGCTTTTTTTTATTTTTAAGGTGTAGTTCTAATAATGATATCTACAGGGCGTTGAGTACCATCCATACTATAAATGGCTGTAGCGGTAACTTTTACAATTGGCCAAGTTTGTAGTTTGCAATTTGGTCTTTGCAGCGCAGCATAGTAGCTATCAGATTTAAAAAATGTTTTATTGGCTTTTGCAGTATTAGGTGTCAAAAGGCGTTTGAGCCATGTTTCATTGACTTGGGTTTCAAGAAAACGTAGAGCTAAGATACTTTTTACACGATTGTTAAATAACCTCCTATTTTTAGCAATAAGCGGGTGGGTAATGAGACGGTGTATGCCGATTTGACTATGAGGCAAAATAAAATGCGGCGTAATTTGAAATACAGTTACAAATTTTGCTTGTTGGCAGATTTTTTCTAATTGCGTTACCGTTTCCTGATCTGTTCCAATAATCGCTACATTTAAATTTGAAAAATCATTTTCTTTAATTGTATTTGATAAAAGAATTTGACCAGTAAAGGCGTCAAAATCCTGAACTGAATTTTGAAAAGTAGCTGATTTGGCAACATTATTTTTAAGTTCAATACTCATTTTCCAAAAGTCCTTTTGGTTTTCATTTATGATGATTTTTTATCGTTTTAATATAAATAACCAAGCAAGTAGTTTGGGTAAAGTATTTTCAGATAGGTGGTTATCTCATGCTTGAAACTGATTCAAGCATGAGACTTTGTGTATATATTAATTGTTTGATTTTAATTGCATTAATTGAGTAAAGCTGTCTAAACGTTTATTTATATCATAGACGTCACAAGTAAAAATAAACTCATCGACTTCATAAGTAGCCAAAAGCTTTTCTAAACCTGAACGTACTGTTTCAGCTGAACCGATTTGTGCCATCGTATAGAAATTTTCAACTGAAAGTTGTTCTGCTGTGTTCCATAGTCCTTGCATTGAATTAACCGGTGGCTTCAGTTTCAAACTTTCACCACGAATTAATCCTAAAACACGTTGGTATGCGCTTGTTGCTAGGAACTGAGCTTCTTCATCTGTATTGGCAACCACAACAGGTACACCCATTGAAACATAAGGCTTGTCCAAATATTCAGAAGGTTCGAAATTTTCACGATAAAGTTCGATCGCTTGACCAAGCATGCGTGGTGCAAAATGCGATGCAAATGAATAGGGTAATCCTAGTTTCGCAGCCAATTGCGCGCTAAATAAGCTTGAACCTAATAACCAGACAGGCACATGAGTATTTTGTCCAGGAGTGGCAATAATTCTTTGGCCGGGTTGAGGCGCTTTAAAATATTGCAAAATCTCAACAACATCTCTTGGGAACTGATCTTCCGTTTCCTGATGCCCGCGACGTAAGGCACGCATAGTGACCTGATCTGTGCCGGGGGCACGACCTAAACCTAACTCAATACGATTTGGATATAAGGTTGCTAACGTACCGAATTGTTCTGCTACTACTAAGGGTGCATGGTTTGGTAGCATGATACCACCTGAACCTAAACGAATGCGCTGGGTATGAGCCGCGATAAAACCAAGTAAAACAGCTGTTGCTGAACTCGCAATTCCATCCATATTATGATGTTCTGCAAGCCAAAAACGGTCATAACCTAATTTTTCTGCATGTTGGGCGAGCTCTAATGCATGACGTAATGAAAACTCGATTGTTTTATCATCACGTATGGGAGCAAGTTCCAAAATTGAAAATTTGGTGTCTTGAAGTGATCGCATGCGATATTCTCAAAAAACGTTATATCGAAATAATACGATATAAATGGGGTGATGTATATCGGTTTTTTTCGATATAAATTTCACTCCCAAATAAAAAAGCACCGCTAGGGTGCTTTTTAATATCTGTGTACCAATTAGTGGTGTTTATACCAACCACGGTGTAAGCCATTATCATGACGATAGTAAGCGCGATCATTGTAATAGCGGCGGTCATCACGATCATAACTACTATCGTATCGACGGTCATAACGTTCATCATAGTTACGATCTTGGCCAACTTTACGACCTAAAGCAGAACCACCAGCTGCACCCACTGCTGCACCGATGTATCCACCATTTGTACCACCCATGTTTTTACCAACGGTATAACCAGCACCACCGCCTAAAGCACCACCAATAGCAGCTTCTGTACGGTTACGACGGTCACTTGCTGCAGCTGCACCACCAGCACCACCTAAAGCAGCACCAATTGTTGCGCCAGATGTACCACCGATACTTTTACCAATTGCTGTACCTACTACACTACCTAGAGCAGAAGTTGCCGCTACACGGGTACCATTATCTGCATGTGCAACTGACACCATAGAGGTTGTTGCGATTAATGCACTTGTTAACCAAATATTCATTTTCATTTTGGAACTCCATGCTCATTTTGCTGAAGAGCAATCTTTATATCTTGAGCTAAATGTAATTAAAAATTTCGTGAAAATTATGGAGAAGGGCCATGCTGATACGATAGTTTTGTGTCTGCTTTGTATGGTTTATATTAAGATGTGAATAAATCATGAACAATATATCGGGAGCGGGCAAAATTTTGCCTATAAAAAAACACCCGAAGGTGTTTTTAAGTCTATGTCTTCACTGTGATTAGTGGTGATGACGGTGTTTTTTCTTCCAGTGTTTAGAAGATCGATCATAATCGCGGTCTTTAGAAATTTTATTACCTAAAGCACCACCACCTGCCGCACCTAAAGCAGCACCGATGTATCCACCGTTTGTACCACCCATGCTTTTACCAACAGTATAACCAGCGCCACCGCCTAAACCACCGCCAATTGCAGATTCTGTACGGTGACGACGATCACTAGCAACTGCTGCACCACCAGCACCACCTAAAGCAGCACCAATTGTTGCGCCAGATGTACCACCCATGCTTTTACCAATTGCAGTACCAGCAACACTACCTAAAGCAGAAGCAGCTGCTACGTGAGTTGTGTTGTCTGCATGTGCTACAGTCATCATAGAAGTAGCTAAAACAGCACTACATAATAAAGTATTTAATTTCATCATTTACTCCATGTCCCAAGTTGCAGGACCTTATATCTTTCGTTACGGCAAATGTAACAAAACACTTCACTTCAAATGTGGAGAACCATCACTCGATTATTAGAGTTTAGTGTCTTCTTTGTATGCTTTCTATTAAAACAGGATGGAAAACCATCAATCTTATCTAAAAACTGAACAATAAAAATTAGTGAACGTAAGTCATAAGTGTTTGAGAGGGACAATATATAATTTAATAGGTTTACAGATGAAAAGAAGGTCTTTTTAAAGTTCAGGAATTAAAGGATTACATATGTCATTTAATCAGCATAATCTGTAAACTATGCGCTATTTTTATGATTTGGCTTATCTTCTTATATTTATCTAGATAAGTTTTTTGGACTTTTGAGATATTTCCTCTTATGAAAGCGTCACTCCGTTTACGACTTGATCAACTCTGTGATCGTCATGAAGAACTTACCGCATTGCTTGCAGATGCTGAAGTGATTTCCGATAACAAACGTTTCCGTAAACTGTCTCGTGAACATAGTGATTTAACTGAAATTACAGAAGTTTGGGGCAAATACCGTCAAGCAGAAGAAGACATTGAAACTGCTGAAATGATGAAGTCGGACCCCGACTTTAAAGATATGGCAGAAGAAGAAATTCAAGCAAATAAAGCATTGCTTGAAGAATTAGAAAGCCAGCTCAATATTTTGATGATTCCAAAAGATCCAAATGACTCTAATGCTGCGTATTTAGAAATTCGTGCAGGGACGGGCGGTGATGAAGCTGCAATTTTCTCAGGCGATTTGTTCCGCATGTACAGCAAGTATGCCGAGACACAAGGTTGGCGTATTGAAGTCCTTTCTGAAAATGAAGGTGAGCATGGCGGCTTTAAGGAAGTCATTTGCCGTGTAGATGGTGATGGCGTATATGGACGTTTGAAGTTTGAAAGTGGCGCACATCGTGTACAACGTGTGCCAGCAACTGAATCACAGGGTCGTGTACATACATCGGCTTTTACAGTGGCAATTCTGCCTGAAATTGATGTTGATACTAACGTTGAAATTAACCCGGCAGATTTGCGTATTGATACTTACCGTGCGTCAGGTGCGGGTGGTCAGCACATTAACAAAACCGATTCGGCAGTGCGTATTACTCACATTCCAACGGGTACAGTCGTTGAGTGCCAAGAAGAACGTTCACAGCATAAGAACAAAGCTAAAGCGATGGCATTGTTAGTATCGCGTTTAGAAAATGCAAAACGCGCAGCAGCTGATGCAGCGACTTCTGAAATGCGCCGTGATTTGGTCGGTTCTGGCGACCGTTCTGAACGTATCCGTACTTATAACTACCCACAAGGGCGTATGACAGATCACCGTATTAACCTAACTTTATATAAGTTAGATGCCATTATGGAAGGTGATTTAACTGAATTGCTCGATAGCTTACATCGTGAATATCAGGCAGATCAGCTTGCGATGCTTGCACAGGAAAATGGCGGCTAATGAATATTGCTCAAGCGCTTGCAATTCGTGGTGAGCCTGACAGTTATGAACGACAAGAAAATGCTTGGTTGCTTGAGCATTTTCTAAAAATCAATTCACTCGAATTAAAGTTTCGACTTGAGCAAGAGCTAACGGCTCAGCAAGAGCAAGACTACTTGGTTGGCCTTGAGCGTATTCAAAATGGTGAACCTTTAGCCTATGTGACAGGTTCGCAACCATTTTGGACGCTCGATTTAAAAGTAACGTCAGATACTTTAGTACCACGACCTGATACTGAGGTTTTAGTTGAAACTGTTTTAAATCTAAATTTGCCAAAGAATGCAAATATTGTGGATTTGGGAACGGGGACAGGTGCAATTGCGCTTGCATTGGCAAGTGAACGTCCGAACTGGCAGGTAACAGCAACAGATATTTATGCGCCTACGTTAGAAGTTGCAAAAGAAAATGCACAAACACATGGCTTGCAACATGTGAAATTTGCTTGCGGTGCTTGGTTTGAAGCATTAGAGCTACAACAATTTGATTTAATTGTTTCTAATCCGCCATACATTGACCCTGAAGATGAACACATGCAAGCTTTGGCAACAGAGCCGCGCCGTGCGTTGGTTGCAGACCATCAGGGATTGGCTGATATTGAAATTATTATTGCTCAAGGGAAAAACTGGTTAAAACCTCAAGGGTGGATTGTACTTGAACATGGTTATGATCAGGGGCAAGCTGTTCGAGGCATTTTCACAGAGCGTGGTTTTAGTGAGATAAAAACCATTCAAGATTATGGCCAAAATGATCGAGTCACTTTGGCACGCTGGATTTAAAGTTATTTTTGTAGCGTATCACGCCAACGTAATAACCAGTTTTCTATAAGTTTCATTAAGCTATCGGTTATTTTACCCAATAGTGCCAATAAAATAATTGCAATGATAACAATATCCGGTCGAGACGTTTCTCGGCCATCACTGAGTAAATAGCCAATCCCTTGTGTGGCTGCAATCAGTTCAGCTGCAATCATAAACATCCAAGACAAGCTTAAGCTGTTACGTAAACCCGTTAAAATGCCCGGAGATGCTGCCGGTAAAATAATAGACAAAACACGTTGAAAAGCATTGAGCCGATAAACTTTTCCAACTTCAATGAGCTTTTTATCTACATTATGAATTGCTGCAACGGTATTGGTATAAGTTGGAAAAAATGCTCCGATTGCAATAAGCGTAATTTTTGACCCTTCATCGATTCCTAACCAAAGCAATAACAGTGGAATCCAAGCAAGACTTGGGATCGATTTAATTGCTGAAAAGGTCGGTTCTAAATATGCTTCTGCCTCTTTACTTAATCCAACCCAAATCGCAAAAATTAAACCTAAACCACTTCCTATGATAAAACCGAATAGAACACGCCATGTACTAATATAAATATGGGCAAACAGGTCGCTTTGAGCTAAATCTAAAAAAGATTGCCATAAACTCGAAGGTGCAGGGAGCAGATAAGCATTGATATAGCCATTTCTGACTAAAAACTCACAACCCACTAAAAAAATGAGTGGAATGAGTAGCGCTTTAAACCACCGTGTAAATTTGTTGTTTAGATGCTTTTTCTGAGATTTTAAAGCCTGCTGAGCTAGGAAATGATTTAGCTCAGCTTTGTTAAGTGAATCACTCATATACTATTTCACGACTTTTTGAGCAAAACGTGGATCTAATAACTGATCAACCACTTGATTGACATTGGTTCCTTTTCTGACTAAGTCTTCTTCAGTCAAAATTTTCCCAGAACGTTTTAGTGCTTGTGATTGAGTTGCTGATGGGATGCTTTGATCAAAGTTGGTCCGGCTCAGTTGTAGTTTAGCCACAGGTAGAGGGAGTTTGGACTCTTGTGCTAAAAGTGCTGCTACTTTATCTGGATTGGCTTTTGCCCATTTTCTAGCTTGTTCGTAGGCTTTAATCACAGCTTCTACCGCTTCAGGGCTTTGCTTTGCAAAGTCTTCTTTAACGCTCAATACACTATAGCTATTAAATCCAACATTACGATAAAGTAATTTCGCGCCCGATTGAATTTGAGCTGAAGCCATTAATGGATCAAGTCCAGCCCAAGCATCTACTTGACCACGCTCTAATGCAGTTTTACCGTCTGGGTGTTGTAAATGAACCAATTGTACATCGCGTTTACTTAAGCCTACGGTTTCTAATGCTTGTAGTGTAAATAAGAAAGGATCTGTTCCTTTAGTGGCTGCAATTTTCTTACCTTTTAAATCTTTTAGGCTTTTAATTGGTGAGTTTTTTGAGACAACAAGGGCTGTCCACTCCGGTTGGCTTTGTACATAAACTGTTTTAATTGGACTACCATTCGCTCGGCTTAATACCGCAGCTAATCCAGCGGTAGAAGCAAAATCGATGCTGTTACTATTGAGATATTCTAATGAACGATTACTACCTTGACTAAAAACCCATTTAATTTGGGTATTGGGTAGTGCTTTTTCGAGAAGTTTTTGATCTTTTACTACCAGACTGGTTGGTGCGTAGTAAGCGTAATCAAGTTTAAGTGTAGTCGGAATTGCTGCAAAAGTAGATGAAGCAAATACGAACCCCAATGTTGATGCTAATAAAGTCTTTGGTAGAGAAAATTTTGATTTTAAAGACATGATAAAAATAGAACCGAAATAAAATAATGGATCATCCTTTCACGTGTTGAGTGGTCTATAAACTTAGTTATTTTGATTTGTAAATCAGTTTGAAAGATAAAAGTTTGAATAAAATTATAAATCTCTGTTTTTATGAATGTTATTAAGCTTTGAATGATGCATTTATCTAAAATATTGAATTTAAAATACATAAATATCATAAGTTTAAGTCTAGAACTCAAGCTTCGTTAAGTCCATTTTTATTACTTGTGTGTGGTTAAATTATCTCGATAAGCACCGGGGCTAACACCTGTCCATTTTTTAAATGCACGGTGAAAAGCACTCGGGTCATGGAAATTTAAGTCTTCACTAATGTCTTGTATTGAATCATTGCTTTTGCTTAAACGTTCAATTGCAATATCACAACGAATTTCATTTTTAATTTGTTGATAACTCACACCTTCATGTTTGAGGCGACGTTGAACAGTAGCTTCAGAAATATTGAGTTGCTGTGCCACATCTTTGAGTTCGGGCCATTGAGCAGGGTGAAGCTTTAATAAATGACGACGAATAAGAACGCTCAAGGCATTTTCATTTTTAAAGCGAACTAAAAGATTTTGCGGAGTTTGTTCTAAAAAATCATAAAGCGCTTTTTTATCTTTTTTAATTTTAATATCTAAATAGTGGGCATCAAATTCAATCTGATTTGTCTCGGCATTAAATTGTATATCTTCACAAAAGCGTACCAAATAATCTTGAATATCGTTCGGTTTTGGACAACGTACCGTAATACGGTTTAAGCCAATTCGTTGATCTACCAGCCAACACATAAGCCCATGTACTAACATTAAAAAGGTTGCGTAAGTAAACATACGTTTAGGTTGTTCACGATCACGAATGACCAAATAAGCTTTTTCTTGTTCTCGAATTAACTCTCCACGAATATCATCAAGCACAAAATTAAAAAAATTCAAAATATCGTAGAGAGCCTTTTCTAAAGTTTCAGCCGTACTGACGAGTTTTGTAAGTAATTTATAGCTGCCACGGCGCATAGGGTGGCTATCCATACCAAAAAACTCGTCGTTCATGGCATTGGCAAGTTCTATCCATAATTGTGCATACGTTGCTACTGGAACACGCGCTTTGGATGTCATGAGTAATTCAGTAGGAATACCAGCTTTATTCAAAATAATTTGAGTATTTAGCCCTTTGGCATAAGCCGCACTTAATGCTTCATGTACCAGTGCAATCGAAATTGTTCCTTTACTTAAAGAAGATTGGACAACCATGTCAAAGACTCATTTTTTTACGTATTTCAAGTGAAATATTTCATATTCAAAATTTGGATTGATCAAAAGCTGCAAGCATTTTGAGGTTTTTTGAAATTGTATCGGAAAAAAACAACTTTTACTCTCACTACTAAGGTTAAAGAACATTTCTATAGGACGTTACATAATGAAAATTCAAGGAAAACATTTTGTGATTACAGGTGGCGGCTCTGGTTTAGGAGCTGCAACGGCTG
The DNA here is from genome assembly GCF_000582055.1 of Acinetobacter sp. 766875. Lineage (NCBI taxonomy): Bacteria > Pseudomonadati > Pseudomonadota > Gammaproteobacteria > Moraxellales > Moraxellaceae > Acinetobacter > Acinetobacter sp. 766875. Next base: position 27,700 of record NZ_JEXX01000016.1, on the reverse strand, counting down.
AGTATTTGGTAAAGCAGGGTGCCTCAGTCACGTTGGTTGACATGAATGTAGAAGCAGGTGAGCAGCAAGCAAAACAGCTAGGGTCAAAAGCTGACTTTGTAAAACTTGATGTAACCGATGAAGTTGCTGCTGAACAGTTCTTTAAAGATGTGTTGGTTAAACATGATCATTTGCATGGTTTGGTTAACTGTGCAGGTATTGGCCCTTCTGCAAAAGTAGTTGGCCGTGAGGGTGTTCATGACTTGGGATTATTTGCAAAGACTTTAAGTATTAATGTCACAGGTACATTTAACATGCTGCGTTTTGCAGCAGATGCCATGAGCAAAAATACAGTTGAAGAAGGTGAAGAGGACCGTGGCATCATTGTTAACACTGCTTCTGTTGCAGCATTTGACGGTCAAATCGGACAAGCAGCTTATTCTGCATCAAAAGGCGCTATTGTGGCGATGACTTTGCCGATCGCTCGTGAGCTAGCGCGACATGCCATTCGTATTATGACCATTGCACCGGGAATTATGGAAACTCCAATGCTTAAGGGTATGCCACAAAATGTACAAGATGCTCTGGGGCAAATGGTTCCGTATCCATCTCGTTTAGGAAAACCAGAAGAGTTTGCTCGTTTGGTTGCCCATATTGCTGAAAACTCATATTTAAATGGTGAAGTCATTCGTTTAGATGGTGCAATTCGTATGGCAGCAAAATAATAAATTAAGGATGTTGAAATGATTCTAAATGCTGAACAAAGTATGGTTCAGGAGATGATGCGTAACTATGCGCAAAATCAGTTAAAACCAACTGCTGCACATCGCGATAAGACTCATGAATTTCCGGCTCAAGAATTAAAAGACTTAGGCGCCCTAGGCGCTATGGGGATGACTGTGCCCGATGAATGGGGCGGTGCTGGAATGGATTATGTATCTTTGGTACTCGCAATTGAAGAAATTGCTGCAGGCGATGGTGCCATTTCGACAATCGTCAGCGTACAAAACTCTTTGATTTGCGGTATTACACTGGCATACGGTTCAGAGCAGCAAAAACAAACCTATTTGCCAAAGTTTGCCTCTGGCGAATGGCTGGGGTGCTTTTGTTTAACTGAGCCACATGTCGGTTCCGATGCGAGCGCGATTTTATGTAAAGCCGAGCGAGATGGCGACCATTGGGTGCTCAATGGTGTAAAGCAGTTTATTACCAGCGGTAAAAATGCCCAAGTGGCTTTGGTGTTTGCGGTTACAGATAAACAGGCTGGCAAAAAAGGCATTTCGTGCTTTCTTGTACCTACGAATACACAAGGTTACTTGGTCACTCGTATTGAAGACAAAATGGGTCAACATGCTTCGGACACCGCAACCATTACGCTTGAAGACTGCCGAATTCCTTTAGAAAATTTGGTGGGACAAGAGGGAGAGGGTTATAAAATTGCACTATCTAATTTAGCGGCCGGTCGTATTGGTATTGCGGCTCAATCTGTTGGTATGGCAAGAGCTGCTTTTGATGCTGCCGTGCAATATGCAAACGAGCGTAAGGCCTTCGGTGTAGAGCTGGTTCAGCATCAGGCGGTTGGTTTTCGCTTAGCCGATATGGCAACCCAAATTGAAGCGGCACATCAGCTAGTTTTGCACGCGGCAACTTTAAAAGATGCGGGGCTACCTTGTTTAAAAGAAGCCTCAATGGCGAAACTCTTTGCATCAACTATGGCTGAGCGAGTATGTTCGGATGCCATCCAGATTCATGGCGGTTATGGCTACGTCAGTGATTTTCCTGTTGAGAGAATTTATCGGGATGTCCGTGTAAGCCAGATTTATGAAGGTGCTTCAGATATTCAACGTTTGGTGATTGCTCGCGAAGTGGCTCAAGTTTAGGTCATAAAGTATTGAGTTTTTAAACTTAAAACTGCAAGAAGCCGCACATCATGTGCGGTTTCTTGCAATTGAAATGATACATTTTTGCTATTAGTTTTATTTGAAATAGATGGAAAAGTTGAAGAAATATTCTTCGAGCTTTAGCTAAAACAATAACAGTCAGGACAGATTTTGTGGTCTTACACAAAATCAATCATCAAACGGAATGAAGGTGAGCATCATGAAAACTTTGGCAGAAGCTTATCAGCAATTTGATCTTGCAAAACTCATTGACGAGCAACTTGTTGGGCATCCCCAAGCAATAAATGCTTATGTTGAGTGCTGTGAGCGTTATATAGGAAAAAATAAAACAGCGCTTATTTGGGAAGGAAAAAACGGACAGACAGAGCACTATACGTTCGAACAACTTGCTGAGCTTTCTGGAAAACTTGCCAACTTCTTTAAAGCACAAGGAATTCAAGCTGGAGATTGTATTGCAGGACTTCTACCAAGAACGCCTGAGTTATTAATTACAATTTTGGCAACGTGGCGTATAGGCGCTATTTATCAGCCTTTATTTACTGCCTTTGAAGCAAAATCGATTGATCACCGTATTACGACTGCTCAAACTAAATTGATTGTGACCAATGATGAACAGCGCCCTAAACTGAATACTTTGAATGTTCCGGTTATTGTCACTGTTCATCAGACTGGTCCTTTGTCTGAGCATGACTTCGATTTTTGGCAATCTTTACAGCGCTATTCTAAGCAATGTGAGCCAGTAAATCGTAGCTTTGAAGATGACTTTTTAATGATGTTTACCTCTGGTACAACTGGACTTGCGAAATCTGTACCCGTTCCACTAAAAGCAATTTTGGCATTTAAAGGTTATATGACCCATGCTGTCGATTTGCGTGAAGATGACATGTTTTGGAATTTGGCAGATCCGGGCTGGGCGTATGGCTTGTATTATGGCATTACCGGGCCTTTAAGCTTGGGGCATAGCATTATTATGGATGAGCGCTCATTTAATGTAGATCAGGCAATAGAGTTAATAAAAAAATATAAAATAAGTAATTTAACTGGTTCGCCAACAGCATTTCGTATGTTCTTTGGATTTAAGGAAAAATTTGACCCTTCAATTAAACAACATTTACGCGTAGTCAGCAGTGCAGGTGAGCCATTAACTCCTGAGGTTGTGAACTGGTTTAAGCAAGATTTAGAGGTCAATATTTTTGATCAATATGGCCAAACTGAGCTAGGGATGGTGATTGCAAATCATCATGCGCTTGAGCATCCATTAAAAGTAGGTTCAGCTGGTTTCGCAATTCCTGGACATCGTTTTGCGGTGTTAGACCAAAATTATCAAGAATTGCCAACAGGTGGTATTGGTATTTTGGCAATGGACTCGGAGCAATCTCCATTGATGTGGTTTAAAGGTTATGGTGGTAATAATCGCAAAGCCTTTGTTGGTAAGTATTATTTAACAGGTGACACGGTCACTTTAAATGAACATGGGGGCATTGATTTTGTAGGGCGTGCTGACGATGTCATTACAACATCAGGCTATAGAGTGGGACCATTTGATGTTGAAAGTACTTTATTAGAGTGTGAGGCGGTATTAGAGTCAGCAGTAATTGGTAAGCCAGATCCGGAACGAACTGAAATAGTAAAAGCTTTTGTGGTACTTAAGCCAGCTTATCAAGCGTGTGAAACATTAAAAGATAAGTTACAGCAATATGTTCGTAACCGTTTATCTCGTCATGCTTATCCAAAAGAAATTGAGTTTGTGGACAGTCTACCGAAAACCACGAGCGGAAAAATTCAAAGAGGACTGTTGAAGCAGCAAGAAATTGCAAAAATGCAGCAAGCCTACGCAAGCTAATTTGAACAAAGGGAAATATTTAGAATTTCCCTTTATTCTTTATATTAAAGATCGGCTTTCACTTCCTCGCCAATTAAATAAAATGTTCCACCAGCAATATAGTGCAGGCTACGAAGTTCTTTTGGTGCATCTTGAAAATGCCAGTGCCCATCTCTAAAAACGCGACTATCTGCCCATGCACCTACAACAGAACCAATAAATAGGTCATGAGCTGACTGATTATGCGGTTCTGGAATAAGTTTACAAACCAGCCATGCGATACAACCTGATACAAGTGGACTGGTCAGATCTTTTTGATAAAACAGCTCAACCCCGCAGTGTTCAAGTTTGTGTGGGTCATCTAATTTACTAATAGTGCCAAGTTGCTTGGTCATATTGAGCTGTGCATAGCAAGGAACTTGTAGGGTGAAGTAACCACTTTGCTCAATAAGCTGTCGAGTTTTCGTACTTTTATCTAAAACGACGGTCACTTTAGCAGGCTTAAACTCTAAGGCACATGCCCATGCGGCAGCCATTACATTGCGGTCATCACCATGTTGCGCCGATACAAGGACAGTTGGGCCATGGTTTAATAAACGATAAGCTTTTTCTAACTCTACAGGTGCAATATATGATTGGGACATATTTAGCCTAAGTAATACAGAAAATGGATTGTTCTATTGTTGCAGAAAGCGTGTGAGAAGTAATGTAATGGGGAGTTAACTGAATAAAAAAGTTGTTTCCATTTTATAGCTTTCCTAATGACGAACTTAGTCATAAAATCACTTGGCTTCTAAGTGAAAGGATTAACGTGTGACCGAGCTTCAAGATATCGATTTTGTAGAGTTAAGTGATGAAGAAATGCATCTCTATAGCCGTCAGATTTTACTTGATGGATGGGATATTGAAGCTCAGGAAAAACTCAAACTTGCCAATGTGCTGATTGTGGGTGCTGGTGGCATAGGCTGTAGCAGTGCAGAACTACTTGCACGAGCAGGAGTTGGAAAAATTACACTCATTGATGCAGATACCATTGAGATAAGTAATTTACAACGACAAATTGCGTTTGGTCATGAAGATATTGGTCGCTATAAAGCTGAAGTTCTAGCAAAACGGTTACAGAAAATTAACCCTTATATCTGTGTTGAATACTTTAATGAACGTTTAGACGAACATAACATTGATAGACTTGTTGAACACCAAGACGTCGTTTTAGATGGCTGTGATAACTTTACAACTCGCTATTTAGTGAATAGTGCTTGTAAAAAGCATCAGGTCGCATTAATTAGTGCTTCTGCAATTGGCTTTCAGGCGCAAATGTTTATGGTTGAAGGTGATTCAGCTTGTTATGAATGTTTATTTCCAAAAGAACAGCATGACAATGAAGGCCTTCGCTGTGCAGAGTCAGGAGTGCTTGCAACGACTCCTGTAATGATAGCGTCATTACAAGCACATCACACTTTACTTTATTTAGGGCGTAATCGCACTCCTCTGAAACAAAAACTGTTACTTTGGGATGGATTAAATATGTCACAACGTATTGTTAATTTTGATAAAGATATAAATTGTCCACTTTGTCAGGCAAGCTAATCAGCAAATAAGGCAAAATTTGCTACACTTGAGACGAATATTCTGGTTCTAAAGAAATATGAAAAAAAATATTTTATTTGATGGATTGCGCTCAGTTGCCCGTATCGGTGAAACCGCAGTGGTTGCGGCTAAAGCTGGTATTAAGTACGCAACTGATAAGCCAAGTAATGCCAAACTCATGCGTGAGACTTTTGAGTCGCTTGGCTCAACATATATTAAGCTTGGTCAGTTTATCGCGAGTACACCATCGCTATTCCCACGTGAATATGTAGAAGAATTTCAAGGTTGTTTGGATCAGACTCCAACTCTGCCATTTAGCTATATTCAAGGCGTACTTGTCTCTGAATTTGAAGGGCGTGATTTAAGCGAGATTTTTAGTTATATCGATGAAAAACCTTTAGCTTCTGCTTCAATTGCTCAGGTTCACGCAGCTAAACTAACGACAGGTGAAGATGTCGTTATCAAAGTACAAAAACCTGGCGTAGAAACTATTTTATACACTGACTTAAATGTGGTGCATTGGGCTGCAAAGCTGCTTGAACGTGCAGTCCCTAAAATCAAGTTTGCTGCTCTTTCTGACATTGTTGATGAAATTAAAACTCGTATGGTGCGTGAAGTCGATTTCATTGAGGAAGCCCAGAACTTAGATGACTTTGTGGAATATTTAAATATTTCACAAAACCAAGCTGCGACAGCCCCTAAAGTTTATCATCAGTTTTCTACACGCCGTGTTTTGACCATGCAGCGTTTATATGGTGTGTCTTTGACAGATTTTAGTGTCGTGAAACAATATGCTAAAGATCCGTCACAAGTACTCATTACTGCCATGAATACATGGTTTGGTAGTCTTATGCTCTGTAAGAGTTTCCACGCTGACTTACATGCTGGAAATCTAATGTTGCTTGAAGATGGCCGAATTGGTTTTATCGATTTCGGTATTGTGGGTCAGTTAAAACCAGAAGTCTGGACAGCATGTATCGCGTTTATGGATGCTTTGCAAAAGACTGATTATCAGGCTATGGCTGAAAATATGCTCAAAATGGGTATGACCCATAACAAGGTCGATGTTCAGGTTTTAGCTCAAGATTTAGAGCGTTTGTTTAATGGCGTATTAATGGCCGATCCACAGCAGATTCTGTCTACTAATCCTGCCGATTTAAACGACATTATGATGGATATGGTGGGTGTAGGTGAACGCCACGGTATTAAATTCCCTCGAGATTTTGCCTTGTTATTTAAGCAAATGCTTTATTTCGATCGTTTTATGCGCGTACTCGCACCATATACTGATATTTATGCAGACCAACGTTTGAAAATGGTTCAAAATATGGAACCTGCTTCGTTGTTAAAGCACTAAGGTCAGTTTAAATTTATGGATGCCATTATTATTGAAGGCTTGAAGGTTGAGACAGTGATTGGCTGTTTTAACTGGGAAAGACAAATCATTCAACCTTTAATGTTGGATTTAACCATCCATAATGATTTGAGCCGAGCTGCAGCGTCTGACAAGCTTGAGGACACACTCAACTATGCCCAGATTTGTGAGTTATCGGCTCAAACCATTCAGCAAGCCAAACCTGAGTTAATCGAGCACGCAGCTCATCTAGTTTTGCAATGTTTATTTGAAAACTTTCCAACAATTGAAAAAATTACCATAACCATCCGTAAGCCAGCCATCATTGCAGAAGCTAATGCTGTAGGAATTCGTCTTGAACGCACCAGAAACAATTTTTGCACTCGCCCTAGCGAGTAATTTAGACGCAGCACAACACTTTACTTTTGCGTATACGCAATTAGCAACTTTGGGGAAAGTGCAGTTTTCATCTGTTTATCAAATTCCATGCCGAGATGGTATTGGAGATGATTACTGGAATTCAGCATGTCTATTAAAAAGCACTTTATCATCTGAACAAATTGAATCTTTTTTAAAGAAACTTGAGTCAGATTCTGGACGTGTTCGACCATCGCATCATATTTCTTTAGATGTAGATTTGATTGCATGGGGAAATGATCTGGATCATATGCAATTTAATTCTAAAAAATTACCTTTGGCACTCGATGTAAAAATTCCTTTATATGAACTTTGGCATTGTGAAAGACTAAAGGCTGATAGTACGCTTTACCCAGTTGTTAATTTTAAATTTTAAGGTCTTTCAAACTAAATTTTACGCAAAATTTACGCGGCCTTTGAGTTCCTCAATAGAGAATTTACGAGCATTTTACCGATACTGAAATCCACTAAATTAGTGTTACTTCAGGACAATAAAGATGCTTATAAATTCTCAAATGCGCATCTTGCATCAGTCTGGCATAGTCTTATGCGGACTAAAAACAAATGATATTTCCCCATCTCTCCTTATTTCCATTTTGGCAAATCAAGCCAAGGGGTATAGAGGAGAATAGCCATGTTAGAACTTATCCTTGTTTTATTTATTGCTATTTTTTTAGCATGGTGCCTCAGCAAATATCTATCCAAAGTGATGGCAAATCAGCCGATGGTGGGCGATGGATTATTTCGTTGGATTGAAAATCCTGTCTATCGATTGTTAGGTATATCTCCGCAACAACAAATGAACTGGAAACAATATTCTTTAGCATTTGTTGTTAGCTGTATTTTTTTAGCTGTAGCAGTTTTTGCTATTTTTATGACGCAAGCATGGCTGCCATTAAACCCAAATCATGCACCAAATATGAGTTGGGATTTAGCATTACATACGGTTATTTCATTTTTAACCAACACCAACCAACAGCATTATTCTGGTCAAGCTCAATTATCTTATTTGTCGCAAATGACAGGTATTGTAGGTTTGCAAGTCATCACACCAATGATGGGATTAGCTTTAGTTGTTGCGACCTTAAGAGCTTTCTTTTATCAACGTCCTAGCCATATTGCGGCTGATGTTGCTGAACAGCCAGATCAAATTTTAATTGGTAACTATTGGGCAGATGTAATACGCCCTACAGTCCGGTTCTTGCTTCCTCTGTGTTTTGTTTGGTCATTGTTGCTTAACAGCCAAGGCGTGCCAGCAACTTTTCAGGGTGGACCGGAAGTACAGCTTATTGATAAAGCGAATACAGTACAAACCCAAAAAATTCCATTAGGTCCAGTTGCACCCATGATTGCTGTTAAGCAATTGGGTAGTAACGGTGGCGGCTGGTATGGTCCAAATAGTTCTGTGCCTTTAGAAAATCCAACGCCACTATCTAATTTATTAGAAATGATAGCGATTTTACTCATTCCAATTACAGTCGTTTTTATGGTGGGACATTTTACTCGACGCAAAAAATTTGCCTATTTTGTGTTTGGTAGCATGCTTTTCATGTCGGTTATTTCAGGTGCAGCAGCTGTCTGGTCTGAAAGTATGTCATCGACAGCATCTCAAATTGCAGTAATGGAAGGTAAAGAGCAACGATTTGGACCAGCAGCATCAGCAGTTTGGGCTGCGCTGACCACACAAGTGAATAATGGTTCGGTCAATATGATGCACGATTCTTCTGCGCCGCTTACTGGGCTGGTTGAACTCATTAATATGTTGATTAATGCCATTTGGGGCGGTGTGGGCTGTGGTCTGCAACAGTTTATGATTTATCTGTTACTCGCTGTATTCATTGCAGGCTTAATGACAGGTCGTACACCTGAATTGTTTGGACGCAAAATTGAAGCAGCAGAGATCAAGTTACTTGCGATTATTATCTTAATTCAGCCTCTTATTATTCTGGCTTTTACAGCCTTGAGTCTTAGTATTCCGGGATTATCAGGTATCACAAACCCTGGACCACACGGTATTAGCCAAGTGTTCTATGAATATGTTTCTGCGTTTGCCAACAATGGTTCAGGTTTTGAAGGCCTTGGAGACAACACCGTATGGTGGAATGTCACTTGTAGTCTTGCTCTTCTTTTAGGACGCTTCCCGACATTAATTTTGCCATTAATGATTGCGACACGTTTAGCAGCAAAAAGAAAAGCACCCGAAACAACAGGTAGCCTTCAGGTTGAAACTCCAACCTTTGCCTTAACGCTGATTACGATTGTTGTATTGCTTACCTTATTACAATTTATGCCAGTTCTTGTCCTTGGGCCAATTGCCGATCAACTGTTGTTGGTTAAAGGCTAAGGAGGCGAGTGAAAATGAATACACAAACTCATATAAATAGCCATAAAACAACTGTGGTAGTACCAAGTTTTGAAGTTTGGAAAAATGCTTTTGTAAAATTGCTACCCCAGCATGCAATTAAAAATCCAGTCATGGCAATTGTATGGCTTGGAACAGTAATCACTGCTCTAAGTACCTTAATGGGATATGCCACACTGGTATTCGGTTTGGTCGTCACAGCAATTTTGTTCATTACGATTTTATTTGCTAACTATGCTGAAGCGGTTGCAGAGGCTAGAGGTCGTGGACAGGCATCTTCATTACGTGCAGCAAGAGAAAACTTGACTGCTCGAAGACTTAATTCTTTGACAGACCGCCAAGCAACTCAAGTTGCAGCCACTGAACTTCATTTGAATGATTATATTGAAGTTCATGCAGGTGAGCTTGTTCCAGCCGATGGTGAGATTGTAGAAGGCTTTGCGACCATTAATGAATCGGCTGTTACAGGTGAGTCTGCACCTGTGCTACGTGAAGCTGGAACTGACCGTTCAGGTGTTATTGGTGGGACTAAAGTTCTTACAGATCGTATTGTTGTGCAAGTGACTGCGGAATCTGGTCAAAGTTTCTTAGACCGTATGATTGCTTTGGTTGAAGGCTCAAATCGTCAAAAAACACCAAATGAGATTGCACTTGGCTTCTTATTAATGGTGATGACAATTACCTTCTTAATTGTTGTGATTAGCTTGCCGTTTATTGCTCATTATTTGCATATTGAACTTGATCCAGTCGTGCTGGTTGCGCTGTTGGTCTGCTTAATTCCAACAACCATTGGTGGCTTGTTACCTGCGATTGGTATTGCGGGTATGAACCGCGCGCTCAAAGCCAATGTTTTGGCGAAATCAGGTAAAGCAGTAGAAGTTGCGGGTGATATTGATGTGCTTTTACTCGATAAAACAGGAACCATTACTTATGGTGACCGTCAAGCGACTTCTTTTTATCCTTTAACTTCTGTAAGTGAGTCGGAGTTGAGAGCTGCTGCTTGGGTAAGTTCACTTGCCGACCCAACACCAGAAGGGAAATCGATTGTTAAGTTAGCAAAAGAACAAGGTTTAAAACAGCAAGAACCTGAGCAAGCCGAATTTATCTCTTTTAGTGCTTCGACTCGAATTTCTGGTGTGAATTTACCGAATGGTGAGCAAATTCGTAAAGGTGCTTTAGATGCAATCTTGAAATTTGTAGATGAAGATTATTCTCAAGATTTAGAGTTAAAAGCACGTGTTGAACAAGTTGCTAAAAAAGGGGCAACACCGTTGGTTGTTGCAAATCAACATCATGTATTGGGTGTGATTGAACTCTCTGATGTAATTAAACACGGTATTAAAGAACGTTTTGCTCGTTTAAGAGAAATGGGTATTAAAACTGTCATGGTCACAGGTGATAACCCATTAACCGCTGCTGCGATTGCTGCTGAAGCGGGTGTAGATGACTATATTGCCGAAGCAAAACCAGAAGATAAACTCGCTTGTATTCGCACCGAACAACAACAAGGTCGTTTAGTTGCGATGGTCGGTGACGGAACCAACGATGCGCCAGCACTAGCACAAGCCGATATTGGCTTAGCCATGAACTCGGGTACACAAGCTGCAAAAGAAGCCGGCAACATGGTTGATTTAGACTCTGACCCAACCAAACTTCTTGCTGTGGTTGAGATTGGGAAACAGCAACTAATTACCCGCGGTGCTTTGACAACATTTTCGTTAGCAAATGACGTCTCTAAATACTTTGCCATTTTGCCTGCGTTGTTCGCTGCTGCGATTCCACAAATGCAAGTATTGAATGTGATGCATTTAGCTAGTCCAAATAGCGCGATTTTATCTGCATTAATTTTTAACGCGATTATTATCCCGCTATTAATTCCAATCGCACTCCGTGGCGTGAAATTTAAACCTTCAACTGCAACTCAGTTACTACGTCGAAATATGTTGATTTATGGGGTGGGCGGTGTGGTTCTACCATTCATTGCCATTAAAGCGATTGATGTTGTTATTGTTCAATTATTTGGTTTGTAATCTGGAGTTTGAAATGAAAACTTATGCACAAAATTCAGAAGCAAATTTGGGTCAGACCTTAAGAGCATCTTTCGGACTTCTAATTTTTACCCTTGTCGGTTGTGGTGCTGTTTATAGTGCGATCGCTACAGGTGCGGGGCAGGTTTTATTTCACAATCAAGCAAATGGTAGTTTGATTGAAATAGACCATAAAGTTCTAGGGTCAAAATTAGTCGCTCAGCCATTTGTTGGAGAAACTTATTTTCACCCACGTCCTTCAGCGGTTGCTTATGACCCAATGTCTATGGGGGCCACAAACTTAGCCCTTACCAATCCAGAGCTTCAAAAACAAATTGATGCACAGATTCTTGCGGTGAAAAAACAAGACCATACGGGCAGTACAGCTATTCCAAGTGATTTAGTGACTAAATCGGGTAGTGGTATCGATCCGCATATTAGCCCTGAATCTGCTCAGTTACAGGTTGCCAGAGTGGCTCAAGCGCGTCATTTAGACCCTAAAGTTGTAGAAGAGTTACTTCAAAAGCATATTGAACCAGTTCAGTTTGGTGCACTAGGGCAAGCTCGTGTTAATGTATTAGAGCTAAATATCGCTTTAGATCAATTACAATCTACACATTAACTTGAAAATAAAATTGTTAGTTTACCGGATGATATCAAGTGCAAAGCAATCGCGAAAATCAGGCTGAGGCCTTATTAAATCATGTAAATAGATATCAAGCCGGTCGACTAACAGTCTTTCTCGGTGCAGCGCCTGGTGTCGGCAAAACCTATGCCATGCTTGCCCGCGCTAAAGAGTTATTTCAACAAGGTACAGATGTTGTTGTTGGTATTGTTGAAACCCACGGAAGAATAGAAACTCTAAAAATTTTGGAAGGCTTGCCTCAAATTGCTAGAAAGGAAATGCAATATCAGGGGCATACTTTAGAAGAAATGGATTTGGATGCTATTTTACTCAGGCATCCGGAAATTGTTTTAGTTGATGAGTTGGCTCATCGCAATATACCCAATAGTCGCCATGAACGACGGTGGCAAGATGTCAATGAATTGCTAGATGCAGGTATTGATGTATTTACCACCATGAATATTCAGCATTTAGAAAGCTTAAACGATGTGGTGCATCAGATTACGGGCATTCGAGTAAATGAAACTGTGCCAGATCGTGTATTTGATCGTATTCGAGATATTCGTTTAATTGATTTACCTGTCAGTGAACTCATTGAAAGGCTCCATCAAGGGAAAGTCTATGTGCCAGAGCAAGCGAATCTGGCATTACAAGGCTTTTTTAGCATTTCAAATTTAACTGCATTGCGTGAACTGGCAATGCAATGCGTTGCTGAGCATGTCGATTTAGATTTAAAACAGAGTTATACCTCTAAAGGCTTGAAGTCTATCTCGCTACAAAATGAATTAATGATTGCAATAGATGGGCAAGGCTGTTCTGAATATTTAGTACGGGCAGGTTGTCGATTAGCTGAACGCTATGGAGCAACATGGACTGTAGTGAATGTTGCTAAAAGTTTGGACTCTGGACGGAGTTCAGGAAACTCATATAAAAAAGAATATATCGAAATTGACCGAGCATTTGAGCTGGCTCGACAACTCGGTGGTCGAACCGAAGTTTTATATGGGCCACGAGTTGCTTCGGTGTTAATGGATGCTGCGCTTGATCGAGGTATTTCCAATCTGGTCATTGGCAAAAGTATTTCGCCGTGGTGGTTAAAGTTATTTAAGAAAAATTTAGCTCAGCAATTATTAAATCAAGAAAACTCGATTGCTTTAACGATTTTACACCCAGAACAGGGCACTAAAAAGACAGCTCAACTTGAGAAGCCATCATTTTTATCATTAAAAGAAAGTGTTTTTGTTTTAGCGGTAACATGCGCAAGTATTTTTATAGCTCACTTTGCCGAAGTTCTATTAGGTATTGAAGACTTCTCTGTTATTTTTATTATTTCAGTTTTAATTGTAGCAACTAAAACCCGAATGCTCGCTGCAGTAGTAGCTGCTCTTATTTGTTTCTTAGCCTATAACTTTTTCTTTATAGCACCACGTTTTACATTTCAAATTTCAGCACACCAAGGTGTGGTTACCGTTGTTGCTTTTTTTGCAGCAGCTTTAATTGCTGGGCGTTTGGCTTCTCAATTACGTCAGCAGGTTTTATCTTTAAAAGTTGCCAATGTCTACACCACAGTAATGCAAGACTTGGCACGTAAGCTTTCTAGTGCAGTAAACCTTGAAGAAGTCATGCAAACCGGTCGTATGACTTTAGAAACCCAGCTGCAAACTAAAGTGTGGATTTCTATCCAAGATAGAGTTATTTCATCTGACATAGAACTAAATGATAAAGAAAAAGTAGCTGCAGAATGGTGTTTGAAACACCAACAACCGTGCGGGCGTTTTACTGATACCCTTAGTCAGTCGAACTGGTGGTTTTTACCACTTTTAGAACAGAAAAATAGCCTAGGTATAGTGGGAATTTACTTTAAGGATGATGTAGTTTCTCTAAATTTTGAGCAAAAGAAACTGACGGAAAGTGTAATCGAATATATTGCACAGGCAGCACTTCGAACCCAATTGGTCAATGAGCTTGAACAAGCAAAAGTCACCAGTGAAACAGAGCGCTTACGTTCTGCTTTATTATCTTCGGTATCGCATGATTTACGTTCACCACTTGCTTCTATTATTGGAGCCGCAGATACGCTTGCCAATTTTAAAGCTGATATGTCAGAACAAGACCAGCAAGATTTACTTGAAACAATTCATTTAGAAGGTGAGCGTCTAGACCGTTATATTCAAAACTTGCTTGATATGACACGCTTAGGCCACGAAGGCTTAACTTTAAAAAGAGACTGGATTGGGGTAGATGAATTAATTGGTTCGGCAACCCGCCGTTTAAAACGCTATAAACCAGATACGCAAGTGGTCGTTCAGTTACCTGAGCAACAAATTAGTTTATATGTTCACCCTGCACTGGTAGAGCAAGCTATTTTTAATGTTTTAGAAAATGCTGCAAACTTTTCACCCCCAGATGAACCAGTCATGATTCGTGCTCAACTTTCATCAGAAGATGAAGTAAAAATTGAAATTGAAGATAGAGGTGCGGGAATTCCTGAAGATGAAAGACATCGCATTTTTGATATGTTTTACACGATGGAAAGAGGAGACCGTGGAAAATTTGGTACTGGTTTAGGGCTTACAATCGTAAAAGCGATTATTGGTGCTCATATGGGTACAATAGAAGCATTTTCAGGGCGCCAAAATAAAGGTACTTTAATTCAAATCAGATTACCCATTCACCCAGTAAAAGAATAAGTTGTAAATTCATGATAAGTTCAGAAACATCACCTGTAGAAACACGTATTGTGATTATTGATGATGAGCCTCAAATTCGTAAATTTTTAGACATTGCTTTAAGAACTCAAAAATATAAAACCACGCTCTGCGAAACGGGTTACAAAGGCCTAGAAGCTTTAGCAACACAAGGGGCTGATTTGGTTATTCTAGATCTGGGCTTACCCGATTTAGACGGAAAAGAAGTGCTTCAAGAATTACGTAGCTGGTCAAATGTGCCGGTTATTGTGCTATCTGTAAGGGCTGACGAATACGAAAAAGTTGCTTTGCTAGATGCTGGCGCAAACGATTACATGACCAAGCCTTTTAGTGTGCAAGAGCTTTTGGCACGTATCCGTGTCATTTTAAGAAACCAACCGATTCAGCAAGAAGCGCATGTCTATGACGATGGTTATCTTAAAGTTGATGTTACGCAACGTTTGGTTTGGGTCGAGCAACAACCAATTACGTTAACTCGAAAAGAATTTCAACTTTTGACATTGTTAATGCGCTATCAAGGACAGCTTTTAACCCAGCCACAGCTCTTAAAAGAACTATGGGGCCCAACCCATCAGGAAGATACGCACTATTTACGTATTTTAGTGGGCAAGTTACGCAGTAAACTGGGGGATAACGCGATTCAGCCACGTTATATTGCAACTGAACCTGGTGTTGGATTGCGTTTTTTAGCTAAACAGAAAAATCATTAATTAGATATAAAAAAACCCTTAGGGTATTTCTCCCTAAGGGTTTGCAAAGTGGTTTATAGTTTTTTTGCTTTTTTTATTTATATATCCCAATGTTGTTCTGCTTCAGTCATTTGACTATAAATGTTTTGATATTCAGCCTGCTTAACAGTGTACCAATGTTCGACAAAGTCAGCGCCTAAATATCCTTTTAAAATAAGACTTCCTTTAAATATTTTTAAGGCTTCTGGTTGGTTGTTAGCTAATAAAATATGCTCGTCTGGAAATTTTAAAAGATGAGCAGGTTTTGGTAGTGGTAATTTATGAGATAAGCCGTAAGATACACCTGCTAAAATAGTGGCTGTAACGAGATAGGGGTTACAGTCAGCTCCAGCAACACGGTATTCTAAACGTTGATTTTGTATATCTGAACATGGAATGCGGATTGCGACATTACGATTGTTAGTATCCCAATTGGCTTCTAATGGCACATGATGCCCAATTTTAAAGCGTCTATAAGAATTAATATTAGGCGCTAAAATCGCCATAGATGCAGGCATTAGCTCAATAAGTCCGCTAATTGCACTGAGTAATTTGGTAGAAAGCTCATCTTTCTCTTCAACTGAACTAAATATATTTTTATGGTATTGATTCAGCATGCTCATATGAAAATGCATGCCGCTTCCAGCTTTTGCCAAGTTCGGTTTCGCCATAAAACAAGCTGTTAAGTCATGCTTTCTTGCGACTTGCTTTACAATTCTTTTTAAAGCATTAATTTGATCGCATAGCTTCAAAATGTCATGGCTGTGTTGAAGATTTAGTTCATATTGTCCAGGAGATGATTCCGCAACAATCGCGGTAATTTCAATAGATTGTAGTAGAGCAGCTTTTTCAACCTCATCTAGGACTTGTTGATAGTTATTGGGTGCATCTATATCAAAACATTGGTTTTCTATACAGGTTTCAGCCTGATGCTGAGGTGAGAAAAGATAAAATTCTAATTCGGCAGCCATGACAGGAAAGTAATTATTGGCATGTAACTGATTTAATATTTTTTTTAATATATTGCGTGGTTCATAGCGGCAGTCTGTACCATCTTCTTCTTGCATTGATAGGTAAAGCTGAGCATTTAATTCTGGGGATAAGGCACTTGGTTGCAAGCTGCCTAAAATGGGCAGGCAAAGTCTATCTGGTTCACCAATATATTTTCCTAATCCTGTCTCTTCAATTACTTTTCCATCAAGGCTCATGGCGTAAACAGAAAGTGGAAAATAACATCCATGAGAGAGATTTTTGAGGCTTTTAACGTCAATTCGTTTACCACGAATATGTCCGTTTAAGTCATGTAGACAAATATCAATGTGCTGAGTCTGAGGATAGAAACTTAAATATTCATCGACTTCTTTTAAAAAAAGTTCTGCGTTGAAAGTGTGATCTTGTGTCGGTGGAATAAAATCATCTGATATTTTAAATGCCTTAAAGTGAGAATCTTTTAAGTTTAAATTTGGGTAAATAAGCGTACTCATTATAAAAAACCTTGGTGGTTATTTAGCTAAAATCCTACCTTAGCCCTTGAAGTAAATCGCGTAAAAAAAGAGTAAAATGATTAAAGAGAGTTTTATAAATAATTTTTATTTTTTGTATTCATAATCAGTGGGTTGAGTTTTGTTTTGATAATAAATTTTTAAAGTAAAATTAACGTATAAGAGCCATTTGATAGATCATGATTTCGCTTTTAAAAATTAAACATAATTAGAATTTGTGATCCTTAAATTTGGTGAGATGGTCAAACTGCTTTAAACTTAAACGCTTATCCAGTTAAACATTTATATATAAGTCTTGAATAAAGCAGGGCTTACATAGTGTATGTACTGGAATTTTATTTTTTGCGTTTTTTTAAATTTTATTTTTGAGTTCTCTTAATATGAAAAATATCGGTTTAGCCATTTTGGCAATCAGCCTCTCGGGGTGTGCTGCAATGAGCGTAGAAGAATGTAAGACTGCGAATTGGTCATTAGTGGGTGAGAAAGACGGTTCAAAAGGTTCTTCGCCGCGTTTAGATCAATATTATAAAGCGTGTGGGAAAGCTAATATTGTTCCAGATCAAAAGTCATATGAACGTGGATATAAAGAGGGCTTAGGATATTATTGCCAGCCATCAAATATTTTTTATAACGCCTTAGAGGGTAACGGCAATATTAATGTATGCCCAGTTGAGCAGCGTAATCGTTTAAGACCTTATTATCGTGCAGCTTCCGATTACTACAATGCAAAAGCTGAATATGATCGTTATGACGAAAAATTTAAGCAATATTCTGATAGCGCTTACAACGAAAAATTAAAGCCAGAAGAACGCGAATGCTATCGTAAACTTTTAAGAGAACTACAAATTGATCGTGACCGTATTAACAGAAACTATTGGAACTCAATTCGAGATATTGAACGTTTCAAATATGATCATGGTTTAAAATAATATTTGAAAAAGGATTGATCTGAATGAGATCAATCCTTTGTTTTTTTAAAGGTAATAACTGGTTTTAGTCATTAGCTTTGAAATAGCAGTCATTGTGATTTTTACTGCATAAGGTAATTCAACACCACCTGCTTCAAGCGCTGTATGGCGATGATGTAATTCATCTTCATTCATTTGCTCTAAAATTTTACGAGAGCGTTCATCTTGAGCAGGTAACTGGTTTAAGTGATCTTGCAAATGTAGACTAACTTGACGTTCAGTTTCAGCAACAAAACCTAAACTATATTTATCACCTGCAATACCGGCAAGAGCACCCATACCATATGAAAGGCCATACCAAATCGGGTTCAATAAACTTGTATGGCTGTTTAGCTCTTTTAAACGGTCTTCGCACCAAGCTAAATGGTCTTGTTCTTCAATTGCTGCCTGTTGCATTTCGCGGCGTACATTTGGTAATTTCGCCGTTAATGCTTGCCCATGATAAAGCGCTTGAGCACATACTTCACCACTATGGTTAACACGCATTAAGCCTGCAACATGGCGAGCATCTTCAACTCCAAGTTTTGTTTCAGCCGTTTCAGCCGGATTTTGTCGCTGTGCTGCTGTTGCACCTGGAACAAGACTACGTAATGCCTGATCAAAGGAGTTAATAAGTTGATCAATTCCCGTATAGTGGCGCATAAATTAGTCCTCCAAAGAAAGATGTGCTGTGGCAAGCATTGGTTTTAGTCGGGCAAGAAGCCAGATACTAAAGATTGCACTAAGTACAGCTGTAATAATAAATAGTATTTTAATATCAATTTTTAAAACACTTAAGATTAAGATTGAGAAAATTGCTGACGAAACCATGAATACAGCATTTAAAATGTTATTTGCTGCAACAACACGGGCACGATGTGAGCGCGGTGAGTAAGCCTGCATCATGGCATACAAAGGAACAATATAAAAACCGCCACTAATACCCAATAAAGTCACAGCAATCATGACATGGTAGTAAACCCAACCTTGAGTGAAAATATCTTTTAAGGTTAGTAATGCTCCAGTTTTCTCTGGTACAAAGGCTAGACTCGCTGCAAGGTAAAGCGCAAAAACAGTAAGGCCAATTGTACCAATCGGCACCATTTTAATGTTGATTTCCGAACCACCAATTTTACGGCAAAGAAGAGAACCTACCCCAATACCGACTGAGAAGAATGTTAGTAATAGGCTAACCACATTTTCGGATGCGTGGAGATTTTGCTGAGTCAACTGCGGAATTTGCGTTAAATAAGTCGCCCCATAAAACCAGTACCACGAATTACCTAATAAAATGGTGAACACTAACGGTAAACTTTTGGCATATGTAATAGTTTGGAAGCTTGTACGAATAAAGTTCCAGTCTATATCTAAATCAGGTGCAGCAACTTTTTGGGGTAAAATGAAACGGCTAAATAAATAACCTATGCAAGCAATAGCGACTACAGTCAGACTAATCCACAGTAAATTACCTTCTGATGATGCAATTACGGCACCACCTAAGATCATGCCGAATAAAATTGCCATCGATGTACCGGATTGAAATAAGGCATTGCCCGACATAAGTTCGTTTGGTTTTAAAATTTCAGGCAAAATTGCATATTTAATAGGTCCGAAAAAAGTGGAATGTGTTCCCATTAAGAATAAAGCCAGAAGCAGTAGCCATAAATGCCCCAATAAGAAACCGGCAGACCCAATAAGCATGATTATGATTTCTAATATTTTTATGCCACGCACAAGTTGTGAGCGCTCGTATTTGTCAGCAATTTGTCCTGCTGTTGCTGAAAAAAAGAAATATGGCAAAATAAACAATAATGCTGCTAAATTATTGAGTGTACTTACAGGGGCAGATTGTTGTTGAATCCAACCATATGTAATGACTAACAATAAAGCTTGCTTAAAAACATTGTCATTTAATGCGCCAAAAAACTGTGTAAAAAACATCGGTACAAACCGACGTGATGTCATCAGGGATTCATCTTGTTTCATCATATACAAGCTTCATTGAGTTTTATTAAAAAATGTGACGGAGTGTTAATTTGCATCGAAAACCATGTATGATATTTTTAACGCTTGATTAAATGAAAAATCAATGGTTTCGAGTGAGTTTTATCCTCATATTGGTGCGTTTATTAAAAAATAAGTTTAGAGTTTTCCATGCCTTCTAAAATTAAGTTTAAACAGTCAACTCTTTCTCACTCTATGCATTTAATCCTAAAAATGCAGAGTATACCTAAACTTATTTGTAGCAGCCTATTGTTAAGTTTATGTGTTAATCCTTGTTATGCTCAAAGTTCAGCTGAGACCGTAACGCCGGTAGCAAACCAGTCAGTAACTGATCCATCATTGCAACAAACAAATACAAATAACCAAAATGATGTTCCGATTACTGATGTTGCTACTCTGGTAACTCAAGCACAGCAGCAACAAGATAGCTTGGCTATATTGCAACAACAAGAACAATTTCCAAATCAGATTGAAGAATTTAAGCCAATTACGCTCGATAACCTCGAAGATTTACCCGTGATGCCTGTTGACCAGAATATGGCAAATGAGATTTATCGGGTAGCAGAAGAGGCAAAAACTGAAGCTCAGAACTTCCAAAATGGCACGCAAAAACATCCAGAAATGGTAGTGAATGATGCATCACAAGCAGAATTACATGAAATTAATCAGGCGCCTGTAAATATTGATCAACTCATGCATGAGATTCAATCTGACAGTAAGATTGTAGTCGAAGCTAATGAAACTGGAAAAACTTTACCTGAGCTTACAGCTGCTACTGAAGAACCGCCGGAAGAAAAAGGTTTCTTTAAACGGATATTTAATAAAATTCGTCCACCGCGTGTGATTCCGATGGAGCAAATACCTCGTATTACTGCTGAGGTTACGGGTGCTCCAGACGATTTGGCTAAAAATATCAAAGGTAAATTATCTACATTTACTCAAGAATCATTTGAAGATTTTAATTCAGCATTGCCTCAACTTAGGAGCCTAAGCAATCAGGCCGCTCAAGCGGTGGGGTATTACAATGCTGAGTTTCGTTTTGAAAAATTAAGTGCAAGCCGTGTTCGAGTTAAAGTTACTCCAAATGAGCCGGTACGAATTAATGAACAAAATATTGAATTCAGTGGAGCTGGTGCAAAACAACCACAGTTTCAAGTTATTCGTTTAGTTCCAGACCAAGATGTGGGTGATATCTTTAATCATGGTCTGTATGAAACAACTAAAAGTCGAATTGTCGATGCCGCAACAAATAATGGATATTTTGATGCCTACTGGCGTTTACACGATGTGAAAGTAAGCCAACCTGAAAACAAAGCAGATATTAACCTCAAATATGAAACGGGTGAGCGATATAAGCTAGGTAAGGTTGAGTTTCGTATGAGTGATCCTTCAAAACCCTTGCCAATCAAATTAAATATTCTTGAGAGTATGGCACCTTGGAAAGAGGGCGATGACTACACATTCTGGCGTGTAAATGCTTTAGCCAACAACCTGACGAACTCTCGCTATTTTAACTACACTTTGGTTGATTCAATTAAACCTGATCCAATTGAGAAGCCGCTTGAGTTACCCCCAGATTTACAAGCATTAGTCGATCAGCAAAATGTCACCATTGATGAATCAAAATTGCTTTCTCCAGAACAACAACAGCTTGCTAAAGCACGACAATTAGCCTCATCTAGTAAAGAGGTTAGCCAAAATGTGGTAGACGAAAAACAATTTGCCGGAACTGAAAATGTACAATTAGCTGCAGCTCCAGCTTCTTTGAAAACCGCAGCAGCAGATCATGCAGAGCAAGAGTCGGAACAAGACCGTTTACAAGCCCAAGCACGTGAAGAAAAACGGATTCCGGTTATTGTGACTTTAAATGCGGATAAATTGAATAGTCTGGAAACTGGTGTGGGTTATGGTACTGATACGGGAGCTCGTTTACGTAGTCAATATCGTCGTTCGATTGTGAACGAATATGGCCACTCCTTTGATGCCAACTTTGAACTTTCACAAATTCGTCAGTCTATAGATGGCCGTTATAGTATTCCTTATAAGCATCCATTAAATGATTACTTTAACATTGTAGGTGGTTATGAGCGCGAGACTAGAGATAATATCGGTCCTGATGTGAGTTTATTAACTGAATCTGCCGTATTGGGTGGTGAGCGAGTTATTAAAAAACCTTTAGGCAATTGGCAACACACTATTGGGGTCCGTTACCGTCTGGACCGACTGACTCAAAAAGGAAATGTTGATATTTCTGAGTTGCCAGATGCATTTAAAACAGCTGCATCAGAGCAAGAAGCGTTATTATTTGGTTATGAAACTTCTAAAACCTCAAGTAATACAAGGTTAAATCCAACGAAAGCATTTAAACAAAGCTATAAGTTAGAACTGGGAAGTAGCAGTTTACTTTCAGATGCTAATATGGCGATTGCAACAGCAGGTTGGAGATTTATTTATTCTTTAGGTGAAAATGATAACCATCAGTTTGTGGGACGATCTGATCTTAGTTATATTTTTACCGATGAATTTGATAAAGTTCCTTATAATTTAAGATTCTTTACTGGTGGTGACCAGACAATTCGCGGTTTTGATTATAAAAGTCTTTCACCCGAAGAAAATGGATATAAGATTGGTGGACAGGCTCTAGCAGTAGGCTCTTTAGAATATAACTATCAATTCAAAGAGGGTTGGCGAGCAGCTGTTTTTTCTGATTTTGGTAATGCTTACGATAAGAATTTTAGTAACCCGACTGCCTACAGTGTTGGTGTCGGTATTCGTTGGAAGTCCCCAATTGGACCAATTCGTTTAGATGTGGCTTCAGGTATTTCTGATGATAATCATCCGATTCGTTTGCATTTCTTTATTGGTCCACAACTTTAAAAATAAAATTTTATTAGGTTTATTTTATGGCGGAAGTAGAACAGCAGCCCACTTCGGCACCTAGCTCTCCTAAGAAGCGACGCATTTTGCGTAGCTTCTTGCTGACAATATTAATCATACTTTTATTACTTGTTGCTTCCATCATTATTATGATGTCGACTGACCGTGGAAGCCGTTTTTTATTAGACCGTGTTTTACAAGCTCAGCAAGTCATTAAATATGAATATGAAGGGGGTAATTTACTTCGGGGAATTATTCTTAAAAATATTATTGTTCAGTTAAAAGAAGTTGACGTTACTTTAGATAGAGCTGATGTACGGTTAGGGTGGCGTTCTTTAATATTAGAAAAAGAAGTGCATTTGAGCAATGCAGATGTCCGTAACCTAGTTATTATTAACAAAGCTCCGCCATCGGATAAGCCATTTGAGTTTAAACCCATTAAATTACCATTTGTGCTTCGTGTAGATGTGGGAGATGTTGATCATTTAGAAATTAAAAATTCAGGTTCTGTCGTAAATTTCCATGATGTTCATTTAAATGATGCTTTGTGGTCAGAGACAAAACTGAAATTTGAAAATTCAAGTATGGATATGGGGTATCTTTCTGTTCATAACGCAACAGGAAATATGGACTTTAGTGGCAAATATCCACTGAATGCGACAGCAGATTTAAGAATTCCTTCTTTAAAAAGTTTAAACATCCAAAATATTAAAGTGGCAGCTCGCGGAAGTTTAGATACATTGCAAGCCGGTGTAGCAACGACAACACCAGATTTATTAACAGGTTGGGTCGTTTTACATCCTGTTCGCCATGAAGTACCAATGAAAGGTGCATTGTTACTTAAAAATTATCACTTGCCTTTACTGGTTGAACAAAAATTATTTGCTAAAAATGGTGTGATCAAGTTTCAGGGGGATGTTAAGCAACTTAACTTAGCACTTGAGACAGATTTAAAAGGGGAAAATTTACCAGAAGGTCAATACAACGCCTTAATGAATACTGATTTGGTTCATCAGCTGAATATTACAGACTTTAATGGTCAGGTCATGAAAGGTGCAGTTAACCTTAAAGGGTTGGTGAACTGGAAAGATCATGTCACTTGGGATGTAAAAGGTCGTTTAGATCATGTTAATCCTAAAGATAAAGCTATCCCTCAGGTCGTTCAGGACTTCTTACCACCAAGTTTAGATGCTGTAGTTGCTTCAACTGGCTCTTTAGAAAAAGGCACTGAAGTATTTGCTAATGTCGACTTTGACCGCTATGAGTCTTGGAAACTTAAATTAAATCAAGCACCTGAAAAGAATAAAAAACCACAGCCAATGTTTATGAATGTAGCTTGGTCCAAAATAGATCGTGCTATGCCATATATAGGTTGGTTAAGCAGTGATAGTGGTCAAGTAGATTTGACTTTGCGGGATGGTCAGCAAGATATTAAAGTGGCAACTAAAGTATATCAGCATGAACAAACCTTATTGCCAGCTGGACAATATTTAGCAACATTGAATGTTAAAGATAATATTCTTAATGTTCCTAGTTTTAATTTTGCGGCTCAAAAAGGGAGCCTCACAGGTCAGGCTAAAGTTTTATTACCTACCGAAAAACGTCAGTTGGCATGGAATGCGTTATTAAATGCTAAAGACTTTAATCCACAAAGTATTCATGCAGCTGCACCGGTAAACTTACTTAATGGATCAATCAAAGCAAGTGGTTTTGCCAAGCCAAATCAACAAATCATTCAACTTGAAAAAATTGATTTAAAAGGCCAGTTGGCTCAAGCAAACCAAGAAACGGTTGCGTTAGCTGGGAAAAGTACGGCAGCTTTATTATTTAATGATGTTAAAGCCGGTGGTGGTTTTAAAGGTTTTGCAGTGAATTATGATGGATCTTTAAAAGCACTTAATCAGGCTAATGGGTTATTAAAGTTCTCTCTTGCTGGTACTCCAGAGTTTATTCGAATTAGTCAGTTACAACACGATGGTGTGGCTGGAAAAATTTACGCGACTGGATCATTAAATTTAAAAGATCGTATTGCTTGGGATATCAATAGTTCGCTTGTGCGTTTTAAACCTCAATATTTTGTTTCTAGTGTAAAAGGCGAAATTTCAGGAAATGTAAAAACGCAAGGTGTTTGGTCTGATAAGTTAAAGCGTATTGATATTCAGCAATTGAACCTTGCAGGATTTTTGAATAATAAGCCAGTGAGAGGTAAAGGTAACTTATCTGTACTGATGGATTCGAACCAAAAGGGCTTTTTACCTCAGCAATTTGAAGCGAATAATCTATTTTTAGTGTATGCACAAAACCAGTTACAGGCGACTGGTAATGCACAGAATTTAAAAATCAAGCTCAATGCGCCTGCGCTTTATGAGTTGTATCCGGGTCTAAGTGGCCGTGCTTATGGAGATTTAAGTGTTCAATCTCAGCCGCGCTTGAAGGCTACAGCTAATATTGCAGTTGATAACTTCGCTTTCAATAATTTAGTGAGCGTTAAAAAACTGCGTGTACAGGGTGAACTACCAACTTCCGAAACAACTCCAACTCAGCTCACAGCAAAGCTTGATAATTTACGTAGTGGTAGCCGTCTAATCCAGTCTGCTGAAGTCAATTTAACTGGAACACGAAAAGCACACTTATTAAAAGTTCAGGCAAATAATAATATTTCTAAATTTTATGTGCAGTTAGCAGGCGGTTTTAACCAAAATAATGATTGGTTGGGCCAAATTCAAAAAGGTAGTTTTGATTCGCGTCGAATTCGTTTAGCACAAAATCAAAATGCGCCTGTTGTGTTTTCATCAGCACGTTCTGAGCTATATGTTGGGCAGCATTGCTGGCAAAGTAGAAATAGTCAGTTATGCCTTGACCAACCTGTACGTGTGAGTAAAGCACAAGGCAATATTTCATTTATTACCCAAAATCTGGATTTAGGAGATTTTGCCGCATTTATGCCGGAAGGTTTGGCTATGACGGGTCAACTCAATGGTTATGCTAAAGCGTCTTGGGTAAATGGTGGACATCCTAAACTTGATGCACGCTTAGTAACCAGAAAAGGTGAACTAGGTTTAGCAGCAGAAGACCCTCAAGATCCGCCAACCACGTTGACTTATGATGAGCTGAGTGTAATTGCGAAAAGCATTTCAGATGGTCTATTGTTCCGTGTTGATGTAAAAACACCAGATATTGGTACCGGATACGCGAATGTCATTATTAATCCATACCAACCATCTATGCCAATGCATGGTGAGGTCGCCTTTAATGATGTACAGTTAAAAGTTTTAAAACCATTTATTCAAGATGTGCGTTCAATGAGTGGTACTTTAGCCTTGGCAGGTAAAGTAAATGGTACATTAACCCAACCGCAATTTACGGGTGAGATGCGTTTGAAAAATGGGGCAATCAGTATGATTTCCCTGCCAGTGAACTTAACCAATGTACAAGTGTATTCATCTATTCGTCAGGATATGGCAACAATTGATGGCGCATTTAACAGTGGACAAGGGGTAGGTTTACTTAAAGGTAGTTTCGATTGGAAAGATTCTCCACGTCTACAGTTGAACTTAAAAGGTGATAACTTACTCGTACGTCAAGCACCATTAATTACAGCTATTGCAAATCCGAATTTGACACTCGATATGTATCCTTTCGACAAACGTTTAAGTTTGAAAGGGTCGGTAGATGTTCCTCGTGCACGTATTTCAATGCCTGAAACAACAGCACCTGTCATTAATACATCTTCAGATGTTCGTATTGTCCGTCAAGGCCAAGACCCACTTGCAATTTTACGTGCAGCAAAACCTTGGGATATCCGTGCCGATATTTCGGTAAATATTGGTAATCAAGTTATCTTCCAAGGCTTTAACAGTAATATTCCTTTAGTGGGTCGTTTGAACTTAACTCAGCGTGGTTATGAAACGGCAATGCGCGCGATGGGTGCTATTGGTGTAAGTCAAAAGGTGAAAATTGAAGCTTATGGTCAAAGCTTAGATTTGAACCGTGCTATTGCCCGTTTCAATGGCCCATTGGCAAACCCAACTTTAGATATAGATGCAAATAAAAATGTTCAGGGTAGTATGGTTGGCGTTCGTGTTACAGGTACTGCATCATCACCAAACATTCAAGTTTATAACGATGCGGGCTTATCTGAACAAGAAGCATTAAATGCATTAGTGACAGGTCGTATTAATGAAGGCTCAAGCGGTTTAAGTAATGCGGAAGGTTTTAAATCTGATGTAAACAATACAATCGCTGCTGCTGGTATTAGTATGGGCTTGGGCGGTACACGCGCTTTCACGAATCAAATTGGACGTACTTTCGGCTTAAGTGGTCTTGCATTAGATGCACAAGGTACGGGTGATGATACTCAGGTAAGCTTAACTGGATATATTACGCCTGATTTGTTTATTCGTTATGGTGTCGGGGTATTCACGCCAGTCAATAAACTTACGCTGCGTTATCAAATGAATCGCCGTCTATATTTAGAAGCAAGTCAGTCTTTAGAACGAGCGATCGATTTATTCTACAATTGGCGTTTCTAGATGTATAAATTAAGAGCTCACTTTAAGTGGGCTCTTATTTTATTAACGCTATACGGCTTTGTTGCACAAAGCTGTTCTTAAGGGCTTCTTCAGCAATATAATTTTCAAATGAAGAAGCCTACACAAAAAATCTACCGCACAACCAATTGGCCCGCATATAACCGAGCTCTCATTAATCGTGGGAATATTGCCATTTGGTTCGATCCAAAGACCCAGTGGTATGCACAATCACAAGGCAAGCATGGTCGAAATCAAACTTACTCTGACACCGCTATTCAATGCTGTTTAATGATCAAATCTTTATTCAGACTCTCTTTACGTATGG